>NZ_JBHMIW010000014.1:0-218713 GCF_042436655.1 Sinorhizobium sp. P24N7 | reverse complement strand
GTATCCATGCCAATTCGGATAATCTGCTCCACGGACGGTCTCCCTCGATTGATATCTTAACGACTCACTCTGGCACATTGCGATGCCGTTGGGAGCCGTCCACCCCAACAGTGCTCGTCACAGGGATCCAGCAGCGCCGCGTCTGCGGCGCGGAAGAGTCTTTCCAGACCATAGATTGGCTGGACTCCTCCGTGAGAGCATCGCCCCGCGGAAGGGCGCGTTGCCGAAGTTGGTCGGATCAGCTGCAGCCTTTGCCGCCGGCGGCCCAGCGGCGCACATCCGCGGCGATGCGCGTCCCTACGGGCTCGCTCATCAGCGGGCCGAAGGCCTGCAGGCGGGCTGGTTGACCCTCGGCCTCGACCACGGCAAGCGGGCGCGATTCCGGTGATTTGCGCGGGACTATCAGGATTCGCGGGCGTCCGGAGAAGGAGTTGAGTTCGGGGGCGAGGCGATAGGCTTTGAACGCCGCATCGCCCGACTTGAACCAACAGCCATTCGCGCCGAGAGCGATGCGCTCCATGGTCGGCAGCGCGGCGGAACTCGCGGCCGGTGCGGCGGGGCGCCCCGACTGGCAACCGGCGACAAGCGTCAGGCTGGCGGCAACGCAGGCGAGCGCAAAGGAACGTCCGTTAACAATGGATGACATAGGAGGTCTCACGGGAACTGGTGGCGAATGCCGCCTTCCAGCGGCGACCGGAGCAATTTCATAAGTACGAAGTGGTTTTCCGCCCGTAGTGCTACATGACAAAACTTAAGCAGCAATTACGTCCAGCGCCGAGGCGAAGAGTCCTCGGCCGTCCGCGCCGCCATGGGCGGACTCGATCAGATTTTCCGGATGCGGCATCATGCCGAGCACATTGCCCTTCGCGTTCAGGATGCCGGCGATGTCGTTGACGGAGCCGTTCGGATTGGTGCCTTCGGCATAGCGGAACACGACCTGGCCGCTGCCTTCGATTGCCTTCAACGTTTCCGCATCGGCGAAATAGTTGCCATCATGGTGGGCGACAGGGCTGCGGATTACCTGACCCTTGGCGTAGGCGCGGGTGAAAGCGGTGTCGGCGTTGACGACTTCCAGCTTCACCTCGCGGCAGACGAACTTCAGCGAGGCGTTGCGCATCAGCGCGCCGGGCAGGAGGCCCGCTTCGACGAGGATCTGGAAACCGTTGCAGACGCCGAGGACGCGTACGCCTTGCTCCGCCTTGGCTTTGATCGCCTGCATCACCGGCATCCGTGCAGCGATCGCGCCGCAGCGCAGATAGTCCCCGTAGGAAAAGCCGCCGGGAATGACGATCAGATCCACATCCGGGATTTCGGTCTCGGTCTGCCAGACGGTGACAGGCGCCTTGCCGGAAATCTTCGTCAGCGCCGCGATCATGTCGCGGTCGCGATTGAGACCAGGAAGCTGAACGACGGCGGACTTCATGACGTACCTATCTTGCCTTTGCCCCCGGCATATAAGGATTTCCGGGGCTGTTTCAACGCAGTGCAATGGCCGCCCCCGCCGTCAGGCGAGGGAGATGCTGTAGTTTTCGATAACGGTGTTGGCGAGCAGCTTTTCGCACATGGCCTTGAGGTCGGCTTCAGCCTTGGCCTTATCGGCGGTTTCCAGCTGCAGATCGAAGACCTTGCCCTGTCGCACCTGGCCGATTCCGTCAAAGCCGAGAGCGCCGAGAGCGCCTTCGATCGCCTTGCCCTGCGGGTCGAGAACACCGTTCTTCAGCGTCACGGTTACGCGTGCCTTGATCACTTTTGCTTATCCCCGAGATTACTTGACCAGCACCGGACCCGAACCGCGCGGCGGCTCGTTTTCATTGATGATGCCGAGGCGGCGGGCCACTTCCTGATAGGCTTCGACAAGTCCGCCCATATCGCGGCGGAACCGGTCCTTGTCCATCTTTTCCTTCGTCTCTATGTCCCAGAGACGGCAGCTGTCGGGGGAGATCTCGTCGGCCAGGACGATGCGCATCATGTCGCCCTCATAGAGGCGGCCGCATTCGACCTTGAAGTCGACCAGCTGGATGCCGACGCCGAGGAAGAGGCCGGAAAGGAAATCGTTGATGCGGATGGCGAGCGCCATGATGTCGTCGAGTTCCTGCGGGCTCGCCCAGCCGAAAGCCGTGATGTGTTCCTCGGAGACCATCGGGTCGTCGAGGGCGTCGGCCTTATAATAGAATTCGATGATCGAGCGCGGCAGGACGGTGCCTTCCTCGATACCGAGGCGCTTGGCGAGAGAGCCGGCGGCAACATTGCGCACCACGATCTCCAGCGGGATGATCTCCACTTCCTTGATCAACTGCTCGCGCATGTTGAGGCGGCGGATGAAATGGGTCGGGATGCCGATCTTGTTCAGATGCGTGAAGATGTACTCGGAAATGCGGTTGTTGAGTACGCCCTTGCCGTCGATGACGTCATGTTTCTTCTTGTTGAAGGCGGTGGCGTCGTCCTTGAAGAACTGGATCAGCGTGCCCGGTTCCGGACCCTCGTAAAGGATCTTGGCCTTGCCCTCGTAGATACGGCGGCGACGATTCATGGATCTGTCTCTGTGGTTGTTGGCGCTCTTGGGAGGCGCATTGGGAATTTTCTCAGCGGGTCCATATCCGAAAAGAAGACAATTAACAATCGGCGTGTCTTTCCATCCCCGGATTAGATTAGGCTATCATGAAAGTCGCCGAAGGCGAAAAGGCGCATTGCACTTTCGAGAGCCTTTTGGTTTATGGCGACGGTGCTTCGGGCAGCATATTTTTCAGGGAGATCGATTGATGACGACGATGCAGGATCGCGAGAAGGCTTTCGAGGCGAAGTTCGCGTTGGACGAGGAATTGAGGTTCAAGGCCACCGCGCGCCGCAACAAACTGCTTGGCCTTTGGGCCGCCGGTCTTCTCGCCAAGTCGGACCCGGAAGCCTATGCGAGCGAGATCGTCGCCGCGGATTTCGAAGAGGCCGGGCACGAGGACGTCGTGCGCAAGATCAAGGCCGATTTCGACGCGGCTGGCGTTGCCATATCCGAGGACGACATTCGCGTCCGCATGATTGAATTGCTCTCGGAAGCGGTTGCACAGCTACAGAAAAACTAAACGACACCTGCATGCCGCCGCCCGGCAGAGACCGGGCGGTGTTTTTTTGAGCAGCGCCCCCGCTGTCATGCGAAGACGCGACCATCGAAGAGTTTTCGCGCGGTTCGTAGAAACGAGCATTCCTCCACGCTGCCGGCGTCGTCGAGCCGAAGCAGGATTTCCATGCGGCCGGTCGGGTGCTCGACGGCCAGGGTTTTTTCCTCGCCCTCCGGCAAGGTGGCGAGGGACGCTGCGGGACTGTTTGGCAGCAGGCATGCCGTGGCCACGCTGAGCGCGCCAAAGACGCCGATCGAAGCATGCACGCGGTGGGGAATTAGGCTGCGGGTCATGATGGCGCCGCCATTCACCGGAAGGGCGACCAAGGTCATCTTGGGGACCGACTTTTTCGTGACGTCACCCAAATTCATCAGCGGTCCTGCGGCGAGGCGGATGCGCTCGATACGCGCCTTGACAGACTCGTTCGCCTCGAACTCTTCGCGGCTCTCATATCCCGTCAGGCCGAAATCCGCCGCCCGCATGACCACGACCGGCATTCCGTTGTCGATCAGCGTGCAGGCAACACCCTCGATCTCGTTTGCGGCCGAGCCGGTGGGCAGCAATGCGCCGCAGCTTGAGCCGGCGGCGTCCGTGAAGGTCAGATAGACGGGGGCGGCGGGATGCGGCACCCCGTCGATCGACGCGTCGCCCGTATAGACGGGTCGGCCATTCGCGGTGCGGATGCGCGCGACAGCAGACTGGGACGTGTTCTCCATGTAGATGCGGATGGCGGTTTCGCCTTCCGCGGCTTCGACCAGCCCGCGCTCGACGGCAAAAGCGCCGACGCCGGCAAGGATATTGCCGCAATTCTGGCTGTCGCTTACCAGTGCCTGATCGACGAAGACCTGGAGAAAAAGAAAATCTACGTCGAAACCGGGCCGAGCCGAGGCGCGGACTACGGCCACTTTGCTTGTCAGCGGATCGGCCCCTCCAATGCCGTCGATCTGACGCTGGTCGGGCGACCCCATGATGCGCAGCAGGAGCCGGTTGCGCTCCCCAGCGTCGGTCGGAAGATCGTCCGCGAGAAAATAGGCGCCTTTCGACGTGCCGCCTCTCATCATCATGCACGCAATACCGTCTGGCGTCATGTGTTCACTCCTGTCAGGTCGTTTCAAGGAAGAGGAAGCGCGAGCAGCTTGCCGAATACCAGATAGGCGATCGCCCAGAAGCCGGCCCCGGTTGCTGCGGCTCGGACGAGCGGCTTCTCGCCCGGAAAGAGCAGCGTCGCCACGCCCGCGCCGATTCCGAGGCAAAGGGCCAGCCCGATCCAGTTCGCGCCGAGACACACGGCGACGAAGAGGGCCATCAGGCCGCTGACGCGCGCAATGTCGACCCTGCCGTGCGTTCCGCCGAGATCGACTCCCCTCAGGACCTGAACGAGATAGACAGCCGACACCGCCGTACCGAAGACAGCAACCTGAATGGGCAGCGAACCCGGCCCGACATCGCCTCGTGAATGTCCAGCCGGCAGCCCGAGGCTCAACAGCAGGAAGCCCGCATTCCAGCCGATGCACACAAGAGCCGCGACGAGGTTTTGCCAATAGTGCCCGTGAGGTGCCTCCCCGCCGTGGCCGGCGGAGAGATCATGTTCCGGAGCACCCGATGCGTGACCGCTCATTCGACGTATCCGTTGGCCTTGAGGAATTCGAGCTGGTTGGTGAGATCGCTCTGCGCCCGTTTGGTGAAATCCTCTTCCTTCCAGTCGGGGCTATCCTGGAACTGCTCGGTCTGGAACTTCTTCCAGTCCTCGGATGCAGTCACTTTGTCCACTGCAGCCTGGATGGCGCCGACGGCGTCGTCGGGTGTTCCCGCCTTTACCGCGATACCGCGCCAGACCGCCCCCTCGATGTCGTAGCCCTGCTCTTTGAACGTCGGTACGTCGGGCAGGAATGCGCTACGCTCGTCGGTCGAAACGCCAAGCAGCTTGATTTCGCCGCTTTTGACCTGCGCAAGGCCGGTCGATGGCGTCATCATGGCAGCATCGAGGTGCTTGCCGAGGAGGCCGAGCGTCACCTTGCCCGACGCGTCATGCGGGATCCAGCCGCTTTCGAAGCCGCCCTTCTTCATGAGCTGGTACAGCATGTACTGATGAAAGCCTCCGGGCGCATGGCCGCCGACTTTCAGGCCGTTCGGATTGCCCTTCATGTATCCGATGAAATCGTCGACGGTCTTGAATTGGCTGTCGGAAAGCACTGCAAGCGAAGACGGCTCCGACTGCATGGCCCGAAGCAGGCGGAAATCCTCGAGTTCGAAGGGAATGAGGCCTTGGGCGATGCCGAAGGTCAGTGTCCCGGTGAGGACGAGGATGTTGTAGCCGTCGGCCGGCTGCGTCATGATCTGCGAGACGCCGACGGCGCCGCTGCCGCCCGGCCTGTTGTCCACTTTCACCGTCCACCCTGCCTCCTTTTCCAGGAGCTCGGCGAGCTTGCGGCCGTAAGTGTCGAGCGCTCCCCCGGCACCCGCCCAAACCACCAGCGTCACCGGCTTTTCCGGAAATTCCGCGGCGAGGGAGTTCGCCGGTGCTGCAAATCCCGACAGGACGAGGGCCAGCCCCACAGCCGCGCCTGCCATGCGCGCGCCGAACGTTCTTCTTGTAATACTCATGTCTTCTCCTCCAGTTGGATGCTTTCAACGGACAGTGCAGTCCGCCGTTTCTTCGGTCCGCGCACTGGCGCGGCGCGCCTGGATCCGTCGCCAAAGCGGCGTCAGCAGGCTGACGAGGCTCAGGATGAGGAAGATCAGGCTGATCGGATCGGTGACGAAGATCGTGTAGTCGCCTTGCGAGGACACGAGCGCGGTACGATAGTTCGACTCCACCAGATAGCCGAGTACCATAGCCAGAATGACGGGGGCGACCGGGAAGCGGAGCTTCTTCATCAGATAGCCGACGACTCCGAAGCCGAGCATCAGGTAGACGTCGAACATCAGGTTGCGGATGGCGAAGGCGCCGAGAACGGCAAAGGCCATGATGCCGACGGCGATCACCGCGTCGGGCAGCCGCATCACCCGGGCCATGAGCGGCAGGAAAAGAGAGCCCGCGGCATATTGCACCAGCGACGCGATGATTGTCCCGAAAAGGATCGCATAGACCAGCGACGGCGCCTCGTTGAAGAGCTGCGGACCGGGATGCAGTCCGTGCATAATGAGTGCGCCGACCATGATCGCGGTCGTCGGGGAACCGGGGACACCGAGCGCAAGGAGGGGCACGAGTGCGCCGCCGACCGTGGCGTTGTTGGCGGCTTCAGGTGCCGCGATGCCGTTTGCGGAGCCATTGCCGAACTCTTCGGGATGACGGTCGCGGGCGCGGGCATAATCGCGGGCGACCCAGCAGGCGATGTTGCCGCCGACACCGGGAAGAATTCCGAGCAGGGTGCCGATGACCGAACCGGAGAGCATGGAGCGCCAGGTTTCCTTCCACAGGGCCGCTGACATGAACACGTGGCCGACCTTGTCCTTGATGGACGGCGCAGACACCACGCGGCTCTCGACCATCGCGAGCGCTTCCGACACGGCGAAGAGGCCGATGAGTGCCGCCAGGAACGGTACGCCCTCATAGAGCTGGAAAAGTCCGAAGGTGAAGCGCGGCGTGCCGGCGATCGGATCTATGCCCACCGTCGCCAGCGCAAGACCGAAGGCGGCACAGGCAAGACCCTTCACCAGCGAACCACCGGACAGTGCCGCGACCGAGCTCAGGCCGAACACGCCGACGGCGAAGTACCCGGCCGGTCCGAACTTCAACGCCAGCGAGGCGAGCGGCATGGCCAGCAGCAGCAGCGCAAGCCCGCCGAGAACCCCGCCGACGGTGGAGGCAGTCAGCGAAATCGAGATCGCCTCATTCGCCTTGCCCTGTCGAGCCATGGAATAGCCGTCGATCGCGGTCGCCGCAGCGGCGGCCGTGCCCGGGGTCGACAGGAGGATCGCGCTGATAGAGCCGCCATATTCGGCTGAGGTATAGAGCGAGATCATCAGCAGCATGCTGAGCTCGGGGCCGAGATTGTAGGTGAACGGGATGAGCAGGCTCAATCCGATCGACGGACCAAGCCCGGGCAGGGCGCCGATGACGATCCCGAGCAGGGCCCCGGTGACGAGTACGGCAACGCCGGAAAGGCTGAAGATGACGCCGAGCGACTGTAAGATACCGTCCATCTCAACTGTCCTTCGCCAGGCGGCGTGCGAGCACCGGCACGAAACCGCGATAGCCGTCATTTACGGAGAGCCCCTGATCCTTCATCGCCGCATGAGCGGCAGCGATCGTCTCGCAGGCAGCCCGCGACATGGGGGCGTTCAGTCCGAGCGATTCGATCGTCTCGGCTGCTTCGGTCATCTCTGTCACGCGACGGGCGCCGTGCTCGAAGGTTCGGGACAGGTAATAGTCGGCCACATTCCGCCAGTCGAGGCCGGGAAAGGTCTCCTGGACCGAATCAAGAATGCGCTCGGTAACGCCGGCCCGCTCCGCCGAGGACAGAGCTTCGATCAGCAGGGCCTCGACACCTTTGATCATCACCGAACGGATCATCTTCAGCGACGAAGCCTGGCCCGGGGTATCGCCGACCGCTTCGAGGTTCATGCCGAGCGCGTTCAGGCGCCCCGCCACCTCGACGGCACGCTTGCCCGCGACGAGGATCGGAACCTTCTCGGCATAGGGTGGCACGCGCGCCATGACGGCGCCTTCCACGAAGCTGCCCTTCCCGGTAGCGATCGCGCCGGCTGCGAGGGCCTTGGTGTCCGGCCCGACGGAGTTGAGGTCGATGAAGACCGCCTCGCCGGAAAGATGCGGCGCCGCCGAGGCGGCGACGGCCTTCGTCGCGGCACCGACGACGAGCGACAGGACGACATCCGCGGAAGCAATGCCGGCCACGTCGTCGAGCGGTTCGACACCGAGTTCCGCCGCCCGTGCGCGCAGGGCGTCGGAAGCAGCCGGGTCGTTGAAGCGCAAATCGTAAGCGGCGAGCCGTGCGGCGTTCCGGCCGCCAAGCCCACCGGCGATGGACTGCGCAGCCTCGCCGAAGCCGATGAATGCAATCGTGGTCATTCGTCCTCCCTGCGGAAATGGCTCCTGCGCCATCTCCCGCTTCAATCGATGTATTTCAGTCCTTTGGCTGCGAGTGCGCCGCGCATGTCGTAGATGTCCAGTCCCAGTTCGCCGGCGGCCAGCCGCTCACGCGTCTTGCGCTCCTTCTCAAGCCTCGCGCGCGAGGCCGCGACGGCTTGTTCTGCCTGCGCTTTCGGCACGACCATGACCCCGTCGTCGTCGGCGATGACGACATCGCCGGGGGCCACGGTGGCGCCTGCGCAGACGATCGGCACGTTGACCGAACCAAGCGTCGCCTTCACCGTTCCCTGTGCCGAGACGAACCGTGACCAGACGGGAAAGCCGATTTCCTCCAATTCGCTGACGTCCCGGACCCCGGCCTCGATGATCAGACCGCGCACGCCACGCACCATAAGGGAGGTTGCAAGCAATTCGCCGAAATAGCCGGCGTCGCACAGCGAGGTCGGTGCGACCACGAGAATGTCGCCTTCGCGGCACTGCTCGACCGCCACATGGATCATCCAGTTGTCGGCAGGCGGTATCGAGACCGTCACCGCCGTACCCGCCACGCGCGCCCCGCGCCAGACGGGGCGCATATAGGACTGCATCAGGCCGGTGCGGCCCATCGCCTCGTGGACCGTCGCGACGCCGCACTCCGCCAGGGCATCGACAAGGCTCTGACCGGTCCGCTCGATATTTCGGTGAACGACGCTCATGCCAGCGCTCCATGTCCTAGTGTACCGGTGACATGCGGAAAGACGGCCTCGTAGGCCTCTCCATAGGTGATCTTGTAGTCGGAATTGCGCGAGGCCTGGACGCCTCGCTGGAGGGCGACACGGGTATAATATTCCCAGAGATGCTCTTGTCCCTCCATGCACTTGATTGCCGCCAGTTTCTTCTCCCAGACATCGGTGATGTCGAGCAGCAAGTTTGGCTTCCAATTGCATTGTTCCGGCTGGTGCGGCTCGAAGAGATAGACAGGCGGGGCGCCGAGTACGGGCGTGCCGGGCTTGTGCCCATGCGCCTGGGCTATGACACGCGCATGCTGCGCAAAGTCGGTCGCCATCGGGTGATCGAAGTTATAAGGGTCCTGCCGCGAGTGCGTCAGCATGAACTCCGGGCGTATTTCGCGGTAGAGGTCCACCAGCCGATCGAAGGCTTCCGGCGTCACCTGCATGGGGTAGTCGCCGAGATCGTAGAACAGGATATCGCGAACGCCGAGCGCCTTCGCGGCGTTTTCCGCCTCGCGCCGACGGTCCGCCTTCACGGCCTCGAGAGTCATTCCCGACTTCTTCCAGAGCTTCGCCGACTCGCCGCGCTCGCCGAAGGACAGGCAAACGACTGTGACTGCATAACCCTGTCTTGCGTGGGCGGCGATCGCGCCGCCAGCCCTCCAGACGAAGTCGGCCGAATGAGCGCTGACGACGAGTCCGGTCTTTTGATGCATATCCATGCTCCTTCATTCTTCGGAGTGGACACTGGCATCCGACAGGGCCCGAGTGCTAATACGAAAGCCGAGCCGAGCTATAGTTTTTTTCGAATCTGCCTCCGGAGCACAGATGATCGCAATGGATATCAACATCCGGCATCTGCGGGTCTTCATGCAGGTCTGCGAGACGGGCAGCCTCAACCGCGCGGCCGCCGAGCTGCACATTTCACAACCCGCCGTCTCGGTGGCGCTCGCGGGGATCGAGCGCCGCTTCGGCGCGAAACTCCTGTCGCGCTATGCTGCCGGCAGTCAGCCGACGGCGGCCGGCGAGGTTCTCTTGACGCGGATACGCCGCATGGAGAACCAGATCGCATTGGCGCTGGCCGAGCTCTTCGGCATGAGTTCGCAGCGCGATCCGACGCTGGTCGCCAAATGTATCGCGCGAATAACCTTTCGGCAGATCGAGGCGCTGATCGCCCTTTCCGGCAACGGTTCCATCACCGAGGCGGCGCGCAGCGGCGGCGGCTCGCCGGCGGCGCTGCACCGGGCATTGCATGACCTGCAGACCAATATCGGCAGGACCATCCTCATGCGCAGCCCGGCCGGCGTTGGGCCGAATACACTAGGCCGCCGCCTCGCGATGCGCTGGCAGGTGGCCCTCACCGAACTGGAGCAGGCGCTGGATGAAATCCGCGAAATCGAGGGGCGAATGGAGGGGCGGATCAAGATTGCAAGTCTTCCGCTTGCGCGCACCCTGTTGATTGCGCGCGCCGTCAACCCCCTTATGGCGGAGCACCCGAATGCCCGGGTGGAAGTCATGGATGGCTCCTACGAGGCTCTGTCGCAGCAGTTGCGCACCGGCGCGAGCGACATTCTGATCGGAGCGCTGCGTTCGGGCAACGACCTCGAGGGGTTGCGGGCGGAGCCCCTTTTCGAGGACCCCTACGCGGTGGTCGGACGATTCGGGCACCCGCTTCTCAACAGCAGCGGAAAGGGTGCATCACTTGACCAGCTCGCCGCCCAGCAATGGGTCGCCCAGCGTCCCGGCACGCCTATACGCGCCGCCTTCGATGCGCTTTTTGCTGGTTGCGGGGACGCGCCAAGGGCGAGTATCGAGACGAGCTCGCTCGTTCTCACGCGTGCCATCATTCTGGAAAGCGACCGGCTGTCGATGCTCTCTCGCCGCCAGATCGCCATCGAGGAAAGAGAAAATCTCCTTGGCTGCATTCCGGTCGCCGATGAGGTGCGCAGCCGGCTCCGGACGCGCACGATCGGTGTCACCGTTCGGGAGAACTGGTTGCCGAGCAGGCTTCAGAAGACCTTTCTCGAATACCTGCGTGTGGCGGCAGCGGGTCTCCGCCAGGCGTGAGTTGCGGCGTCCAACGCTGACGTGTCCTACGCCCGCAGGCGGCTCAGGAACTGGGCGAAGACCATCGAACCTTCCGGCCAGGGGCCGTGGCCGGACTCCGTATTGATGTGGCCGGCGTCGCCGGCATCGACGAGCAGCGATCCCCAGGCGTTGGCGATGTCGCCGGCGTGCTCGTAGGAGCCGAAGGAATCGTTGCGGCTGGCCACCATGATCGACGGGAAGGGCAGGGGATCGCGCGGATAGGGGCCGAAGGTCATCAGGTGCTTCGGCCGGATATTCGGGTTGGCGACGTCCGGCGGCGCAACCAGGAATGCGCCGGCAATCTGCCGCGTGCAGTGAGGCAGTGCGTGGATCGCCGTGGCAACGCCGAGCGAATGCGCGACAATGACGACCGGCTTCTCTGCGGCATTGACCTCCTCGATCATGCGCGCCACCCAATCCTCCCGCACCGGCTTCGACCATTCTGCCTGCTCGACGCGGCGCGCGGTCGACAGTTTACGCTCCCATCGGGTCTGCCAATGGTTCGGGCCCGAGTTGGTGTAGCCGGGAACGATGAGGATATGTGTTTCGGAAACCTTCATGATCGTCGCGATTTGAAGTCGAAAAAGGCCGAAGTCAAGGCGGAGGCGACAGAGGCGGCATTTTCTGTATAATCACACTCACAGTCGCGGTTCGACAGCGGCCCATCTTTTAACACCACTGTCGCGGGTCCGTGGCTGCTCTGGTTCGTTGAGGAGTGTGAGCCATGACAACCTTCCATGTTCTGTCGGGGGCAGATCCGACCGTCGCGCATCCCGGCATACGAAAGATTGGCATTGCGGATGTGTTCGACGCGTTGCGTCTCGGGCTGGATGACTTCCGGGAAAAGCCGTCGCATTATGTTTTTCTGTGCCTCATATATCCAATCGCCGGCGTCGTGCTGATGACGTGGAGTGCGGGAGCGAACATGTTGCCGCTGCTCTATCCGCTCGCTTCCGGCTTTGCCCTCATCGGGCCTGTTGCCGCCATCGCCCTCTACGAGGTCAGCAGGCGTCGCGAACTCGGCATGGACGCGCGGTGGCCGCACGCAATGCGGCTGCATCGCCATCCGGCAATTCCCTCGATCCTCGCGGTTGCCGCTGTCCTCTTCGTCATCTTCGTCGTCTGGCTGCTGGTCGCCCAGGGTCTTTATCTAACCATCTTCGGTTCGACGCCTCCGGCTTCGATCTCGGAGTTCTGGACCAGTGTGACCACCACCGAGCAGGGGTGGAACCTGATCCTGGTCGGCAATCTTGTCGGCTTCGTCTTTGCCGTCGTCGTGCTGTCGATAAGCGTCGTCACCTTCCCGCTGCTCCTAGATCGCGACGTCGGTGCGCTGACGGCGATGGAAACATCGGTCAGAGCGACGCTCGCCAATCCGGTGCCGGTGGCCCTATGGGGCTTGATCATCGCCGCCGGACTGGTGATCGGCTCCATCCCGGTCTTCGTCGGTCTTGCCGTCATCATGCCGATCTTCGGCCACGCGACGTGGCATCTCTACCGCAAGCTGGTGGAACCGGCCGGTCCGGCGCGATAGCGTCTCCCGCTCGAGCGGGGGGTTGGGAGCGACCGCCTCAACATCCCGCTCGGATCGCCACTGATCAGCGAAAGAACTTGTAATAGGATGAGATCTGGGCTGCCGTGTTCGAGGACAGGTTCAGCTTGATGCCGATCCTGTCGCCGCGGACCCAGCGCACCATGCCGGAGAGAAAGCCGAGCTCCTCGCTCCGGATCGTCACTTCCTGACCGGTGCGCGCGCCGATATCGAAGAACAGCCTGAAGCAGATGCCTTCGTCGGAAAGATCGACCACAATCCCGTTGGTCGAACCTGTCTTGCACGTGACGGTCCCGGTTATCTTCGTCTTTTCGCGCGAAGAGGCGCGCTGAAGGCTGTCCTTGTAAACCATGGTTTTCTCGAAACCTGATTGCGACAGGCGCAAGCTTCACATGGAGCACCTAAAGGACCGCTAAAGACTTCGCCCGCATTTGAACGAAGGACGTCAAATGCGGGCCATGGAAAACGTGCGCCATTCCGGGATCAGCGGTTTCCGTTCTACCTAGACGGAACCGAAAACCCGCCGGAAGATCGTGTCGACGTGCTTGGTATGATAGCCGAGGTCGAATTTCTCCCGGATGTCCTCTTCGGAAAGAGCTGCACGGACTTCCGTGTCAGCGAGCAGTTCTTCGAGGAAGTCCTTGCCCTGTTCCCAGACCTTCATGGCATTGCGCTGTACGAGCCGGTAGGCATCCTCGCGCGAAACACCGGCCTGGGTGAGGGCGAGAAGAACACGCTGCGAGTGAACAAGTCCGCGGAACTTGTTCATATTCTTCAACATATTGTCCGGGTAGACGAGAAGCTTGTCGATGACGCCGGTCAGCCGGGCCAGCGCGAAATCGAGCGTGACCGTCGCATCCGGACCGATCATGCGCTCGACCGACGAATGCGAGATATCGCGTTCGTGCCACAGGGCGACGTTTTCCATGGCCGGAACGACGAAGGCGCGGACCATGCGGGAGAGTCCCGTCAGGTTCTCCGTCAGCACCGGATTGCGCTTGTGAGGCATGGCGGAAGAGCCCTTCTGGCCCGGAGAGAAATATTCCTCCGCCTCCAGGACCTCGGTGCGCTGCAAATGCCGGATCTCGGTTGCGAGACGCTCGATGGAGGAGGCGACGACGCCGAGCGTTGCGAAATACATCGCGTGGCGATCGCGCGGGATCACCTGGGTCGAGACGGGTTCAGCCTTGAGGCCGAGTGCTTCTGCCACATGTTCCTCGACGCGGGGATCGATATTGGCGAAGGTGCCGACCGCTCCGGAAATGGCGCAGGTCGCGATCTCCTCGCGTGCAGCGAGAAGGCGCTGCTTGCAGCGGTCGAACTCCGCATAGGCAAGCGCGAGCTTGACGCCGAAGGTCGTCGGCTCGGCGTGAATGCCGTGCGAACGGCCGATGGTTACCGTGTCCTTGTGCTCGAAGGCACGCCGTTTCAGCGCCTCGAGCAGCTTGTCGAGATCGGCGAGCAGGAGATCGGTCGCGCGGACGAGCTGAACGTTGAAGCAGGTGTCCAGCACGTCGGAAGAGGTCATGCCCTGATGGATGAAGCGGCTGTCGGGGCCGACGAATTCCGCAAGATGGGTGAGGAAGGCGATGACATCGTGCTTGGTGACGGCTTCGATCTCATCGATGCGGGCGACGTCGAAGGTTGCCGCGCCGCCCTTTTCCCATATGGTCTTTGCAGCTTCCTTGGGGATTACGCCGATTTCGGCCAAGGCGTCGCAGGCATGCGCCTCGATCTCGAACCAGATGCGGAACTTGGTTTCCGGCGACCAGATGGCCACCATTTCCGGCCGGGAGTAACGGGAGATCATGGGCTTCAAGCTTTCGTCGAGAGTGGAGGATGGCTGTGCCTCTATCAAAGATGGCGGTGAAGCTCAACGCCGTTGCCGCGCGTCCGATCGCGCGAGCAGCAGACTCGTTGCCACGAGCGCGACGGCACCGAGCGGCAGATAAAGGCGAACGCCAAGGACCAGAAACTGGTAGAAGGCGGCCAGCGACGTGAACGCGAACTGGAACATCCAGGTGGGAGTGCCGGTCGTCGCATGCCACTGCGCATAGAAAGCGCGGTAGTCGAGCGCGAACAGGAATGCCGTCGTTCCGATCGTGCCGGCGGTGAGACACAGGAAAAAGGCCGAAAAGCGTGTCTCGACCGGTCGGTTCTGCGACAGGCAACGGGCGGCAAATAGCGAGAGCGGCCATGCGATGAGGCCGCCCCACGCGTAAAGCGCGAGGATGCTTTTCAGGTGGAAGGTGGCGTCATTTTCCCGCCACCAAAGTGCAAGCCACGCCGAGAGCGCCATCGCGAAGCCCCAGCAGAGCGCGCCCAGGATCGCTTCCCGCAGGCTCGGAACCGAATGCGCGAGACGGAAGCGCTTGGGCCGGTCCAGGTCTGCTATGAGCACCTTTGCCCGGACCGCGGCCTTCCCCTCCATCAACCGGGAATCCGCACCGGTACCGCGATCCAGCGGCCGTCGGTGGTGCCCTCAAAGCCGAGCGACTCGACCAGGATCATCACTGCATGGACCTCGGAGCCATCGGCCTTGACATGGGTCACGACGCCGCCGATGCGGTAGCTCGTCGGGCAACGCCGGCTCAGTGGGATCCGCTGATCGTCTTCGAGTATTTCCGCTGCGGGTTTTCCGGCCTTCTCGGTCATCGTCAGACGGAAGCCTTTGACCTCTTTCAGAAAGCCCTCGCAAATCCCTTCCGGTTCGAAGACCTTCTCTTCGAGCTTCAGCGTATAAACCTTGCGGAACGATGCATCGGCGGGAAATGAGGAATAGGTCAGTGTGCGCGGCTCTGCATCGAGCTCGGTCACAGGATTATAGGCGGCGAGCACTCCCGGCGTGTGGTGGAGACGATAGGCATCGATGAGCGGCGCAGAGCGCCTGTGCGCTTCACCGCGCGCCGTGTGCAGATCGGCTCCGTCCTCTTCCGCAACGGCGCGCACGGGAGCGCCTGGCAGGAAGGCGTCGGTATTGGTGTCGAGAACGTAGATCGTCGAATAGGGAAAGCCGGAGCCGTCCTGGATACCGTATTCCTCGAAGGCGAAGACATCGCCATCCGATGAAAAGCCGATCGGTTGGAAGGCGGCATAGTCACCGGCCGCGGCACCGGACGCGGCAAGCATCGCCACCATGATGCCGGCAGTGGCTGCGCGCGCCTTCATCCGCGTGCCTTCTCCGCCTGTGTGCGGAGCAATTCGATGGCGCTTCGATACGCATCGACGGAATCGCCCTTGAAGATGGCGGAGCCGGCGACCAGCACATTGGCGCCCGCTTTCGCTGCGACGCCGGCCGTATCCGGCGCGATACCGCCGTCCACCTCGATCTCGATCGGGCGACTGCCGATCATTGCCTTGATCCGCCGGATCTTCTCCTCCGTCGCGCCGATGAACTTCTGGCCGCCGAAGCCAGGATTGACCGTCATCACGAGAACGAGATCGACGGTGTCGAGGACATATTCGATGGCGCTTTCCGGCGTCGCCGGATTGATGGAGACGCCGGCTTTCTTTCCGAGCGACTTCACAGTCTGCAGTGAGCGGTGCAAATGCGGGCCTGCTTCGGCATGGACGGTTATGATGTCGCAACCGGCCTTCGCGAAGGCTTCGAGGAAGGGATCGGCCGGCGCGATCATCAGGTGGCAGTCGAAGGTGGCCCGGGTGTGCGGGCGCAGCGACTTGATGACGTCGGGCCCGAAGGTGATGTTCGGTACGAAATGTCCATCCATGACATCGAGATGGATCCAGTCTGCGCCGGCTTCGGCGACGTCGCGAACCTCCTGGCCGAGTTTGGAGAAGTCGGCCGCCAGGATCGACGGGGCAATGCGAATTGGGTGGGTCATCATCGGGCTCCGGCTCTTTCCCGCGCCATAGCATTCTCGGGCCTCCCGAACAACCGGCGCGAAGATCAGGAGCGTGAGGACCAGGCAGGTATCAGATCGTCTCCGGCATCTCGTGCATCATGGACGCCGCGCGCGATCGCACGGGCCATCGTGGCGGCTGCCGCGGCGCTGAGATCGATGAAGTCCTGAAGCAGCGGCGTCTTTCCGCTCGTGCCCGTCGAAAGCGCGAAGACCAGATCGCCGTCAAGGGGCGTATGAGACGGCCACAGGGCACGCGAAAAGCCGTCATGGGCCGCGATCGCCAGACGCTTGGCCTCCGCCTTGGTGAGCAGCGCATCGGTGGCTATGACTGCGATGGTCGTGTTCGTCCCCGACGCTTGCCGCTCCCGAAATTTGAAGCGCGGGGTAGCGGCGTCCTGCGGCCAGGGCGTGGGCTGGCCCAGCCCGCCGAACTCGTCGTCCATCTCGAAGGGTGCAGCCCAGAAATGAGGTGTGTCGCCGACGGTCGCGGAGCCGACGGCATTCACGGCCACGAGGGCGCCGACAGTGATCCCATTGGCCAGCACCGTCGACGCGGAGCCGAGACCGCCCTTGAAGGTCGCCGTAAGCGCGCCCGTGCCTGCGCCGGTGCTGCCGGTGCCGAAGTCCGCCGATACCGCTCGCGCCGCTTCGTAGCCGAGATCGCGATACGGAGCGTAGCGTCCCCAATCCTTGTCGCCGCCATTTGCCAGATCGAAGAGGATCGCCGCGGGCACGATCGGCACACGATGCGGGCCGACGGCGAAACCGCGCCCCATCTCGCGCAGCGCCGCCTGAACGCCCGAGGCGGCATCGAGGCCGAAGGCCGAGCCACCGGAGAGCACGATCGCATCGACCACCTGGACCGTATTGTGGGGCGCAAGCAGCTCGGTCTCGCGCGTACCGGGAGCGCCACCGAGAACCTGAACGGCGGCCGTCGCCGGCGGATCGCAAAGCACGGTCGTAACCCCGGATTTCAGCCTGACATCCTCAGCATTGCCGACCAGCAATCCGGGCACGTCCGTGATGAGATTTCTGGCCCCTTTCCGCATCATTCCATATTGTCCGTAGCGGTTGCATCGACGAAACGCCCGTCCTGCCATCGCATCAGCCTGTAAGGGGTTTCGGCAAGCTCGTGCGCATTGTTGAACCCGATCGGCCCGAGCACCGTCGAATAGGGTCCTTTCGTCAGGGCATCGGCAAGCGAGCTGCCGTCTTTTGCCGCCTGGTCCTTTGCCTGCTCGAGGAGCGACACTGCGGCAAAGGCGGGCAGAACATATCCCTCGGGCTCGATCTCGGCGGCGCGCATGGCCTTTGCCACCGCCGCAGCCTCCGACGATCGTGCGGGGTCGGGTATCGTCATGGCAAGGACGCCGTTCTCGAGCGGCACGTCGAGATCGGCAGCGTTCAGCGTGTCGCCGCCAAAAAGGGTTATCGGGACGTTTTCCGCTTTCGCGTCACGCGCAATCACCGCCGTATCGTTGCGATCGCCTCCGGTGAAGACATGCGTTGCACCGCTCTTCGCCAGTCGCCGAACGAGGCTCACCTGCTGCTCCTGCGAGGGGCGGTAGGTGTCGGTGAAAACCGGCGTTATGCCGATCTCGGCCAACCCGTTGCGCACGCTTTCGACAAGCTCGCGGCTGTGGATCGTCCCGTCGTCGATCAGAGCGAGCGGCCTGCCTTTCCAGTTCGCGACGATGGCATCGGTGATCGCCGCCGCTTCAGCGTTGCCGCCCGGCGCCAGGCGATAGAACGGCCACTCCTTCTTGAGTGCGTCCTCCATGAGGATGTCGGAACGGACGCTGACGGTGATCGCTGGAATGCCGGCTTCGGCCAGGGCCGGGAGCGCGGCCTCAAGGCTCTCGGTGCACAGAAAGCCGATCGCCGCTTCAGCGCCGCTTGCGAGCAGGGCCTTCGTCAGCGCCTCGCCGCCGGCAGGATCGCAGGTTTCGTTGATCGGGATCACCTGGCTTCCGCGGTCGCCGGCCTGGAATGCTGCCCCGGCAGAAATCTGCCTGCCGAGGGAGGCGAAAGGCCCTTCCTCGGGAGCCACGACCGCGACCTTAACGCCGGCGGCGAAAGCAGGACCGGTCAGCGCAAGTGCAGCGACAAAGAGGCTGGTGGCGATTGATCTAGGCATGTCATTTCCCGCTATCGACCGCCATGTTTTAAGGATGTGGGCGCGCCCGTCAAAGGAAAAGATCGAGGTATAACGAGGCTTTGTCGCCGCATCGATTGCAAGCGCCGCTGATCCGCAAGATTCTCGCATCGCCGGGTTTCATATTTTCCGCGAGAGTCTATGTATGTGCGAGATATCGTTCCGGAGCGAGATGTGTTGGAGAAGACCCGGCTGGACCCGATAACCTACCGTGATGCGATGAGCCGCATGTCGTCGCATGTGCAGCTGATCACGGCGGCCGATGGCAAGGAGCGGCGTGGCGTCACGATCACCGCGTCCTGTTCGGTATCGGACGATCCGCCGACAGTGCTCGCTTGCCTCAACGCAGCCAACCGGCGCAACGACATCTTTTCGCGTGGCGGCAGTTTCGCGCTGAACCTGCTCGGCTCCCAGCATCACGCCCTGGCTCACGCCTTTTCTGGCCGCGACCAGCTCGACATGGAACGACGTTTTGCCCTCGGCCGGTGGACGCAGCGCACGACCGGTGCACCCATCCTCGTCGAGGCGATCGCTGCCTTCGACTGCCGCCTGATCGAAGTCAAGGAAGTGGCCACACATCTCATCCTTATCGGCGAGGTCGTGGATGTGCAGCTCGGCCCGAAGCAGCCACCGCTCATTTATGTGGACCGCGGATATCACACGCTATAGGTTTTCGTCCACGCGGGAGGAAGCATGGCGAGACAGGTGACAGGAAAGCTGCCTCAGTCCATCGACGAGACGAGGGCGATGCTGGAGGCGCAGGATTATCTCGCCGGAACCGCGCTTGCGACCGTTCTCTTCCTGGCCCTCAGGATGAAGCGCCCGCTATTCCTCGAAGGCGAGGCCGGCGTCGGCAAGACCGAGATCGCCAAGGTGCTGGCGCGCGCCCTCGACCGACCCCTTATCCGGCTTCAGTGCTACGAGGGACTGGACGTCGCCTCGGCCGTCTACGAATGGAACTATCCCGCCCAAATGCTGGAAATCCGCCTGTCGGAAGCGGCGGGCACCGTCGACCGCCAGAGAGTGGAAAGGGACATCTTTTCCGAGCGGTTCCTCATAAGACGGCCGGTGCTGCAGGCGATATCGACGACGGCCGGGCGGGCGCCGGTGTTCCTGATCGACGAGCTCGACCGCACCGACGAAGCTTTCGAGGCCTTTCTCCTGGAGGTGCTTTCCGATTTCCAGGTCACGATCCCCGAGCTCGGGACGATCAGGGCCGACGAGCCGCCGATCGTCATCATCACCACCAACCGGACGCGCGAAATCCACGACGCCTTGAAGAGGCGCTGTCTCTATCACTGGGTCGACTACCCCAGGGCGGCGCAGGAACTGGAGATCATCCGCCGCAAGGTCCCGGGCTGCAACGCGGCGCTTTCGCGCGAGATCGTTGCCTATGTTCAGAGGTTGAGGGCGCTCGACCTCTTCAAGAACCCCGGCGTCGCGGAAACGATCGACTGGGCCACGGCACTCACGGAGCTCGACGCGCTGGCGCTCGATCCCGAGACGGTCGCCGATACGCTCGGGACGCTCCTCAAATATCAGGACGACATCGCCCGGATCGAAGGTGCCGAAGGCCGCCGCCTGCTTGCCGAGGTGAAGGCCGAATTGCTGGCGCAGGGCTGAGCAGGATGACCGCCGGAGCCCATGCGAATGATGGAAGGCTCGCCGATAATATCGTCTTCTTCGCCCGTGCCCTCAGGCGGACGGGACTGCGGATCGGTCCGGCCGCCATCGCCGATGCGATCGGTGCCGTGAAGCTGATCGGCATCGGCTCCCGCGGCGAATTCTATGCAGCGCTCCAATGCACCTTCGTCAAGCGGCATGAAGACCAGGCCGTATTCGACGAGGCTTTCCGGCTGTTCTGGCGCTCGCCGGATCTGGTGAACAAGATGATCGCGCTCATGTCCCCCATTGCCATGCCCCGTTCCGGGGAGGATCGGCGTCGGCGCGCCGGCGAAGAACGCGTCCGTGATGCGCTTCTTGCCGGCCGGGATGGCGCGCAGCAGCCAAGCGAAGCGCCGGAGGTGGAGGTCGACGCACGCTACACGGTCTCGGGGCGCGAACTCTTCCGCAAGGCGGATTTCGGCCAGATGACGGCCGCGGAGATCGCGGAGGCAAGAAAGGCATTGTCCGCAATCCTGCTGCCGCTCGACCGGGTACGCACGCGCCGCTATCGACGGTCCCACCGCCCGGTGCGGATCGATCCGCGCTCCACCATGCGAGATGCCATGCGGTTCGGCGGGGACTTCATCCTGCCGCGCTTTCGCGAGCCGCGGCTCGTCCATCCGCCATTGGTCGTGCTTGCGGACATTTCCGGATCGATGAGCAAGTATACCCGGATATTCCTCCATTTTCTGCACGCCCTGACCGAACAGCGCCATCGCGTCCATACTTTCCTTTTCGGGACGCGGTTGACGAATGTCACGAGGCAGATGCGCAACCGCGACCCCGACGAGGCGCTGGACGACTGCATCGCGGCGGTCAAGGACTGGTCGGGCGGCACGCGTATCGGAGAGACGCTTCACGAATTCAACCGCCGTTGGTCGCGCCGGGTGCTCGGGCAGGGGGCCGTTGTCCTCTTGATGACCGACGGGCTCGAGCGCGACGATACGGCCGAACTGGAGATCGAGATCGATCGCCTGCATCGCTCCTGCCGCCGTCTCGTCTGGCTCAATCCGTTGCTGCGTTTCGACGGTTTCGAGGCGCGCGCCCGAGGCGTCAGGGCCATGCTTCCGCATGTCGACGAGTTCCGCCCGATCCACAACCTGGAATCCGTCGCCGATCTGGTGAAATCGCTGTCCGGGCGCGGAGCGCGCGATGCCGATCCGCGGCGCTTCCTGAACCATGGACGGCCGGCCGTTGACCGCGCGCCGGCGAATGCGTCACAGTGATGTGACTTGATCCGATGCAGGATCATCGCCTGAGTGCAATTTTCGGAGTTGCAGCATGCAGAACGAGCCGAACATCCTCGATCCTCTGGAGGTGGCCGAGACCTGGCACGGCCAAGGTCGCTCCGTGGCTCTCGCGACCGTGATCGAAACCTGGGGTTCGGCGCCCCGTCCCGTCGGCAGCCATCTGGTGATCGACGGCGAAGGCAATTTTCAGGGTTCCGTTTCCGGCGGCTGCGTCGAGGGCGCGGTTATTGCGGAGGCGGCCGAGGTGATTGCGTCCGGTACGCCGCGGGTTCTCGAATTCGGAGTGGCCGATGAGACGGCTTGGCGCGTCGGCCTTTCCTGCGGTGGCCGAATCCGCGTCTATGTCGAACGAATTGACGGCTGAACGATGGAACTGAGCACACTGCAGACACTTAATCTCGCCCGTGCGTCGCGGCGCGCCGCCGTCGTCGTCGGCGATCTTTCGGACGGCAGCAGTCAGGCTTTTGTCGAAGGCGATCGCATTCCGCCCGAATGGGTCGCGTCCGTCTCCGAAGCGCTGCACTCGGGCCGGCCCCGTCTTCTGAAGGTCGAGGAAAGGGCGTTTTTCATCAACGTTCATCTGCCGCCCCCACGTATCGTCGCGATCGGCGCGGTTCACATTTCGCAGGCATTGGCGCGTCTGGCGCCGGTCGCAGGTTTCGACATGGCGGTCATCGATCCGCGTACCGCCTTTGCAACGGCCGAGCGTTTCCATGGCGTCGAGCTTCTTGCAGACTGGCCCGAAGACGTTCTGCCCGCTCGACCGCTCGACCGCTATACGGCACTCGCCGCTCTCACGCATGATCCGAAGATCGATGACTATCCGATCAGCGCGGCGCTGGAAGCGGGATGCTTCTATGTCGGCGCGCTTGGCAGCCGCAAAACCCATGCGGCTCGGACCGAACGCCTGCAGGCGCAAGGGGTGCAGGGGGAGGCGATCGCACGTATCAAGGCCCCGATCGGCCTCGATATAGGTGCCGCGAGCCCGGCCGAGATTGCGGTTGCCGTGCTGGCGGAAATCATCGGGGCGCTGCGGCGTCGCGACGTGAACCTGCCGGTGGAGGGGGCCAAGTGAGGTTCGGACCCGTGCGGCTCGCCGATGCCGAAGGCGCTCTCCTGGGCCATTCGGTAAAGATCGGCACCATGAAACTGGCGAAGGGGCATCGCCTGAGCGCCGACGATGTCGCGGCACTTGCCGAAGCGGATCTTACGGAAGTCATTGTCGCGAGGCTCGAGCCGGACGACCTGGCGGAGGACGAAGCCGCGGCGCGCATAGCTGCGGCAATCGCCCCGGATCATCTGCGATTCTCGCGGGCTGCCACGGGCCGGGTCAACGTCTATGCTACCGTTGCCGGTCTTTTCGTTGCCAATCGCGCCGTCGTCGATCAGCTGAACCGTATAGATCCGGCGATCACGCTCGCCTGCCTTGCCGATCATGTTGCCGTCGACGCGGGCGACATGGTGGCTACGATCAAGATCATCCCGCTGGCGGTACAGCAAGCGCTCGTGGAGCGAGCGCAGGCACTGCTTCGGGCGGATCTGGCCTTCGAAGTCAAGCCGTTCACGCCGCGGCGCGCGGCCCTGGTGGCGACCGAGCTGCCTTCGTTGAAGGGCCAGGTGATGGACAAGACGCGCGCCGTTCTCACCGCAAGGCTCCTGCAATCCGGCAGCCGCCTCGATAGCGAGCAACGCGTGGCCCACACCACCGAAGCGGTCGCCGCCGCGATCTCGGACGCTGCCGTTTCGCACGACCTGATCATCGTCTTCGGCGCTTCGGCCGTGGCTGATCCGGACGATGTGATCCCTGCCGCCATCCGGCGCGCGGGCGGCGTCGTAGAACACGTCGGAATGCCGGTCGACCCGGGCAATCTGCTCGTGCTCGGGCGGCTAGGGGATATTCCGGTCCTGGGTGCTCCCGGATGTGCACGAAGCCCGCGAGAAAACGGCTTCGACTGGATTCTCGATCGATTGATCGCGGGCGAGTGGCCGAGCAATGCCGACATTACCGGGCTCGGCGTCGGCGGATTGCTCAAGGAAATCCCGACGCGTCCGCAGCCTCGGGAAGGCACCGGCGGCAAGCGGCCGGGTCCCGTCTGGATCGTGGTGCTCGCAGCCGGCCAGGCGAGCCGGATGGGGCCGGATGGCCGCCACAAGCTGCTTGCGGAGTTCGAGGGCATGCCGCTCGTGCGCCGGTCGGTGGAAACCGCCATCGCCGCGGCTCCGGGCAGAGTGATCGTGGTAACAGGGCATCGGGAGGCGGAGATCCGGGCGGCACTCGCGGGGCTGCAGGCCACATTCGTCTCGAACCCCGATTACCCGAGCGGGATGGCGGCTTCGCTGATTGCGGGTCTCTCCGCCCTCGATGCCGACGCCGGCGGGATGCTCGTCATGCTTGCCGACATGCCGGGCATCACTTCGGCACACCTGGCGAAGTTGATCGCTGCCTTTGAATCCGAATCCGGCCGTGCCGTGGTGCGTGCCGTCGCCGACGGGCAGCGCGGCAACCCGGTCATTCTGCCGAAGGAGACCTTCCATGCCGTCCGTCAGCTCGTCGGCGACGTCGGGGCGAGGCACATCGTCGAGCGCTGCGGCTTGCCGGTGATCGACGTCGAACTCGGTGCTGCGGCGCGTCTTGATCTCGACACGCCGGAGGCGATAGTGGCTGCCGGCGGGCTATTGAGGGATTGAGCGATGGACAATGCGGCAATCGAGGAGATTTTCGAAACACTCGGCCCGGTCAAGATTCGCCGCATGTTCGGCGGCAAGGGCATCTATTTCGACGGCATCATTCTTGCGTTGGAAGTGAACGGCGAAATTCTTTTGAAGGGCGATGCCGAATCGGCGCCGGCGCTCGAGGAAGCAGGCGCGCGGCAGTGGACCTATGAAGGCAAGGGCAAGCCGGTGAAAATGCCCTATTGGAGCATCCCCGAGCCGGCTTGGGACGACCCGGATGAAATGGCGCGCTGGGTTGGACTTGCCTATGCGGCCGCGCTCAGGGCGAAAAAGTAGGGTGAGTGGCGGGGTTCAGGCGAGCGCCCGCACCGCATCAGCCGCAAATCGGGAGAGAGGCTGGGGCAGGGCGGTCAGGTCGAACCAGCGGATGTCGGAGAGCTTGTCCGGCTCGGTGAGACGCGGCTCGCCGGAAAAATTTTCCGTCACATAGATCAGCGAGATCCAATGTTGCCGATCGGCTTCGATCATCTGTTCGCTGATGCATAGAAAGCGGGTCGAATGGATGGAAAGGCCACTTTCCTCCTCCGCCTCGCGTCGAGCCGCATCCTGCGCGAGCTCCATATGATCGACTTTACCGCCGACGATGCTCCAGTGACCGGCTTCCGGCGCCTTCAGGCGTCGGCAAAGGAGGATCTTTCCATCCCGCAGGATTGCCAGACCGCAGCCGAGACCGGGGAAATCGATACCGGGCAGTGCCATCAGCGGAGAATCAGGCCTTGCCCATGATCAGCATGAAGGCCGGAATGTCGTCACCGAAACCGACCGGCGTCGGACCGTCGTCATGATCGCGGCGGTTGCGCTGGCGACGGTCGCGATTGTCGTCATTGGCTGCATTCTGCGCGCGGCCGGGACGGTCGCTACGGCCGTTATGACGATCCTTGCTGTCGGCATTGCGTTCGATCTTCACCGCGTCGACCCTTTCCGGGACTGTTTCGAGTTCTTCTGTATTATTGCCTGAAGCCGTGACAGGTTTGCGATCGGCGTGAACCTTGCCGGGACGCTCCCTCTTCCGATCCTTGCGCCCGTCGCTGCCGCGGTCGCGACGGCTGTCGTGGCTCTCCATCGGCTCGGGCAATTCCGAAAGGTCGCCGTTGAACCATTCGACCTTCTGGCCGATCAGTTTCTCGATGGCATCGGAAAACTTCGTCTCGCGCTTTGTGATGATCGTGAAAGCGGCGCCGGAGCGGCCAGCACGGCCCGTTCGGCCGATGCGGTGGACATAGTCTTCAGCGTGGATCGGCACGTCGAAATTGAAGACATGGCTGACGTCGGGAATGTCGAGCCCTCGCGCCGCGACGTCGGAGGCGACCAGAAGCTTGATGTTGCCGTCCTTGAAATTGGCGAGCATGGCCATGCGTGAACGCTGATCCATGTCGCCGTGCAGCGCGCCGACCGAAAAGCCATGGCGATCGAGCGAGCGGAAGAGTTCGGCGACATCCTTCTTGCGATTGCAGAAGATGATCGCGTTCTTCAGGTCCTCCTGGGACCGAATGAGTTCACGAAGCACCGCGCGCTTCTCGTAATCCTTGCCGTGTGCGGCTACGAAACGCTGCGTAACGGTTATGGCCGTCGAGGACCGGCGCGCCACCTCGAGCCGCTCCGGATTCTGCAGGAAGCGATCCGCAAGCTTCTGGATTTCGGGCGGCATGGTCGCGGAGAAGAACAAGGTCTGGCGCGTGAAGGGAATGAGCTTCGCGATTCGCTCGATGTCGGGAATGAAGCCCATGTCGAGCATGCGGTCGGCTTCGTCGATGACGAGGATCTCGACTCCGGTCATCAGGAGCTTGCCGCGCTCGCAATGGTCGAGCAGGCGGCCGGGCGTGCAGATCAGCACATCGGCGCCACGCTCGAGCTTGCGGTCCTGCTCGTCGAAGGAAACTCCACCGATCAGAAGCGCGATGTTGAGCTTGTGATTCTTGCCGTATTTGTCGAAGTTCTCGGCAACCTGCGCAGCGAGTTCGCGCGTCGGCTCGAGGATCAGCGTACGCGGCATGCGTGCGCGTGCGCGTCCCTTTTCCAGAAGGGTCAGCATCGGCAGCACGAAGGATGCGGTCTTGCCGGTTCCGGTCTGGGCGATGCCGAGAATGTCGCGGCGCTGAAGCGCCGGCGGGATGGCACCAACCTGAATCGGTGTCGGTATCGTGTAGCCCGCATCGGTAACTGCGGAGAGAACTTTCTGGCTCAGGCCAAGGTCAGCGAAATTGGTCAAAGGGGAAACTGTTTCCGTTCCGGTTCTGATGAACTCTGATCGATCGTTGGAAAATGCAGCAGCATGTGGCGGCGCTCATACGACCAAAGGCGCCGAAAGTCAAGAAATCCAGCACGTTGAAACACTGGAAGTTGAATCCGCCCGATTCTCATGCTTTTCGCGTCAGGCGCGGGAGAGGTAGCGGCCCGCACGCCCATTGTCAATCGAGATAGCCGGCGAGCTCCGTTCCGGCCCTCAGGAAGCGCGCCGGATCGACGGCGTGCCCGTTCAGGCGAACCTCGTAGTGAAGATGCGGTCCCGTCGACCGTCCGGTACTTCCCGACTTGGCAATGACCGCGTCTGCCTTCACCACATCTCCGACATCGACCAGAATTGCCGACAGATGTGCGTAGCGGGTCGAGACGCCGTTGCCGTGATCGATTTCGATCATGTTTCCATAGCCGCCCGCAGAACCCGCGGCCGTTACGGTGCCATCGGCGGTCGCGCGGACTCGCGTGCCGGTCGGTGCGCGAAAGTCCGTCCCCGCGTGCAGCGCCGGACGGCCGAGAAACGGATCCAGCCGATTTCCGAAGCCGCTGGAGACATCGGCTGCCGGTGCCGGGCTGGCGAGAGGAAGTCTTTTTGCTGCGTCACGGGTCTGCTCGAGCTCAAGGAGAGCAGTGTCGAGACCGACCAGGAACCGATCGAATACGTCTCCGTCCTGCGGTTCGACGAAGGGACCGCCGACACCGGCTTCCGCGGCCGTATCCGTGGCGAGCGCTTCGTCGGCTGCGGGAAGCGTGAAGCCGGTATCCTCCACGATAGCCCTGATCGTCGCGGACGTCCTTAGTGCGCTGTCCGTCATCTGCCGGAGATGCGCCATCTGTTCGCGCTCCACGCCCTTAAGCGAAAGCGTAACATTGGAAAACACCCGGTCGGCCCGGTCGGAAGCGCTTTCGCCATCCACATTCCCGGAGGAGACGGGTGCATAGCCGAGTACGGCGGAGCGGGGAGGCCGGTCATCATCCTTGCCGGCAATGCCCATGATCGTCTCGATGGCCTTGACGCCGCTCCGAGCTTCTGCGCGCCCGTCATAGGCCAGCGGTTCCGTCGCCGGCAAAGTGTTTTGCTGTCCGGCATGATCAAGGGCCGTACCGTTTTCCGGGAGTGCGCCGAACTGGCCGCTTCTCGAGGTCAGTGCCAGCTGCCGCTGCAGAAGCTTCTCGACCTTCTGCTCGACAACCTGCTGATCCAGCAATTGCCGGCTCGTGACACGGTCAACCTGCGCTCGCAGTGCAGCGATCCGGTCCTCGTATTCATGCTGCATGCGCGCCTGCCGTGCGATCGTTCCGCCGATCAGATCGTCGCGAAGCACCAGATACGTGGTTGCGGCAAGATATCCTGTGCCGAACATTCCCAGGAAACAGATGGCCAGGGTTGCCATCCATGGGCGGACAGTCATGTGCCGGACCCTGTCGCCGCTCGCCAGGATCAGGACGTGACTTTGCCTGCGTTTGCCGAAGGCGTTTACCGAACCAACAGACACCACATCACCCCCGCCGATGCGCCCCAGTTTGCGCGTCAGTAGACGCGCTGCGCCGTAGTTCGCGTTGCTCGACGGCAATTACACTTTGTTAGGGTTAATAAAGCGTGTGTGCGAGACGCTATCTCAGATGTTGGTGGAGGCGGTCATCGATCGGTAGAAGGAGGGGGTCAATCCCGCCTCCGCCCGGGCAATGTCGTTGAACGGGGGTTTGAGCGGTCCCCGGAAATTCGCCCGCACGAGCGTTTGAAAGGTGGCCGCGGGGTCCTTCTTCTGCCGGGCGCAGAGAAAGCGGAACCATTTCGCTCCGACCGCGACGTGGCCCTTCTCGTCTTCGTAGATGACGTCGAGGACGGCAGCGCTCTCATCGTCGCCGGTCTCCCGCATCTTCGCACGCAGTGCCGGAGTCACATCAAGGCCGCGGGCTTCGAGAATCAGCGGAACGACGGCCAGGCGGGCGGTCAGGTCGTTGCGCGTGTCGTGCGCCGCCTGCCAGAGGCCGTCATGGGCGGGAAGGTCGCCATAATCTGCGCCGAGGTCGTTCAGCCTTTGCCGTACCATGCGAAAATGCTTGGCCTCTTCGAAGGCAACCTGCATCCAACCGTCGAAGAAGGAATTCGGCACCGGCTCGGATGCAAAGCGGGCGATGATGTCCAGGGCCAGATCGACGGCGTTCAGTTCGATGTGGGCGATGGCGTGCAGCAGAGCGATCCGCCCTTTCAGCGAGCCGAGCGAGCGCCGCTTGACCTGGGTCGGTGGCGTCAGAACGGGTCTTTCCGGGCGGCCGGGCCGTTCGGGCACGGCGCGGTCCAAAGGCGAGCGCAGGGACAGCGTTCGCGCCTGCCAGCGCCGCGCCGCCTCCTGCGCAAGCTCGGTCTTGACGGTAAGATCGGCGGCACGGATCGCTTCGACGGCGGCGCCGCGCAGGCTGTGGAATTGCGGAAGTCGCGTCATGGTCTTGCCGTATCTGCTCAAAGCGCCTTTGCGGCGGCCAGAACCTCGTCGGCGTGGCCGGGGACTTTGACCTTTTCCCAGACGCGGCTGATCACGCCCTGCCGATCGATCAGGAAGGTGGTCCGCTCGACGCCCATGTATTTGCGGCCGTACATGCTCTTCTCGACCCAGACGCCGTAGGCGTTTGCCACAGCCTTGTCCTCGTCGGCGCCAAGGGCGACCGTAAGGTCGTGTTTCTTGGTGAAACGATCGTGGCTCTTGGCCGAATCGGGCGATATGCCGACGAGCGCAATCCCCGCTTCCTGGAATTCCTTCTGCCGAGCCGAGAAGGCGATAGCCTCCTCCGTGCAGGCTTTGGTATCGTCCTTCGGGTAGAAGAACAGAACGATCGGCTTTCCGCGCAGCGCAGCGAGCGAGATCGAACCGCCGCCATCACGAGGAAGTTCGAACTCCGGGGCGATATCGCCTTGTCCCAATCCTGCCATGATCAAACCTTTCTTACGTCACGTTTTGTGGGCATTCCGCGGTTAATGCATGTCCCAAAATCGTGCAGCGTCTTCGGGATCGAATGCAGTGCGCTTGAGGCATATCGGAGATCGCCGAAGTCCGTCCAGAAGAGTTGTGATAGATTTGACAGGTGCCGGACGGCTTCGTAGCTACTGTATGATCCTTTAACTCGGATTCGAGTGGAGGTGAAATCGTGCTGGCTCAATGCCACAAGCGATCTTGCGCGAAAGGGGAAATGACTAGTCCTCTCGCTCCCGCGAGAGACGAAGCATGTTGATTTGGTTGGACGAGTATCGATCTAAATGGGGCGAATGAAAGACCCGGCCATCGCTCACGTGGCAGCGGCCCGATGGGAAACACGCAATGGGGCGATCAGGTCGGACGCTCGGGCCGATGACTGAAATCCGCGGCGAAAAAGTCGACTTTCGCAGAGAGGACATCGTCGCGCTGCACGCGTTGCCCTCGGCCCAGGCGCACGACCCGGTCATTGTGCACACGCCCCGCCCGGGCGGGGCGTGGCGCTTCTGCGCACGGCTTTTCCTGTGCTGTTCCCTCCTTGTCTTCATCGCCGTTGCTTCGCTCGTCGCCATCATAGAAAGCGGGGTCGTCGACGGACCGTTGAATGCCCGGGCACGCAACGCGCTCAACGCCGCGCTCGGCCAGGGTTACCGCGCCGATGTCGAAAGCACGGTCATCCGCTTGACAGGCGGCGGCGCAATTGCGCTCAAGGCGCGCGGCGTGACTCTGAAGGAGAGCGGTTCGGGCCGGCACCTCGCCAAGCTCGGTGCGATCTCGATCGCCCTCGATCCCTTCGCGCTGGCGACCGGCCGCATCGACGTCTCAAGGCTCGAAGCGGAAGGAGGCGAACTCGACACCGGCCTCTTGCCGCGCGGCGAGCCGATCGATCTCACCGCCATCCGCATCGCAGATGTGGGTAACGCGCTTGAGGAGCTGTTCGCGCAGGGCGACCGGATGTCACGGTTGACCGCGGGGCGGGCGACGCAGACCGTCGTGCTCTCGGATTTCAGCCTGAAAGTCAGCGGCGTCCGGGGGCGCGTTGTTCCCGTCGAGATCAAGACGCTTGAATTCAGCCACGATCCGGACAGTTCGATGCGCGTTGCCGGTACGATCGCAGTCGATGGGACAGAGTCGCTGCTGACGGCAAAGGCTCTCGGCAACAATGGGCGCATTGCTGCCTTCGAGGCCCGCCTCGACGCGCTCTCGCTCTCGCCGTTCCTCTATCACGGGAAATCGGCCAGGGAGGAGGCCTTCGGCATCGAGACCACCGCCGATGTGACGCTCAACGCGTCTCGCGCGACGGACGGCAGGAAGCCTGCACTTACGGCAACCGTCAAGACTTCCAAGGGTTCATTCCACGCCGGCGGTCTCGTCTCGACTCTCAATTCCTCTGACCTGAACCTCTCCTACGATTTCGAGCGGGCCTCCGTCGAAATTCTATCGTCGATGATCAGGATCGGCCGTTCGAGCTTCCCTTTTACCGGCGCCCTGATCGACCTCGACAAGATCGCCGGCGCCGATCGCAAGGGCTTTGCGGTCGATCTTCTGCTCAAGAACGCCAGTTCCGATCCCGAAGACATTCAGGAGCGGCCGCTTGCCTTTGACGCCAAGGCGAGCGGCCGATTCGAGTCCGACGCGCACCGGCTGATCTTCGATCAGCTGGCAATATCGAGCCCGCTCGGTTCCATGGCGGGCTCGCTCTCGGTCGCCTTCGGCAAGACGTCGCCAAGGATCAGTTTCGCCGCACTCAGCGACAGGCTGCATGCCCGGGCGGTGAAGCAGCTGTGGCCATGGTGGCTCGCGAAGGGGGCTCGCCGCTGGGCGATCGGCAATCTCTTCGGCGGGACGGTGAGCGATGCACGCATCGAGGTCTCGATACCAGAGGGGCGCATCGCCAGCAGCGGCGGTGAGTTGAGGCTCGACGAAAAGGAGCTCAACATCAACTTCGCGATCGACGAGACGCGCATCAACATCGCCGGTGAGATCCCGCCGCTGCGCGACACGGCCGGGCACTTCAGCCTGAGCGGCGAGCGCATGTCCGTTGCGGTCCGGAAGGGTGCCGCCTTTTTCCCGTCCGGGCGGTCCGTCGCCTTGAACGGCGGGGATTTCGTTATCGCCGACGTCTATGAGAAGCCGCTGATGGCGGAAATGAAGATCGAGGTCGCCGGACAGGCGGACGCGATAGCGGAGCTCGTTCGCTACAAGCCCATCCAGGCCCTTCAGAAGACGCCCTTCGCGCCGGAGGATTTCGCCGGGCCGATGACGGCACTGGTGGGCGCGCGGTTTGGCCTCATATCCGACCAGACGCCGCCGCCACCGCTGTGGCAGGTGGAAATGCAGCTTGAGGACGTCACGATAAAGCGGCCCATAGCGGGACGATCGATCGCCAATCTCGACGGTAAGATGCGGATCGACAACGAGCGTGCGGTGCTTCAGGCGAATGCCCTCATCGACGGTGCGAAGATGCGTGTCGCGCTCACCGAACCGGTGGACGGCTCGGCCGGCGTGACGAGAACGCGAGAAATCTCGGGGACGCTCGACGATGCGGCGCGGGCGAAAATCGCCCCGGCGCTGTCCGGCATCGTCAAGGGGCCCGTCGGCATCGACGTATCGCTTGCGGAAGACGGCAGTCAGGCGGTGAAGGCCGATCTCGGCAAGGCCGTCCTGTCGCTTCCCTGGATCGGCTGGAGCAAGGGGGCGGGCATCGCCGCACAGGCGGCGTTCACAATCCGGCCCGTCGGCAGCATCACGGAAATAAACGACCTCCGGCTCACCGGTGAGGGTTTTGGCGGCACCGGCGAATTGCGCGTCGACGAATCGGGTCTTGCGGCTGCGCGGCTGCGCGGCGTGCGCCTCGCAAGCGGAGACGATTTCGCCGTCACGGTCGGGCGCAGCAATGGAGGCTATTCGGTGGACCTGACCGGCACTGCGGCTGACATCCGGCCGGCGCTCGCCCGCGTGAAGAGCGGATCGGGGTCGAAAGGGTCGGGCAATGTGAAGATCAATGCGCGGCTCGATCGGGTTACCGGCTTTAATGGCGAAGTGCTCTCGAATGTAAACCTGGCCTATTCGAGCCGCGGCCAGCAGATCGACGATGTCGATCTTTCTGCATTGACTGCAAGCGGTCAGGCCGTCGTCGCCAGACTGGTAAAGGCCGGGGCGGACAACACACTGGAACTGACGACAAGCGATGCCGGGGCTTTCGCGCGCTTCATCGATATCTATCGCAATATGCGCGGCGGCCTCCTCAATCTGCGACTGCGTGATCGCGGGGCAAATTCCTGGCGTGGGACCGTGGATATCCGCAAGTTCTCGCTCGTCGGGGAGCAGAGGCTGCAATCGATGGTCTCGACGCGGGCGGGGCAGGACGGGCGCAGCCTCAATGAGGCGGTCCGGCGCGATATCGATGTGAGTACGGCTCAGTTCGAGCGTGGTTACGCGCAACTCCTGCTGGATCAGGGCGCGATCCGCGTCGGCAGCGGGGTCGTCCGCGGCGTCGACGTCGGCGCGACGTTCCAGGGTACCGTCCGCGACTCAAACGGCCGCATGGACATGACGGGAACGTTCATGCCGGCCTATGGATTGAACCGGCTCTTCGGCGAGCTGCCGCTGATCGGTGTCCTGCTCGGAAATGGCCGTGACCGCGGTCTGCTCGGCATCACGTTCAAACTCACCGGTCCGTTCAGCCAGCCGAATCTGACGATCAACCCGCTGTCGATCATAGCGCCGGGCGTCTTCCGCAACATTTTCGAGTTTCAATAAAAAGGCCGGCGCTGCGGCCGGCCTCAGGTTCCCATTGCCTTGTCACCCGCTCACACGGGCCGAACGAGCAGGTGCTTCTTCTTGCCGAGCGAGAGCTTGATGACGCCGTCGCCGGTCACGTCGCCGCTTCCGATGATGCGGCGTTCGTCGCTGACCTGATCGTCATTGATCCGGACGGCGCCGCCCTGAACATGGCGGCGCGCCTCGCCGTTCGAAGCGGCCAGACCGGCGCGGACCAGAAGCGTCAGCAGGCCAAGCCCCGATTCGAGTTCGGGAGCCGGGACCTCGACCGAGGGCAGGTTCTCGGCAAGCGCACCTTCCTCGAAGGTCTTGCGCGCCGTCTCGGCGGCCTGCTCCGCCGCCGCCCGCCCATGCAGCATGGCGGTGACCTCGGTTGCCAGAACCTTTTTGACCTCGTTGATCTCGGAACCGCCGAGCTTCGACAGCCGGTCGATTTCAGCCATCGGCAGCGTCGTGTAGAGTTTGAGGAAGCGTGCGACGTCGGCGTCCTCGGTGTTTCGCCAGTACTGCCAGAACTCGTAGGGTCCGAGCATATCCGGATTGAGCCACACGGCACCGCTCAAGGACTTGCCCATCTTCGCGCCGGAGGCCGTGGTCAGCAGCGGCGAGGTGAGGGCGTAAAGCTGCGGCGTTCCCATCCGGTGGCCGAGATCGATGCCATTGACGATGTTGCCCCACTGATCCGAACCGCCCATCTGGAGCCGGCATCCGGTGCGCTCATAGAGCTCGACGAAATCGTAGGCCTGCAGGATCATGTAGTTGAATTCAAGGAAGGACAGCGACTGCTCGCGCTCGAGCCGCATCTTGACGCTGTCGAAAGACAGCATGCGGTTCACCGAGAAATGCCGCCCGACGTCGCGCAGAAATTCGAGGTAATTGATGCCGAGCAGCCAGTCGGCATTGTTGATCATCAGCGCGTCCCTGGGGCCGTCGCCGTATCTCAGGTAGTTCGAAAAGACCGTCTTGATGCTCGCTATGTTGGCGGCAATCGTTTCGGGCGTCATCAGTTGCCGCGCCTCGTCCTTGAAGGACGGGTCGCCGACCATGCCCGTGCCGCCGCCCATCAGCGAAATAGGACGGTGTCCGGTCGCCTGCAGCCAGTGCAGCATCATGATCTGAATGAGCCCGCCGGCGTGCAGGCTCGCAGCCGTGGGGTCGAAGCCGATATAGGCGGTCACGGTTTCCGTCCGGAACAGCTGGTCGAGGCCGGCATCATCCGATGTCTGATGGATGAAACCGCGTTCGCTGAGAGTATGAAGGAAATCGGACTTGAACTCGGACATAACCTGTCTCTTTCGGCTGGGTAGAACGTGTGCGCCGGGCCTTTATCACTGTTTCTTCGAAAGTGCACGTTTTTGCTTGGCGGGTGTTTTGCTATGAACGCAGACGCGGGTAGGAAGCGGCGCGCGTTCGGCGGAGGATAATGCATGGGCAAGGTATTGGCGGCGATCGGCCTGATGAGCGGCACGAGCATGGACGGCATAGATATCGCAGTCGTGCGAACGGACGGTGACACCATCGTCGATCGCGGCCCGTCCGCCGGATATGCCTATGATCCGCAGTTCCGGGAACGCCTGAAACAGGGCCTCGAAGATGCCCGGTCGATTGTCAAACGAGAAGAGCGGCCGGGTACTCTCGCAGACCTTGAGCGCGACCTGACGTTGCGGCACGCACTGGCCGTCCGGATGTTTCTGCATGAAAACAATATTTTACCCGATAATGTTGATGTAATAGGTTTTCACGGTCAAACCGTCCTGCATCGCCCTGACCAAGCCTTGACGGTACAGCTTGGCGATGGCGATCTGCTGGCGCGGGAGACCGGGCTCGACGTGGTCTATGACATGCGGGCCAATGACATGGCCAATGGAGGCCAGGGCGCGCCACTCATTCCCGCCTATCACGCCGCCCTGGCGCGCGGTCTCTCCGAGATCGGGGCGTTCGCCACTCCCGTCGTCTTCGTCAATATCGGCGGCATTTCCAATCTCACCTACATAGGCGCAGGCGAAGAAATCGTCGCTTATGACAGCGGACCCGGCAATACGCTGATCGATCAGTGGGTAGAGGCTCACGCCGGCATTCCCTACGATCAGGGCGGCATGATCGCGAGCGAGGGCGGCGTCCTGCCGGAACTCGCCGACCGTTATCTTTCTCACCCGTTCTTCAGTGCTGAGAAACGCCGCTCGCTCGACCGTAACGACTTCGCGCCTCCGGCGGCAAGCGATGCCAGCCTCGAGGATGGCGCGCGTACCCTCGCTCATGTGACGGCTGCCGGCATCGTCCGGTCCGCACGCCATCTTCCGGCAAGTCCGGCAACCTACGTTGTCTGCGGCGGCGGCCGCCTGAATTCCGTAATCATGAGCGACCTTCGCGCGCTTGCGGAAGCGGAGGGCGCGCGCGTGCTTGCCGCGGAAGCGGCGGGTCTCAACGGGGATTCGATGGAAGCGGAGGCCTGGGCCTACCTCGCCGTGAGATCGCGGTACGGATTGCCTTTGACCTATCCGGGGACGACCGGCGTCAGCCGCCCGGTAAGCGGAGGTCGGCAGGCCGCAAAACCCGCACAAGCCGAGTCGGCTTAATGATTTCTTCGCGCGCCTTCGCTAATCTACGCCACGACAGCGGAGAGCCGTGGGCTCGTTGACCGCGGAAGGACTTTCGGAACTTCGATGGGTGGTGCACTTTCACTTCTGGCGGTGAATTTCGTCATTGCCCAGATATTCGCGGCGGCTTTTCTCGTCATCGCCGCGAAACGACGTCCGGGGCGGCCGGCAGCCTGGTGCGCCGCTGGATTTGCCATAGCCTCTCTGGCTGCGATTTGTGAAGCCGTTCTGCCGTTTACGCCTGTACCCAAGCTCTTCGCCGTCGGGGCTTTCGCAAGTGTCCTTGCCGGCTTTTGTCTCCTGCGTTTCGGCCTCGGGCTCTTTTATGGCGTACCGTCAAAGCCGTGGGCCCTTGCGGCTTTCTTCGCCGCTTCGGTAATCCTCGATCTGTTTATCTACGATCTTCCGCGCGGAACGTTGCGGCACGCCTTCTTCTACCAGGCGCCGTTCTTCCTCATCCAGGCCTGGACCGCAGCCGCGGTTATCCGTTCCCGGCGCCGCTCCTACGCGGACTGGATCCTAATTGGCTTCCTCGCGATGAATGCGCTCCATTTCCTCGTCAAGATCTATGCGGCCGTCGCCGCGGGGGCGGGCGCCACGGCTTCGGACTATCTTCAGAGCCCCTTCGCCTTGATTTCGCAGGCGTTCGGCGCCGCGCTGATCGTCGGGACCGGCGTCGCGATGTTGGGCGTCATGGTCAAGGACATCGTCGACAAGGCACGCGCCAGCTCCGAGACCGACGCCCTTTCGGGTCTCCTGAACCGGCGCGGCTTCATCGAGCGCGTCGCCCCTTTGCTGCCGACCCGCAACGCCGAGGGTCCGGGCGCGCTGATCCTTACGGATCTCGACCGGTTCAAGGGCGTCAACGACACCTATGGCCACCACACGGGCGACGAGGTAATCCGCCAGTTCGCGCGTGTGCTTCTCGAACTCATGCCCAGCCGTGCTGCGGCGGCACGCCTGGGGGGCGAGGAGTTTGCGGTATTTCTTCCCGGCGTGGGCCTGAGCGATGCGCGTGTCGTTGCTCAGGGAATGCGTGCCGCCACCGCCTCAACGCCTATCCCCGGGCTCCCGGAGACGGCGACGATCACCGCAAGCTTCGGTGTGGCGGCGATCGAACCGGGAGAGCCGCTGGAAACGGCGCTACAGAGGGCGGATAAGGCGCTGTACGCTGCCAAAGCCGCGGGGCGCAATCGTGTCGAATCCGCAGAGCCGTCCGCGCGTGTCGTGACCCCCGCTGTTTCCCAGTGGATCAAGCGAAAGTTGTAGGGGCCGCACATCCCCGGTCCCTCATTCCTGTGCTTGTCACAGGAATCCAGCCAGACCAAGTCCTTGGGCTGAAAAGGCTCTTCCGCGCCGCAGACGCGGCGCTGCTGGATCCCTGTGTCAAGCACAGGGATGAGGCGAGGAGAGATTGCAGTCCGCCGAAAAATTTTCCTACAGCGCCGCGCGTCTTATCAGACGCGCAAAGGTCGCTGTAGCACTTTGAGTTGCTGCATCTTTTTGCCATTGATCGGCTACGATCAACGGAACAGCACGCTCGGTACTCAAGGAATTCAAGCGCATTGCCATGCGTGCCGACAAAACCGACCCGAGCTTCAACGCCATTATCCATCTCGCAGCCGTCATAAACTCAAAATGAATCTCAACAGGCACTAGACGCACGGCAAGCGACAGCCCGGGGAACGTGCAGGATTCCCGGGCTGCCTCATGGAATGGTGCGGTTCAGCGGATGCGTTTTGCCGCGGGCTCGGGTACCAGTTCGCCGTTGAGCCGGCGGTCGAGATAGTCTTCGCATTCGGCCATGAGGGTCTCGACCTGGCCGTTGAAGAAGTGGTTGGCGCCCGGTACCGTCTTATGCGTGATCAGGATGCCCTTCTGCGTCTTGAGCTTCTCGACGAGCCCATTGACGTCCTTTTCCGGCGCGACCTTGTCGGAATCGCCGTTGATGATCAGACCGGAAGAGGGGCAGGGCGCCAGGAAGGAGAAATCGTAGATGTTCGGCTGCGGTGCCACCGCCATGAAGCCCTCGATTTCCGGACGCCGCATCAGCAGCTGCATGCCGATCCAGGCGCCGAACGAGTAGCCGGCGACCCAGCAGCTCTTGGAATCGGGGTGCAGGCTCTGTACCCAGTCGAGCGCGGACGCGGCATCGGAAAGCTCACCGGCACCATGGTCGAATTCGCCCTGGCTGCGGCCGATGCCCCGAAAATTGAAGCGCAAGGTGGTGAAGCCGCGCTTCTGGAACATGTAGAAGAGCTGGTACACGATCTGATTGTTCATCGTGCCGCCGAACTGCGGGTGCGGATGCAGGATGATCGCAATCGGTGCGCTCTTCTGCTTCGAAGGCTGATAGCGGCCCTCAAGGCGACCGGCCGGTCCGTTGAAAATGATTTCGGGCATTGGCTCTCCGGGAGTGCTTTGGTTCAATTCCGTCGTTCTTGGTGCCGATCTGTCTTGACTAAACCAGTCAGCTTTTCTAGAACCTACTTTAGAACCGTTCAAAACTTTGGTGCGGACCTCCGCATAAGCTTCGTCTCTTAAGGCAAGCGGCGCGGAAAATTCAAGGAAAATGCAACGGGCCGTTCGAAGCGGTCGCAGCAGGCCTAGCGAAGGAATCGATGTCGGGATCGCGCATCTACATGGACTGGAACGCCACGGCGCCGCTTCTGCCGGAAGCGCGCGAGGCGCTCCTGTACGCGCTCGATCAGCTCGGCAATCCCTCTTCGGTCCACGGCGAAGGGCGTGCGGTGCGCGCCCTTGTCGAGAGCGCCCGACGCGATGTTGCCAATCTGTGCGGCGCGCAACCCGCAGCGGTCGTCTTTACCAGCGGCGCGACGGAAGCGGCGAACATGGTGCTGACGCCGCAGTTGCGCATGGGGCGCACGCCGCTCAAGGCAGGCAAGCTCTATGTTTCGGCGATCGAGCATCCGGCCGTGCGCGAGGGCGGGCGTTTCGCGCGCGAGGATGTTTGCGAGATACCGGTGACAAATGCCGGGATCGTCGACTGCGCAGCGCTCGACGATCTGCTTCAGGCCCATGACCGTGAGACCGGTCTGCCGATGGTGGCCGTCATGCTTGCCAATAACGAAACGGGCATCATTCAGCCGGTCGCCGAGGTTGCGGCGATCGTGCGCGCGCATGGCGGTATCCTGGTCGTCGATGCGGTCCAGGCGGCCGGCCGGCTGCCGCTTTCGATCTCATCGCTCGGCGCGGACTTTCTGATCCTGTCGTCGCACAAGATCGGCGGCCCAAAGGGGGCGGGCGCACTCGTCGCCCGCGGCGAGATCATGATGCCTTCTCCACTGATTCGCGGCGGCGGACAGGAGAGGGGCCATCGTTCGGGGACCGAGAATGCAGCCGCGCTTGCGGGCTTTGCGGCTGCAGCACGCGCCGCGGCTGGGAATATCGACGGGCGCATGGCCGCCATAGCCGCGCTGCGCGACGGCCTCGAGGCGGAAATGCAGTCCTGCGCCCCCGATGTGGTGATCCACGGGCGCGACGAGCCCCGCCTGGCAAATACCTGCTTCTTCACGCTTCCGGGGCTGAAAGCCGAGACCGGGCAAATCGCTTTCGATCTCGAGGGCGTCGCCTTGTCGGCGGGCTCGGCCTGCTCGTCCGGAAAGGTCGGGCAAAGTCACGTCCTGACCGCCATGGGCTACGATCCCCGCCAGGGTGCGCTCAGGATTTCGATCGGCGAGGCGACGACGCAAGCGGAAATCGAGCGCTGCGCGGCAGCATTCGCGAAAGTGGCGGCGCGGCGCCGCTCGGCCGGACAGGCGGCGTGAAGCGGAGAGCATTGAATGAAATTGCGGAAAAGCAATTTTCCGCTTGGCAAATGGGGTGAAAAGCGCCTTTTAGCCATTACATAAGCGGTGCGCGAATACTTGCATCGTATTGACAAGCTGCCGGACCTTGGATCCGGCGAGATTGGAGAACGACATGCCTGCCGTGCAGGAAACCATTGATCAGGTCCGCCAGATCGACGTGGACCAGTATAAATACGGCTTCGAGACGACGATCGAGATGGACCTTGCTCCGAAGGGGCTGTCCGAGGACATCATCCGCCTGATCTCGTCCAAGAAGAACGAACCGGAATGGATGCTCGAATGGCGCCTCGAGGCTTATCGCCGCTGGCAGACCATGGAGGAGCCGACCTGGGCGCGCGTCCGCTATCCGAAGATCGACTTCAACGACATCCATTATTACGCGGCGCCGAAGGGCACGACCGGGCCGAAGTCGCTCGACGAGGTAGACCCGGAACTCCTCAAGGTCTACGAGAAGCTCGGCATTCCGCTGAAGGAACAGGAGATTCTCGCCGGGGTCGAGAAGTCGAAGATCGCCGTCGATGCGGTGTTCGATTCGGTCTCCGTCGTCACCACCTTCAAGGAAGAGCTGAAGAAGGCCGGCGTCATCTTCATGTCGATCTCCGAGGCGATGCGGGAGCATCCGGACCTCGTGCGGAAGTATCTCGGTACGGTGGTGCCGCAGTCGGATAATTTCTATGCGACGCTGAACTCCGCGGTCTTCACCGATGGCTCCTTCGTCTATGTGCCGAAGGGCGTTCGGTGCCCGATGGAGCTTTCGACCTATTTCCGCATCAACGAGAAGAATACGGGCCAGTTCGAGCGTACGCTCATCATCGCCGACGAAGGCGCCTATGTCTCCTATCTCGAAGGCTGCACGGCGCCGCAACGCGACGAGAATCAGCTTCATGCGGCAGTGGTCGAACTGATTGCGCTCGACGATGCCGAAATCAAGTACTCGACGGTGCAGAACTGGTATCCGGGCGACAAGCAGGGCAAGGGCGGCATCTATAATTTCGTGACCAAGCGTGGCGATTGCCGCGGCAAGAACTCGAAGATCTCCTGGACCCAGGTCGAGACCGGGTCGGCGATCACCTGGAAATATCCGTCCTGCATCCTGCGCGGCGACGGTTCGCGTGGCGAGTTCTACTCGATCGCAGTTTCCAATGGTCACCAGCAGATCGACTCGGGCACGAAGATGATCCACCTCGGCAAGAACACGTCGAGCCGCATCATCTCCAAGGGCATTGCAGCCGGCGTTTCGGAAAACACCTATCGCGGTCAGGTCTCGGCGCACCGCAAGGCCGAGAACGCCCGCAACTTCACCCAGTGCGATTCGCTTCTGATCGGCGATCGGTGCGGTGCGCACACGGTGCCTTATATCGAGGCGAAGAATTCGACTGCGCAGTTCGAGCACGAGGCGACGACGTCCAAGATTTCCGAGGACCAGCTTTTCTACTGCCTGCAGCGCGGCATTCCGGAAGAGGCGGCGATCGCTCTGATCGTCAACGGCTTCGTCAAGGAAGTTATCCAGGAATTGCCGATGGAATTCGCCGTCGAGGCGCAGAAGCTGATCGGCATCTCGCTCGAAGGCTCCGTGGGCTAAGGCCCGTCCGAATACCGAACCGGCGCACGGAATTTGTGCGCGATAGAAGATTTCGTTTCCCAAGAGGACGAACACACATGCTTGAAATCAAGAACCTGCACGCACGCATCGCCGAGGACGGCACCGAGATCATCCGCGGCCTGAACCTGACCGTGAAGGCCGGCGAAGTCGCGGCCATCATGGGGCCGAACGGTTCCGGCAAGTCGACGCTCTCCTACATCCTCTCGGGGCGCGAAGATTATGAAGTGACCGAAGGCGACATTCTTTATAACGGCGAAAGCATCCTGGAGCTCGACGCTTCGGAGCGAGCCGCCAAGGGTATCTTCCTCGCCTTCCAGTATCCGGTCGAGATCCCGGGTGTCGCTACCATGCAGTTCCTGAAGGTGGCGATGAACGAACAGCGCAAATACCGCGGCGAAGAGGAACTGACGACGCCGGAATTCATGCGCCGCGTCAAGGAAGCTGCCGCCGAGCTGAAGATCGCGCCCGAAATGCTGCGCCGTCCGCTCAATGTCGGCTTCTCGGGCGGCGAGAAGAAGCGCGCGGAAATCCTGCAGATGGCTCTGCTCGAGCCGAAGCTCTGCGTTCTCGACGAGACCGACTCCGGCCTCGACATCGATGCGCTGAAGATCGTTGCCGATGGCGTCAACGCACTGCGCTCGCCTGATCGCGCTGTCGTCGTCATTACGCACTACCAGCGCCTGCTCAACTACATCGTTCCGGACACCGTCCATGTGCTCTACAAGGGCCAGGTCATCAAGTCCGGCGACAAGACGCTGGCGCACGAACTCGAGGCCAACGGCTACGCGGATATCATCGAGGCGGCAGCCTGACGCCTGTCGAAGGAGTGTTCGAATGAATATGCAACAGGCCATTAAGATGACGGCGGCCGAAACGGCGCTCGTCGATGCCTATACGGCGCAGATCGGTGATCTGCCGGGCGACGGGGCTGTGCTGTCGCTTCGCGACACGCTGGTTCACGAGTTGAAGACGGCAGGTCTGCCGACGCGCCGCGTCGAAGCCTGGCACTATACCGACCTGCGTACGCTGCTGCGGGCGGTGCCGGCGGCCGATCCGGCCGCCTTTGCCGAGCGCGTCGAGCCGGTCGTCCCGGGCTCGTCTGTTCTGTCCGTGCGCAACGGCCAGGCGGATATCAAGAGCGTTCCCGAAGAGCTGACCACTCGCTCCTATACCGAGAGCCTGCTCGATGGCTCGGCGGTAGCCGGGCTCTCCGTGCTCGGCTCGGATGATGCGATCGGCCGGATCAATGGCGGCCTCGTGCGCGGCGGACTGGAAATCACCGTCGCCGCCGGCGCGCAGATCGAAGCTCCGATCGAAATCCAGGTGGTTCAGAGTCATGGTCAGGCGCATACGCGCTTTCCGGTCTCCTTCGGCGCTGGCGCGAAAGCGACCGTAATCGAACGCCATCTTTCGACGAATGCGGAGCCGAGCTTCGTTTCCTCGGTAAGCGACGTGACGCTCGCAGACGGCGCCGACGTGATCTGGATCATCCTGCAGCAGCAGGGTCCGGCGGACACGCATCTCGGCCAGATACGCTTCGATCTCGGCAAGGACGCGAAGCTGCACCTCTTCGTCATCAACGCCGGCGGCAAGCTGGTCCGTCAGGAACTGCATGGCCGTGCGAGCGGCGAGGGCTCCGACCTGACGCTGCGCGGCATCAACCTGCTCGGCGGGGACAGCCACACGGATCTGACGTTCACGCTGAGCCACAACGTGCCGCACACGACGTCGAGCGAGATCATCCGCAACGTCGTCTTCGATCGGGCGAAGGGCGTGTTTCAGGGCAAGATCCTGGTCGCACAGGACGCGCAGAAGACCGACGCCAAAATGTCGTGCAACACGCTGCTCTTGTCCGACGACGCGGATTTCTCTGCGAAGCCGGAACTCGAAATCTTTGCAGATGACGTGCAGTGCGGCCACGGTGCAACGGTCATCGATATTGATCACACGCAGCTCTTTTACCTTCTCGCTCGCGGCATTCCGGAAAACAAGGCGCGCGCCATGCTCGTCAATGCTTTCGTCGCCGAGATCGTCGAGGAACTGGAAGACGACGAGGCACTGGTCGAGGCGCTGGAAGGCATAGTCGCGGCCTGGCTCGAAAAGCACGCCTGATTGGATAGAGACATGGAACATCCTGCGCCGCCGGTAGCGGCATACGACGTCGAAGCGGTCAGGAAGGATTTCCCGATCCTTTCACGGACGGTCTATGGCAAGCCGCTCGTCTATCTGGACAACGGCGCGTCGGCGCAGAAGCCGCAACTCGTTATCGACGCCGTTGCCCATGCCTATTCCAACGAATACGCCAACGTCCATCGCGGCCTGCATTTCCTGTCGAATGCCGCGACGGAAGCCTACGAACAGGCGCGCGAAAAGGTTCGCCGTTTCCTGAATGCGCCCTCGGTCGACAACATCATCTTCACCAAGTCGTCGACGGAGGCGATCAACACGGTCGCCTACGGTTATGGAATGCCGCAGCTCGGCGAGGGGGATGAGATCGTCATCTCGATCATGGAGCATCACTCCAATATCGTTCCCTGGCACTTTATTCGCGAGCGACAGGGCGCGAAGCTCGTCTGGGCGCCGATCGACGACGACGGCGCGTTCCACATCGAAGACTTCGTCAAATGCCTGACGGAGCGGACCAAGCTCATCGCCATCACGCACATGTCGAACGCGCTGGGCACCGTGGTTCCGGTCAAGGAGATCTGCCGCATTGCCCGCGAGCGCGGCATTCCGGTGCTTGTCGACGGCAGCCAGGGTGCGGTGCATATGCCCGTCGACGTCCAGGACATCGATTGCGACTGGTATGTGATGACCGGTCACAAGCTCTACGGTCCTTCCGGCATCGGCGTGCTCTATGGCAAGACCGAACGGTTGAAGGAAATGCGCCCCTTCATGGGCGGCGGCGAGATGATCGAGGAGGTGACCGAGGACCGCGTCACCTACAACGATCCGCCGCATCGCTTCGAGGCCGGTACGCCGCCGATCGTCCAGGCGATCGGGCTCGGCTATGCGCTCGATTACATGGAGAAGGTCGGCCGCGAGGCGATCAGGGCTCATGAGGCGAGCCTGACGGCCTATGCCCGCGAGCGCCTGTCCTCGATCAATTCGCTGAGGGTTTTCGGCGACGCACCCGGCAAGGGGAGTATCTTTTCCTTCGAGATCGCCGGCATCCATGCCCATGACGTGTCGATGGTCATCGATCGTGCCGGCATTGCCGTGCGCGCCGGAACGCATTGTGCGCAGCCGCTCTTGAAACGGTTCGGCGTCACCTCCACATGCCGGGCGTCCTTCGGTCTTTACAACACCCCGGCCGAGGTCGATGCGCTGGCGGACGCCCTGGAACACGCACGCAAGTTTTTCGCTTAGGGAGACGGACATGGGTCTCGAGCAAACACAAGAAAAAGTCGACGTCCGCGAAGGCATCGTTCATTCGGCCATTGCGCCGGAGGAACTGGCGCGCCTCAGCGATGACATCATCGCGGCGCTCAAAACCGTCTATGACCCGGAAATACCGGCGGACATCTTCGAACTCGGCCTCATCTACAAGATCGACATCGAAGACGACCGTATGGTGAAGATCGACATGACGCTGACCGCGCCAGGCTGCCCCGTTGCCGGTGAGATGCCGGGCTGGGTCGAAAATGCCGTAGGCGCCGTCGAGGGCGTTTCGGGCGTCGAAGTGTCGATGACCTTCGATCCGCCGTGGACGCCTGACCGCATGTCGGAAGAGGCGCAGGTTGCGCTCGGTTGGTATTGAGCACCTGCCGATATTGATCCGTCGGCACGCGGGCATTACATTCAGTCTGGAAGCGCCGGGCCTTTAACCCGGCGATACGAAGGAGATGGAGCCTATGGGCTTTGCCGTTATGAGCCTGACCGATGCCGCCGCCAGCCGGGTTCGGTCGATCGTGGAAAATGCCGGAGGCGAGGCCAAAGGCATCCGCGTCAGCATCAAGAAGGGCGGTTGCGCCGGCATGGAATATGCCGTCGATCTCGTGAGCGAACCCAATTCGAAGGACGACCTGGTCGAGCACCAGGGGGCGAAGGTCTGGGTGGCCCCAGAGGCCGTGCTTTACCTTCTGGGCACGCAGATGGATTTCGAGACCACCACGCTGCGCTCGGGCTTCACCTTCAACAATCCTAATCAAACTTCTGCCTGCGGCTGCGGCGAGTCGGTGGAGCTGAAGCCGGCCGATCTCGCGGCACTTGCCGAGCGCGGCGACGCGGTGGTCCGCGCCAGCTGATTCCGTGGGCGTATCCGCCCCTCATCCAGCCTGCCGGCCCTTCTCCCCGTTTTGACGGGAAGAAGGGACTTAGTCCCGCCGTCATTCCGTCTTGATCTCTCCCATGCGGTTCCATGCATCGAGGCCCGCGATCTTGTAGGCTTCGGCCAGGGTAGGGTAGTTGAAGGTATTCTCGACGAAATATTCGACGGTGCCCTTCAGGTTGAGGACGGCTTGGCCGATATGGACGAGTTCGGTCGCTCCTTCGCCGATGATATGGACGCCGAGCAGCCGCCTCGTCCTGAGCGAGAAGATCATCTTCAAGAGTCCCGAATCCAGGCCCATGATGTGCCCGCGCGAAGTCTCGCGGAACCGGGCGATACCGCATTCGTAGGGAATTCCGCGCTCTTTGACTTCTTCCTCGGATAGGCCGCAGGTGGATATTTCCGGCACGGCATAGATGCCGTAGGGGAAATATTTCTGCGGCTCCTTGGCGATTGCGCCGACCGCAACACGGGCCGCGATGCGGCCCTGTTCCATCGAGGTCGAGGCGAGGCTCGGAAAGCCGACGACATCGCCGGCGGCGTAGATATTCGGAACGGTCGTCTGGAACGTTTCCGGATTGACGGTCAGCCGACCGCGGGCGTCGGCCTCGAGACCTGCCGCAGGAAGATTGAGCGCATCCGTCGCGCCCATCCGGCCGGCGGCGAAAAGCACCATGTCCGTCGTGATCTTGCGGCCGTTGTCGAGGCTAAGCAGCACCTTGCCGTTGTCGAGCCGCTCCACTTTGTCCGCCTTCTGGCCCAAGTTCAGTTTCATCGCGCGGTCGCGCAACTGATAGGTGAAGTCCTCGACGATCTCCCGGTCGATGAAATCGAGCATGGTGTCCTTCGGGTCGATGACCGTTACCTGGATGTCGAGGGCGCTGAAGATGGTGGCGTATTCGATGCCGATGACGCCGGCGCCGATCACCACAAGCGAGCGGGGCAGTTCACGGATGTCGAGCAGTTCGTCACTGTCTACGACCGTCCTGCCGTCGAAAGGCATGTAGTCAGGCCGAAAGGGCTTCGTTCCCACTGCAAGCAGGATGCTGGTGCCGGAAACGAGCATGCTCTCGTCGTCATCCTTGGAGATCTCGAGCGTCGTCGGCCCGACGAAGCTCGCCCTGCCACGGATGTGCTGCACGCGGTTTCGCGCGAACTGGTGTTCGAGCACCTCCACCTCGTGGTTGAGCGTTATGATGAGACGACGGCGCAGATCTTCGGCGCTGATCTCCTGCTTGACCCGATAGGAGCGGCCGTAGAAGCCGCGCTCGCGCCAGCCGGTCAGGTTGAGCGCCGTTTCACGCAGCGTTTTCGACGGAATGGTACCGGTGTGGACGGAAACGCCGCCGACCCGTTTTCCCTGTTCGATGACGAGCACCTTCTTGCCCAGCTTCGCGGCCTGGATGGCGCCCCTGCGCCCGGCCGGACCACTGCCGACAACGATGAGATCGTACTGGTTCATGAACGCTTCCCCTGCTCGTGTGAGAATCGTTGTGCGATGCGGCATCTTTCGCGCAGGCACAGCTATATCGTCAATCGCACCGTTTGATGACGTGCAATGCCGCAGCGCCCTGTTCTGGATGCGTCTGCTGCATATTTTCCATCAGAACAATCGAAGCCCTTTGAGGCTGACGTGGCCGTCTTTGCCGATGATGACGTGATCGTGAAGCGCAATGCCGAGCGGCTTGGCGGCCTCGGCGATGAGCTTGGTCATGTCGATGTCGGCGCGTGACGGCGTCGGGTCGCCGGAGGGATGGTTGTGCACTAAAATCAAGGCGGTAGCGGAAAGTTCTAAAGCGCGCCTGACCACCTCGCGGGGATATACGGGCGTGTGGTCGATCGTTCCTTGCTGCTGAACCTCGTCGGCGATCAGCGTGTTGCGCTTGTCAAGGAAAAGGATGCGGAACTGCTCCTTCGTCTCATGCGCCATCGCAGCGTGGCAATAGTCGATCACGGCGCTCCAGGAGGACAGAACCTGTTTGTTGCGCAATTCGCTCCTGAGCATGCGGTGGCTGGCGGTCGCGACGAGCTTGAGATCGAGCGCAACGGACTCTCCGACGCCTTTGACTTCCTGAAGGAGGTGCAAGGGAGCGCCGAAGACGGCCGCCAGCGTGCCGAAGCGGTCGAGCAGCGCCTTGGCGATCGGCTTGGTATCGCGACGGGGTATGAGGCGGAAGAGGATGAGCTCGAGGAGTTCGTAATCCGCCAGCGCCGCATCCCCGTGTTCGCGGTAGCGGGCTCTCAGGCGGTCCCGATGGCCGTGATAGTGCGTATTGGTTGACGGCGCCGGCGCAGTTGCGTGGCTGTCGCGGGTCGGCTTCTGCGGGAAAAACCGGCGTTCGTCCGCGGCGTCGAAAAGGTCGTCGGGTTCGGCGGGCGGGGTCTTCGTCACGCGTCGCCCGCGACGTGAATGCCGGGCTTGAAGAGGCCGGCCGGTGAGAGCGTGAATATTTCGCAGCCCTCCGCCGTGACGCCCACCGTGTGTTCGTATTGGGCCGACAGGGATCGATCGCGCGTAACCGCCGTCCATCCGTCCGAGAGGACCTTCACATGCGGGCGGCCAAGATTGATCATCGGTTCGATCGTGAAGATCATGCCTTCCTTGAGCTCCGGCCCGTCATTGGCGCTGCCATAGTGAAGGATATTGGGCGCGTCGTGAAAGAGCCGGCCGACGCCGTGACCGCAGAAGTCGCGAACCACCGAACAACGCTCGGCTTCCGCATAGGCCTGGATCGCCTCGCCGATTGCCCCCGTGCGCGCGCCCGGGCGAACCGCCGCTATGCCGCGCATCAGGCATTCATGCGTTACGTCCAGCAGGCGCTCGGCGGCACGCTTTATCTCTCCGACGGGATACATCCGGCTTGAATCGCCGTGCCACCCATCGACCACATAGGTCACGTCGATGTTGACGATGTCCCCTTCGCGCAGCGGCTTGTCGTTGGGGATGCCGTGACAGACCACGTGATTTATCGAGGTGCAGGAGGATTTCGTGTAGCCGCGATAGTTGAGGGTTGCAGGGAGCGCGCCGTGGTCCATGCCGAACTCGAAGACGAAGCGGTCGATCTCGTCCGTGGTCACGCCCGGGCTCACGCGCGCGACGAGCTCGTCGAGGCAGCGCGCGGTCACCTGACAGGCCTTGCGCATGCCTTCAAACCCCTCCGGCCCGTAAAGTCGAATGACACCGGTGTTCTTGTAGGGAGCCGCGTCGGCCTCGATGTAAGTTACCATTCCAGATTTCCGTTGTTTCAGGCGATTTTCATAAAACAGCAGGGACCGGTTCGTCCACTACGATCGGTCCTGCCGCCAGGATTTGCGCCGGCGATACCGCGCATTTGACCGCATAGGCCTCGACGCCGCGTGCGCTCGCCCTTTCGAAAGCACGAGCATAGACCGGGTCGAGCTCACGGCATATGCGGAAGCGACTGCAATCGCCTCTCTGGATAAGATAGAGCATGATCGCGCGGTGTCCCGCCTCGACCATATCGCCCAGTTCCTCGAGATGTTTCGCACCGCGTTGGGTCGGGCTGTCCGGGAATTCGGCGAGACCGCGGACGCGACTGAAATGGACGTTCTTCACCTCGACATAGGCGAGGCCCTTTTCCGCATCACTGAGCAGAATGTCTATCCTGGAGTTGCGGCCGTATCTCTGCTCGCGCCGGAGCGTGCCGTAGGTGTGAAGATCGCCCACCTGTCCGGCCATGATTGCCTCTTCGGCGATCCGGTTCGGCAATCCGGTGTTGATGCCGACCAGCGTGCCGTCCGCCTCGACGATCTCCAGCATGTGGCGATACTTGCGCGTCGGACTGTCGTGTTCCGAGAGCCAGACCTGCGAGCCCGGTGTGGTCAGGCCACGCATCGAGCCGGTATTCGGGCATGAACCCGTGATTGCCGTTCCATCGGCCAGAATAGCGTCGAAGAGGAAGCGTTTGTAACGCTGCACAAGCGTCGCAGGGACGAGCGGGCGAGGGAAATTCAAGGGGATTGCACTCTCTGCGGTCAGGCGCGCACGCGCACGTAGGAGCCGGGCGCTTCCTCGATGGAATTGAGCGGACCTCCGGCCTTGCGCGCCGGGATCCTGCGTTTGTCGAGCCGTTCGACCCAGCCCTGCCAATGCGGCCACCACGACCCGGCCGATTCCTTTGCCTTACCCATCCAGGTCTCGAGGTCGCCCTTCGGCGCGCCTCCCGTCCAGTATTGGTACTTGCTTCGGGCGGGGGGGTTGACGACACCGGCGATGTGGCCGGAGCCGGAGAGCACGAAGGTCACCTTGCCGCCGAAGCTGCTGCTGCCGAGGAAAACCGACTTTGCCGGCGCGATGTGGTCCTCTTTCGTCGCGAGATTGTAGATCGGAATCTTTACGTCGCCGAGGGAGACGCGGCGGCCGGCAAGCACCATCTCGCCCTTGGAGAGCCTGTTCTCGAGATAGCAGTTGCGCAAATAGAAAGAGTGGTTGGCCGCGGGCATTCGCGTCGAATCGGAGTTCCAGTAAAGCAGGTCGAAGGGCAGCGGATCCTGGCCCTTGAGGTAATTGTTGACGAAATAGGGCCAGATCAGTTCCGAAGCCCGGAGCATGTTGAAGGCCGACGCCATCTTCGAGCCTTCGAGGTAGCCGGTGGCGCTCATATTGGCTTCGAGGTGGCGGATCTGGTCGTCGTCCACGAAGACCTTGAGATCGCCGGCGTGGGTGAAATCCACCTGCGTGGTGAAGAGCGTCGCGGAGCGAATGCGGTCGTCGCCTTCCGCGGCATGGAGCGCCAGGGTGGCGGCGAGCAGCGTCCCGCCGACGCAATAGCCGATGGAATTGACTTCGCGCTCGCCGGTTGCCTGCTCGATAATATCAAGAGCGAAACCTATGCCTTCGCGTGCATAGGCTTCCCAGTCCTTGGAGGCATGGCGTTCGTCCGGGTTTACCCAGGAGATGACGAAGACCGTGTGGCCCTGGTCGACCGCCCATTTGATGAAGGACTTCTCCGGGTTGAGGTCCAGCACGTAGAATTTGTTGATCCAGGGCGGGCAAATGAGCAACGGCCGCTTCAGCACGGTCTCGGTGCTCGCCTCGTATTGCAGCACCTGGCAGACATCGTTCTGCGCGATCACCTTGCCCGGAGTGATCGCGATGTTCTCTCCGATGGCGAACTTGCTGGTGTCCGTCTGGCGGAGCCGAAGCTCGCCGCTCCCGGCGGCTATGTCTTCCGCCAACATCTGCATGCCTTTGACGAGATTGGCGCCGCTCGAAGCCACCGTTTCGCGATAGAGCTGCGGGTTGGTCGTGATGAAGTTGGTCGGGGAAAGAGCGCTTGCAATCTGGCGAACGTAGAAGGCCGCCTTGTGGCGGGTATGATCGTCAAGGCCCTCGGCGTCCTTGACCATGCGCTCCGCCCAGTCGGAGGTGACGAAATAGGCCTGGCGGATGAAGTCGAAAAACGGATTCTTCACCCAGTCTTCGTCGGCGAAGCGCTTGTCGTTGCGCTGAAGGTTGGCCGGGTCCTCCACGGCCTCGCCGGCCATGCGGTGGAGCGTCCGCGACCACATATCGAAGAAGCTGCCGAGAAGATGAGTCTGGGCTTCGAGTGTCCGCCGGGGGTCGGAGAGCCAGTATTCCGAGACCTTGGAAAGCGTCTTGACCATATCGGAGACGGGCTCGGCGAAACTATCGGTCTTCTCGCCCGCTTCGCGCGGGGCGAGCCATGCAGAAGCGGCTTTTCCGAGCTGCTCTGCCGCACGAGCCATGTTGATGGCCAGGCTTTCGGGATCCTTGACGATGTAGGGCTCGACAGATTTCGGGTCGAAGCCGGCAAAGCCCGTAGCGCCCTCAGCCTTCTCTGCTGTCACCCGGCGTCCTCCACAGCATCTTGTTTGTTTTGTATTTTTACATTCTGCCCGAAAATGATTACAAGGGCTACTGCATGTTCCCGTGATCGTAGCCGGTCGAAGGACAAAAACATGCAGCAGATCAAAGTGCTACAGCGACCTTTGTGCGTCCCGGGAGACGCGCGGCGCTGTAGCGCATCGTTGCGCCGCAGAAACAGAGGTCATCGCCAGCATGCTTGCCGTCGGAAAACAGCGTTCGCTTTCTTGGATGTCCGCACTGATTCTCGCAGGCGTGCTCGCGGGCTGCAATTCGACGGCGGACCTTGCCACCTATCCTTCGGTTTACGGTCAAAAGCCCGCCGCCATGCAGCAGATGACCAATGAGGAGGCGCTGAACATGCAGGGGCAGTTGACGGCACTTGCCGGGCAGCGCCGGTCCGGCGCGATCTCCGAAGCCGAGTACCGGCGTCGCCTGAAGGAATTGCAGGTTCTGGCCGAGCAGCACGGTGCCGACACGCTGAAACAGATCGAGAATTAGCGCTTGCCTTTCTCGTGTTTTGGCCGCAAAGCGTTGAATGGCCGCGATGGCGGCCGTTCACCCCGCGCATGTCGAGCGAAGAGCCCAAGGGCTGCAAAGACGCGCGCCAAATGAGGTCTGGAGATGGAAGAGTTTCATAAAGTCCGGCGTTTGCCGCCCTACGTTTTCGAACAGGTCAACCGTTTGAAAGCGAGCGCGCGAGCGGCCGGTGCTGACATCATCGACCTCGGTATGGGCAATCCGGATCTTCCGACCCCGCAGTCAATCGTGGACAAGCTGTGCGAAGTCGTCCAGGACCCGCGGACGCATCGTTATTCGTCATCGAAGGGCATTCCCGGGCTGCGCCGTGCGCAGGCCGCCTATTATGCACGCCGCTTCGGCGTCAAGCTCAATCCCGAGACGCAGGTCGTCGCGACCCTCGGCTCCAAGGAAGGCTTCGCCAACATGGCGCAGGCCATTACCGCACCCGGCGACGTCGTCCTCTGCCCGAATCCGACCTATCCGATCCACGCCTTCGGGTTCCTGATGGCAGGCGGCGTCATCCGCTCGATTTCGGTCGAGCCGGACGAGAGCTTTTTCCCGCCGCTCGAGCGTGCGGTCCGGCACTCGATCCCAAAGCCGCTGGCGCTGATCCTCAACTACCCGTCCAATCCGACGGCGCAGGTCGCGACGCTCGATTTCTACAAGGATGTCATCGCCTTTGCGAAGAAGCACGACATCATCGTGTTGTCGGATCTCGCCTATTCGGAAATCTACTTCGACGACGCACCGCCGCCCTCGGTTCTGGAAGTGCCGGGTGCAACCGATGTGACCGTCGAATTCACCTCGATGTCGAAGACCTTCTCCATGCCCGGCTGGCGCATGGGCTTCGCCGTCGGCAACGAGCGACTGATCGCGGCGCTGACGCGCGTGAAGTCCTATCTGGACTATGGCGCATTCACCCCGATTCAGGTAGCTGCGACGCAGGCGCTGAATGGTGACGGCAGCGATATCGCCGAGGTGCGCGCCATCTACAAGCGGCGCCGCGACGTCATGGTGGAAAGCTTCGGCAAGGCCGGTTTCGAGGTTCCGCCGCCGCCGGCGACGATGTTCGCCTGGGCGAAAATCCCCGAGAAGTTCCGCCATCTCGGCTCGCTCGAGTTCTCCAAGCTTCTCGTCGAGAAAGCGGATGTCGCCGTTGCTCCGGGCATCGGCTTCGGCGAGCAGGGCGACGACTATGTTCGTCTCGCTCTGGTGGAGAACGAACACCGGATCCGCCAGGCCGCGCGCAATATCAAGCGCTTCCTTTCTTCGGCGGACGAGACGATGCACAACGTCATCTCGCTCAACGCACATCGGTAAGGAGCCGGGCTGTGCCCGTTTCCGCACCCAAATTGCCCCGCCTGGTCTGGCGGGGCGCCTCTACGTGTTAGGAACTTGCTATGGCAGATGCCCTCAAAATCGGCATTGCGGGCTTGGGGACCGTCGGTGCCTCGCTCGTGCGGATTCTCCAGGATCGTCATGAGACGATGGCGACCACATGCGGCAGGGCGATCGAGATTACGGCCGTAGCGGCAAGAGACCGGGCGAAAGATCGGGGCGTGAAGCTCTCGGGCGTCGCCTGGTTCGACGACGCAGTTTCCCTGGCGTCTGAAGCAGACATCGACGTCTTTGTCGAACTGATGGGCGGCGCCGGAGACCCGGCCTATTCTTGCGTGAAGGCGGCGCTCACGCGCGGCGTCCATGTGGTGACCGCCAATAAGGCGCTTCTGGCAGCACATGGTGTCGAACTGGCGGAAATTGCCGAGAAGCATGGCGCGCTTCTGAATTACGAAGCTGCGGTCGCCGGCGGCATTCCCGTCATCAAGGCGCTTCGCGAGTCCATGACCGGCAACACGATCTCGCGCGTCTACGGTATCATGAACGGCACATGCAATTACATCCTGACGAAGATGGAGAGGGAGGGTCTCTCCTTCGAGGAATGCCTCAAGGAGGCTCAGCGGCTCGGCTATGCCGAGGCCGATCCGGCCTTCGACATCGAGGGCAACGACACCGCGCACAAACTCTCGATCCTGACGAGCCTTGCCTTCGGCACCGCGATTGCTGCCGACGACATCTATCTCGAGGGCATCACCAACATCTCGATCGAAGATATCCAGGCTGCTTCCGACCTCGGATACCGTATCAAGCTTCTCGGAGTCGCCCAGCGGACCGATAGCGGCATAGAGCAGCGCGTCCATCCGACCATGGTACCTCACGACACCGTCATCGCGCAGGTCGACGGGGTGACCAATGCGGTTGCGATCGAATCCGACATTCTTGGAGAGCTTCTGATGGTGGGCCCGGGTGCGGGCGGGGACGCGACCGCCTCAGCCGTGCTCGGCGATATCGCCGACATCGCCAAGAGCCGACCCGGCGCGCAGCACGTGCCGGCATTCGGCCGTCCGGCGAAGGCGCTGTTGCCCTATAAGCGCGCCCGGATGCAGAGCCATGAGGGCGGCTACTTCATCCGGTTGAAAGTGGTCGACCGCACGGGCGTCTTCGCCAATGTGGCTAAGCACATGGCGGAGAACGACATCTCGCTGGAATCGATCATGCAGCATTCCAAGCACTATGCCGACCCGGCCGAGCCGAAGACGATCATCCTCGTCACGCATGCGACATCAGAGGCTTCCGTGCGCAAGGCAATCGTCTCGATCAAGGGCGAGGGCTACCTCGTCGGCGAGCCGCAGGTTATCAGGATCGAGCGTCCGAAGGCCTGGTGACCGCGCGTCCTCATCAAATCTGTTGAGAAGCCGCTGCGACCGGCGACTTGCAGGCCGAACTGCACCCCCGCCGGTTTTTCAGTGCCGAAATCTTCGCTAAGAACGGAGGGACTTCGGGCGGGTAGACAGATGGACGTTTTGGCGGATCCGATCCAGCGGGCATTTCTCGGCGTTGAACGCTCGGTCAGCGGTCAGCGCTGGGTGTCGCGCCTCGATCAGGCGGGCCAGAACCGTGCCCTGGCCATCAGTCAGATCCACGGCTATTCCGAACTCATCGCGCGCGTGCTTGCCGGGCGCGGCGTCGGACTGGACGACGCGTCGGCATTCCTCGAGCCGACCTTGCGCGCACTGATGCCTGACCCCGACACCCTGACCGACGGCCGCAAGGCGGCCGAGCGGCTCGCCGATGCCATTCGTCGCCGCGAGAAGGTGGTGATCTTCGGGGATTACGATGTCGATGGTGCGGCCTCGTCCGCGCTCATGGCGCGTTTCCTGCGGCATTTCGATATCACCGCCGAGATCTATATTCCCGACCGCATTTTCGAGGGCTACGGTCCGAACCCGCAGGCGATCGATCAATTGATCGATCGGGGCGCCGAACTGATCGTCACGGTCGACTGTGGCTCGACGAGCCATGAAGCCCTGGCGGTGGCGGCAGAGCGCAGGACCGATGCCGTGGTCATCGACCACCATCAGGTCGGCTCGGTGCTGCCGCCGTGTCACGCCCTGGTGAATCCCAACCGGGAGGACGACCTGTCGGGGCAGGGCCATCTCTGCGCTGCGGGCGTCGTCTATCTGGTACTGGTCAATACATTGCGCGTGCTCCGCCTCAGGGGCGACCCGCGCGCGGCATCCTTCGACCTCCTGTCGCTGCTCGACCTGGTGGCGCTTGCGACCGTCTGCGACGTGGTGCCGCTCAAAGGCCTGAACCGGGCCTATGTCGTCAAGGGCCTGCTTGCCGCGCGGCACATGGGCAATGCGGGTCTCGCCGCACTCTTGCGCAAGGCGGCGATCGGCGGACCCGTGACGCCCTATCATCTCGGCTTCCTGCTTGGCCCGCGGATCAATGCCGGCGGGCGAATCGGCGACGCTGCGCTCGGCAGTCGTCTGCTGACCCTCGACGATGCCGCGGCGGCGGAAATCATCGCCATCCAGCTCGATGAACTCAATCGCGATCGCCAGGCGATGGAGGCGGCGATGCTTGCGGAGGCGGAAGCCGAGGTACTGGCGGAATACGGAACGGGCGAGGGCGCGTCGGTGATCGTCACTGCCCGGCAGAACTGGCACCCTGGGATCGTCGGCCTCATCGCAGCACGCATCAAGGAGAAATTCCGCCGGCCGGCTTTTGCGATTGCGTTCGATCCGAACGGCCGCGGAACCGGATCCGGCCGTTCGATCAACGGTTTCGACATGGGGCGGCTCGTCCGTGCGGCCGTCGACAACGGCCTGCTGGTCAAAGGCGGGGGACATGCAATGGCCGCCGGGCTGACGGTCGAGCGCGGTAAGCTCGGCCAGCTTCGGCAATTCTTCGAAGAGCGCGCCGAAACTGCCGTTCGCGATCTCGTCGCCGTCCAAACGCTCAAGGTCGATGGCGCGCTGGCAGCGGCCGGGGCGACGCTCGACCTCGTCGATCTTCTCGACCAGGCGGGACCCTATGGCTCCGGCCATCCGCAGCCGCTCTTTGCCTTCCCGCAACATCGACTGCGCGATAGCCGTCAGGTCGGGGCCAACCACGTGAAGGTGACGCTCGAGGGGCAGGACGGCAGCCGCATGGAAGGCATTGCCCTTCGCGCGACGGAGACGCCGCTCGGCGATTTCCTGCTCGGCAACCGCGGCGCCACCGTTCATGTCGCGGGTTCCGTGTCAGCGGATCTGTGGCAGGGGACACGCAAGGTTCAACTGCGCGTGACGGACGCCGCGAAAGCAAATTAAACGCCGAGGCGGCGCCAACGGGTGTAGCCGAATCAGAGACTTACGGACTTTTCCTAAAGACTTTGAAGAGGAATGGCACGCCCAACGGGAATCGAACCCGTGTTTCCGCCGTGAAAGGGCGGCGTCCTAGACCGCTAGACGATGGGCGCCTGCTGCAGCGATTTTGTGCGTCTGAAAGGCGCACGCGCTGTAAGACAAGGCGGCTTATAGAGAGCGCTTCGGATTCTCGCAAGAGACCGCGGGCGGTAAATTTCGATTTTTCCTGGGAAAAGATCGGGTGCAGACGCAAGCGCTGTTCGGAAGCGAAATGATGCGCGCGCAAGGTGAGGAAATGGTACGCCCAACGGGACTCGAACCCGTGTTACCGCCGTGAGAGGGCGGCGTCCTGACCGCTAGACGATGGGCGCCTGCTGGTGACGATCAGCACCATACTATGAAAAACATGAAATAGAAAAGAGGTGGAATGGCACGCCCAACGGGAATCGAACCCGTGTTTCCGCCGTGAAAGGGCGGCGTCCTAGACCGCTAGACGATGGGCGCCTGCTGCAGCAACCTTTGCGCCTCTGAAAAGACGCAAGCCGCTGTAAGACAAGGCGGCTTATAGAGAGGGCATCGGATTCATGCAAGTGATCAGAGGCGATTATTTTGCTTTTTCGGCAAGAGATCCGCACAGGTCAACTCGATCCTATGGTGACGCAAAGCAAAGACGCCCCATCCACATACAAGGCGAAGTATCCACAAGTATAAGAGAGAAAATGGCACGCCCAACGGGAATCGAACCCGTGTTTCCGCCGTGAAAGGGCGGCGTCCTAGACCGCTAGACGATGGGCGCCTGCTGCAGCAACCTTTGCGCATCTGAAAAGACGCAAGTCGCTGTAAGACGAGGCGGCTTATAGAGAGGGCTTCGGATTCCCGCAAGTGGCAGTTTTCATTTTTTCCGGGAAAAATCACTGCTGATCACGATGGGCCTTGTTAACAGGGAGCGATCGCCGATCAGCCTTTGCGACGGCGACAGCGCCAGTTCCAGTCGCGCTGGGGACCGATGTCGATATGGACGGAGTTGGTATGGCAGTAGGTGCCGACGCCGCCCCGGCCGGGAACGTTGCGCAGGAAATTCGCGAGCTCCCACTTGCTGACGCCCGCCACCTGGATGTCCGCCGCCTCGCAGCGCGTATGAAGGGACTGGCGCTTGCGGTTGACCTTGATGGCGCGCAGGCCCGAGGTGACCATGACTTTGCGGCCGTAATGACCTTCCACCGTCTTCAGGATGTCGAGAAGCTGCGGTTTGAAACAGCCTGTCTCCACCTTCTCCGTTTGCAGGATGAGGCCGCTCGGCGTGAGTCGGGCAAGGCCCGAGAGGTTCGCCACTTCCACGGGCGCGTCGTCCTCGTCAGCCTCGTGCGCTTCGTGTTCCATGCTGAAGAGCGGGTTCATATTGACGCCGGGCAGTGACGTATAGGCGAGGGAAGCGACCTGCGGCTGTCCCGCATTGCTTGCGGTAATCGTTTTCTTCTCGCCTGCCGGCACAGCGCGTGTCGATTCGGCCCGCTGTTTTTCCCTGCGCTTCGGCGCAAACAGACTTGCGAGACTCCAGGTCTTCTTCGTCTCTTGAGTCTCTTTCTCACCGTGATCGGAGCCCGCCGGCTGGGCGGCATTCGCCGGCGTTCGCGAGGCGACTTCGACCGGCTTCAGGGCGGCCGCCGTAGCACCTGATAATGCGGCCTGCGCGCTTAAAGGCAATGGAACGGCCGCGGGCGTATCGCTTTCGCCGGTGGCTGCCGGCGTTGCGGCAGCAATCGCTTCGGTTGTCGCGGGAGCTTCGCCTGCCGCGCCCTGTTGCGGTTGAATCACCGGTTGAGCCTCGGACTGTCCGTTGCTGAAGAGACTATTGGCCTTGGCATTCATCGTCGGCGATGCGACGGCCGACGGTGCTGCCGTCGGCTGGCTGCTTGTGTCCGGCCGCGCCTCGGCGGACGGTCCTGCCGGCGATTGCCCGTAGATGCTCGATGTTGTCGCGCGCAGCGCAGTGCCCCGCATGGCCAGACCGGGCTGCATGGCGGCGCTGTTCTGGCCCGCTTCACCGTCGGGCACCTGCGCCGTCGCGCCGGCGCCAGCCTCTTGCTCGTCCCGCATTGTCTCCTCGGATGCCGCCGGCGCTGCTTCCGCCACCTGTCGGGAATTGAGCGGGCTGATCGTCTCATTCTCGGCGACTGCCGACACACAGCTCGCCAGTGCCAGAAGCGATACGGATAATGCTGCGGCGCGTCCGATCGTCAGGAGACTGTATCCTGGTTCCAGATGTTGCAACGCCTTTTCCCCGCTCTCCGTGCATGCGGGTTGCTTTGCACCGCGCACACAACACGTTCCGATTCCGAATACGCTCCGGAACGGCACAACAATTTCACGCGGAGGGCGTTAGGCTCCCCACGGGAAAGGTCAGGCAAGTATAGGGCTATCCCCGCAAGTGACGACGAAGCAGAGCCCCGTTTCAACGTCTGCGCGGCAAGGTAATGAACGCCGCGTGTTTTGTAAACCTGCACCAACCTATTTCAGCTTCGCAAAATATAAGCGAAAGCCCGGCAATAGCCGGGCCCGAAGATCATCCGCTGTTCTATTGATCCTCTTGCGCCGGCCGGTGCCGCGCCGCTCGGCAGGGCCGGCGACGGCTGACGATTAGCCGGTGGCAATTGTGCGAGGCTTACCAGACACCCGTATTGGCCATCGAAGCCCAGGGTTCCTGAGCCGGCAGGTGCTCGCCTTTCTGCAGGATCTCGATCGAGATGCCGTCCGGCGACCGGACGAAGGCCATGTGGCCGTCGCGCGGCGGGCGATTGATCGTAACGCCGTTGTCCATCAGATCCCTGCAGAACGCGTAGATGTCGTCGACCTCATAGGCGAGGTGGCCGAAATTTCGCCCGCCGGCATATTCCTCGGAATCCCAATTATAGGTGAGCTCCAGGCAGGGCGCGGCTTCCTCCTTGGCGCGGTCGAGATCGCCGGGCGCCGCGAGAAAAACGAGCGTGAAGCGGCCTTTCTCGTTGTCGTATCGGCGAATCTCCTGGAGCCCGAAAAGCTTGCAATAGAAATGGAGAGCCTGGTCGAGGTCTTTGACGCGAACCATCGTATGCAGATACCGCATTGGAGAATGTCCCTGTTTCGTGGAAGATGGCGTATAGTGGGGCGACGGCAAGCCAGACGCAAGGCTGCATGCCTATAAACGTCTCAGGTCAAAATATGTCGAGGGGCTTGCACACGCGCAGCGGGACGATGTTATTCTGGCCCATAAGAATCAGTTAACCGTATCGAAGTGTTGCGCGTAACGAGGGGCTGCGAGAATGGCTGACAGGACATCTTCGAAAGACGTCATCCATAATGGCGAATTCGGTAACGACGCGCTTGATCTCATCGAAATTACCGGGGTCATAAAGTGGTTCGACGTCGCCAAGGGATTCGGCTTCATCGTTCCGGACAACGGCATGCAGGACGTTTTGCTGCATGTGACCTGCCTCAGACGCGACGGATATCAGACCGTTCTGGAAGGTGCCCGGGTCGTCGCTCTCATTCAGAAGCGGGATCGCGGCTACCAGGCCTTCCGCATCCTCTCGATGGACCAATCGACGGCCGTTCACCCCTCCCAGCTGCCACCGGTCAGAACGCATGTTCAAGTCACACCGACGAGCGGCCTCGAACGTGTGCTCGTGAAGTGGTTCAACCGAACCAAGGGATTCGGCTTCCTGACGCGCGGGGAGGGCACCGAAGACATTTTCGTGCATATGGAAACGCTGCGCCGCTTTGGCCTGACGGAGCTGAGGCCCGGCCAAGTGGTACTCTGCCGCTTCGGGGACGGGGAGAAGGGCCTGATGGCTGCGGAGATCCATCCCGACGGGCCGACGCCGACCACGCGGTCGCACTGATGCCCGGAGTCGTCGGCATAATTGCAAGAAGCGCCCTGACGGCGCTTTTTTTGTTGTCGCTGCTCGTCGCCTCGGCCATGGCCGAGATTTCCTTTGCAAAGGAGCGGGTGCGGCTGATAACGGCGAGCGGACGCACGCATGACCTTACCGTCGAGCTCGCGACCCAGCCGGATCAGCGGGAGCAGGGGCTGATGTATCGCCGGCAGATGGCGCCGGATCACGGCATGCTGTTCGATTTCGGCGAGACGCGGCCGGTGATGATGTGGATGAAGAACACCTATCTGCCGCTCGACATGCTCTTCATCGCCCGTGACGGCGTCATCCGTACCATCCATGAGAACGCGGTTCCGCATTCCGAAGCCATTATCGATTCCAGGGAACCGGTGGCCTACGTGCTCGAGCTTAACGCCGGAACCGTGAAGCGACTCGGCATCAGCCCCGGCGACAGGCTCGAAGGCGCGGGACTTCCGGCAGCGGAGCGGGCGAACTGAAGCATTCGCCGGCTCCGCGCCAGCCTCGAAATTTGCTGTTGCAGCCGCAGGGCGAAGCGTGTATCTCCGCCTTCGTGGTGCGGAGTGTAGCGCAGTCTGGTAGCGCATCTGGTTTGGGACCAGAGGGTCGGGAGTTCGAATCTCTCCACTCCGACCATCCAATCACGTGAAAACATTGATCTCTTGGTCAACGGGAGCTGTTAAGAACAATGTCCGCGAAGATCTATCGCCCCGCAAAGACAGCAATGCAGTCCGGCAAGGCCAAGACGCATCTGTGGGTGCTGGAGTTCGATCAGGAAAGACCGCGCACGATCGATCCGATCATGGGCTACACGAGTTCCGCCGACACCCGGCAGCAGGTTCGCCTGACCTTCGAGAGTGCTGAGCAGGCGATCGCCTATGCCGAGCGCAACGGCATCGAGTATCGCGTGATCGCGCCCAAGGATGCGGCTCGCAAGAATGTTTCCTATTCGGACAATTTCCGTTTCAACCGGATGCAGCCCTGGACCCATTGAGGCTCACGTGCTGAGACGGCCCCTTAGCTCAGCTGGATAGAGCACCTGCCTTCTAAGCAGGTTGTCGCAGGTTCGAGTCCTGCAGGGGTCGCCAAACCACCCTCTAAGTCATTGATTCTAGTTCAGGTGCGACCGGTCGGGGTCATAGGTGCGACCTGCATTCTGTTCGCAAGGCGTTCCGAGGCTGCCTGGGCGCTTTTTTTCCGCTTCTTTCGTGTAGATCTCGGCCATTGCGAGCCGAGCCCAGCCATACATCGCCATCAACTCATGAGCCGTCGCGCTCTCGTCGGCGGCTATAGGACACTGTCCCCAAATCAGGACTGGCCATATCAACCAAGTGGTCTAGTCCATCCGCCCGAATGGTCTCTTTCGGTTTGAGGCCTTAGAAGCTTGGCAGGTAGCGCTATGCTTACTCACGTCGTGAGAGCGCTCTGCCGTAGCCCACCCGAAGGAGATGAAATGCTTTTACGCGGAACAAGCTTGGCCGACATCATCCGGGGTCTTTTTGGCAACAACGAGATTTGGGGTTATGCAGGCGACGATCATCTCTACGGCGGGCAGGGCGATGATAAGCTCTACGGTGGCGATGGCCACGATAATGTCGAGGGCGGCGCCGGCAACGACTATCTCTACGGCGGTCTCGGCGACGATAAACTCTACGGTGGCGATGGGAACGACTATATCGAGGGCGGCGCTGGGAATGACTATGCCGAAGGCGGCGATGGCGACGATCGATTCAAAGGTGGGGCTGGGAACGACACGTTCTTTGGCGGACGAGGAAACGACATTTCCGATGGTGGAGATGGCAACGACACGTTGCATGGCGGTGAAGGCCATGACCACTTTCTGGGTGGCCGTGGTAACGATGTAATCTACGGTGGCAATGGCGAAGAGTATATTGATGCTGGTGATGGTGACGACATCATCTTCGCTGGCGCGGGAAATGACGGCTTCAATAACCGCGTGAACCCTGCAACTGGGAAATTGACGCAGCAGGCGGTCAGCGGCGGCGCAGGCAATGATATAATCTATGGCGAAGGCGGCGATGACGCCCTTAAGGGCCAGTCGGGGAACGACCGTACGTACGGCGGGAGCGGAAACGACATCGTCGATGGCGGTAACGGTGACAATTACCTGGACGGCGGCGACGGCAATGATGTGTTGGATTCGGAAGGGGGGACCGATGAAGCGTATGGCGGTAGAGGCAATGACAGAATTTCCGTGGGGGCGGGCAGCGATCGGGCGTTCGGGGATGACGGAGATGACATTCTCACAGGCGGCGCCGGCGACGATGATCTGAGTGGCGGCAACGGTCATGATCGCCTGGTCGGCGGGGCGGGAAATGACACCCTCTATGGCGACGCTGGCGGAGACACAATCTCTGGCGATGGGGGAAGGGACGTACTCTGGGGCGGAGCCGACGCCGACCGCTTTGTCTTTCGAGGGCCGACGGTATTGACTGACCGGGATTCGGTGATGGACTTTCAGGATGGTCTCGACATGTTTGTCATCGAGAAGCTTGGGGTTAAATTGTATTCCAATACTGGCGCGGCAGGTACGATCTACGCGTACGATACCGCCGGCGGTGACGTGCTGGTGAAGGGCTTTGATTCCGGTGGACGCGAGTTTTCAGTTCTCGTTGACGATCAGAACGGCGTTATCACCGCTACCAGTTTCTCGAACGCAGACTTCATCTTCGCATAAGCACTCAAAAGGGGTGCCGCCAAAGCTGCCCTCTTTCGATCCCGTCTGTGACGCATCCCGGATTTCTCCAACAGCGACGAAGACCCGCCGAAGTTCGTTTACGGCAACGAGAATGGCTGGATAGCTGGGCTCTCTAACGATCCGTCCGATTGCAAAGGCGCGTGACCTGTCAGGCACTACGTTCGGCCCGGATCATGAGCAGGAATGCGGCCAGATCGCGCCATCTGATGAAACGAGGTGCGAGTTCGCATGCCTCCGCCGTCGGCTGCGGCTCGCGGACTTCGACGATACGAAACCCGGCATCAGCGACGCCGTTGAGATATTCGCCGATAGTGCGGGGAAAGCGTGGCACCTCAAACGGCACGACGTCCTCGTCACTCGGACGGTCGCCAAAGCGCCATCTCTCGACGAAATCGGTTTGATCGAAATAGTGCGACACCACCAGCCCCGTCGCCCTCCCGTCGCCCTCCTTCTGCCATCGCAACCCGGGAGTAATGAAACAGGGGTGCAGGATGCTGAAGGCGATAAACCCGCCGGGGCGCACCAACCTGAATGCCTCCCGCATGGCGGCTGGGAAGTCTGGCACATCCATCAATGCCATGGTTGAGACGACGGCATCGAAGGAGGCATCCTCGAAACCGGTGTTCTGGCTATAAGATCTAATCGCGTAGTGGATGCCGAGCGGCTGCTGCTCTTCAATTGCGCGAGCATGGCGGATCATCTGCTCCGAAAGATCGATGCCGGTCATTCGAGCGCCCATTGCGGCGAACCGCCTCGTATTGGAAGCTTCGCCGCAGCCGAAGTCGATCACGTCCAAGCCGCTGATTGAGGGAAGGAAGGCCAGGAATGCCGGGAGCGTGAATAGGTCTCGATAGGTATCGTAACCCTGTCGAACATCATGTGCCCATTGATCGGCATTGTCGTTCCATCGGGCCGCAACGTCCGCCTCCGATAACTGGGTCACGCTGTGCTCCTTTTTGGGGATACGATTTGTCCATGTTTGTTTCGAACAAGCCGGCAACAGTATGATACTACGTCCACCGCTGAGAAGAGGACCACATGAGCGACGACAAAATCATTAAATTCGAGCGACGGAAATCGAAGCCGCAGCCGAGAGCGGTCGCTCCAGTGCGGCGGAAGGCGCTTACCTGGCTGGCCGTTATAGCCGGGCTGGTCCTGGTGTGGGCGTACTACCAGTTCATCGCGCCGCCGAGCATGCCATAAGCGGCGCCTCGTTGGGGCAGGCTTCGACCTCATCCGGTCACAAAGGAAGCCGACGGCCCGGCGACCCTGCTTCGAAATCAGGCCAATCATCGCCACCCGAATGGGTGGGTTAACACCCCGGCAATCGGAGCGTATTCTTTGTAAGACGGCATCTACATTCCATGCCGCCATCCTTTTGGGAGGATGCCATGGCTAGACTTCTGACTGCCATGTTCGTCGCGTTCGGCATTTGCGTCTTTTCGCTCGCCTCTGCCAAGGCCGACCCCGGCGACGACGTAAAGGCCGCCTACTCGGCGTGGGACGCAGCATTCAACAATGCGGACGCAAAAGCCATCGCGGCGTTCTACACGGACGACGCTATATTCTTGCCTGCCACCCATGACGTGATCAAGGGGCCCGCCGGCGTCGAGAAATTCTTTGGCGGAATCTTCGGCATGGGCGTGACGGGTCACAAGCTTGAATTGATCGAGGCGCAAGGCGAGGGCAACCTGCTGATCGGCACAGCGAAATGGTCGGCCAAGGGCAAAGACGCCAAAGGTGCCGATCAGCCATGGGCTGGGGTGGCAACCCATGTCTTTGAGAAACAGGCAGACGGCAGCCTGAAACTCAGAGTGCACACCTTCAACTGACAGATCCACGTCTCCCGGGAAGCCAAGCGGGATAGTGAACTATCTTGCAAATGGCCTTCGGCTTCTTTGGGGCCGCCGGCAGCCACGACGGGTTCCGACCGCCGGGGCGATGATCGACCCGGTAGGCGGCGCCTCCGGTTCCCGCTCGACGGCAAGTATGCTCATCACGATAGAGATGAGCACGAGTATGAGCACCAGAAAGGCGAGTCCCGCTTTATCCATCCCCCATCATGGCAAGCTGAATGCGAGCAAACCGGGGCAAACATCGACGAAGAAGGTCACCGATGCCTGTCACGGTTAATTTTATTTGAATCAGGCCTGTTCCCGCGCAACCGGGCATCTCGACACCGGACGGCACACAGTTATCCCGCGAATGCTCCGGACGGCTGCGTTCCGTCCCGGCCGATCGCTTGCCACGCGCGGCGTTCAGGAATGCAGCGTCAGTTTTTTCAGTATCTCCGCCTGGTCGCCGCAGTTGGGTACCTGACGCTCTTCCAGCAGTTGCTCGAAAGCACGGCCGAGCAAATCTCTCCTGGAAGGGCCCTAGCCTTAGGCTGCCGCGCTCCGCGCCTCGTTCAATGCCGTCCGAACATGAACGTGGTGGCGCAAAATGAGCGCGTAGATCGCCGCGTAAATGCCGATCACGATCACGCCCACCCATTCGATCCTGAACGGCGTGAACTGGTAGGCCATTACCAGGCCGAGCTGAAGAAGGAAGTGCAGCGGATAGTATGCTCTCGCGCCGAGCCGCGATTTCGTCCAGCCGAGATTAAGTCCGTAGAGACGGATCAGGGAGTCGAGCGAATTCACGACGAAGATGATGCCGACCGTGACCATGAACCAGTTCAACCACGTCGGAATGACGATCTGCTGCTGGAAATAGATGTAAAGCACCGCGAACCACACCGCCAAGGGGATCGAAGGCAGGAGGACCATTGCAACCGCCAGCCGCCATGTCCTCAGCCCTCCGACGAACATGGAAACGAACTGGCCGATCATAATGCTCCAGGAGAACCACCAGAACAGGTAGAACTCGTGATATTCTGTGATCGGACTGACGAAGCGGTTCAAGTTGGCAAAATAGTCCGACAGCAGGCCCACATTCGATACGAGCCCGCTGAGGCCTGTATTGCTGTAGAAAAAGGCGGCTGCCAAAAGGGCCGCGAGAGCCAGGGTCACGAACATCCATGTCGATGTGACCGCCAGCCATTTCATGAAATTGACGTTGCTGCTCGAATAGACGGACGCCGCGATGACGGCGACGACGACAGCCCAGCGCGCCGGCATCGAGATTCCCTCGATATAGCTCGGCAGGGCCGTGAGGAAGAGATAGCAGGTGAACGCGCATGTCGCGATGACCGTGAGATTGTAGACCCATTTGACGGCCGCGATCTCGAAGATCTTGAGTCGCGGTTCGAGCACCACGAAGTAGAAGGCCGAGAGGAAGTACATCATCCAGACCAACGGCCCCCACATGCCGAACTCGATGGCGAGCGGATTGGTGAAGCCATAGGCGCTATCGGCCGCATAGGCGGGAAACTCGGTCAGGGGGAGCATGACCAGGCCCATATCGAGACCAGCCGTGAACAGCAGCGCCACGAAGGTGTATATGCCGACGGGCGTTTGCCCGCGGCAGTAGACATTGCCCCAGCGGACGATCACGAAGACGGCGCTGAGAAGGACCGCCGCATAGGCGGTGCTGATGATGTAGCTCACGGCAGATCTCCCCCTCTTGTCGTCCCGCCGCATCCGATCGGCGGGAGCGGCATGAGGCCACAAGCATGGCGGTTTCAAATGTCCACGAACGACGCGGCGCTAATCGTGAACGACGCGCACCGCGGCCGTTTCGAGCCGCAAGCGATCAAAAATGGCCCTGAAAGTCCGCAATTCGAGAGGCTCACCGGAGACGTGTCAAATCCACAGGACGGTTGTTGATGATCGCTTCCATCGAAAAAAAGCCCGTCACCGTGGCGAGGTCGAAATTCGTGATGAGCTTCTGATAGAAGGCGTCATAGCCGGACATGCCCCTGGTGACGACTTTGATCAGGTAGTCCCATTCTCCGCCGATACGGTAAAAGTCGATCACTTCGGGAAGTCTCTCGACATGTGCCCTGAAGCCGTCGCTCCACTCCTTGGAGTGATGTCGGGTGCGAATCATCACGAACACGATGAGATCGAGGCCCAACGCGCCGATATCTATATCGCTATGGGACCCGCGGATCATTCCGATCGAGTGAAGCCGCTGAAGACGGCGCCAACAGGCATTTTGCGACAGCCCTACCTTCTCCGCCAGTTCGCGCTGCGAGAGGTTCGAATCCTTTTGCAGAGCCGTCAGAATCTTCAGATCGAATCCATCGACTTTGGCTTGAGATTCGATCATGTGACACAAAACCCGAGAGGAACTGCAGAAAATAGGTGAACATTTCGACGGTGCGGCAGAATACAATCGATGTCAACATTCAAGCCTCGGGAGGTGATCGTGCAAGCTGTCCGCCATGAGCCGAAAGATAACGTCACGCCTCTCGAGCGGTTTCGCCGAGGGCTGGACCGCGGCGATCTTATAGACTTCCTGCGGGATGATCTGGTCGGGGCCACATCGCGGATCGAAGGCCCCTACGGCATCAGGAACCTGATCTATGCCGACTATGTTGCATCGGGCCGGGCGCTTGGAACGGTTGAACGCTTCATCCTCGAGGAAGTCCTGCCATTTTACGCCAATAGCCATACCGAGGCTTCCTACTGCGGCGGGTTCATGACCCGCATGCGAAGGGAGGCGCGGGCGTTGATCGCCGAGTGCTGCGGAGCGGACGAGAGACATGCGGTCATCTTTACCGGATCCGGCGCGACTTCGGGGCTGAACCGCCTCGTCAAACTGTTCGGCGTCACCGAAGCGATCGCGGCAGGGAAGACCGTGCGGGTCATCATCGGTCCGTATGAGCACCACTCCAACATACTTCCCTGGCGCGAAAGCGGTGCGGAAATCGTCGAGCTGACCGAATCGCCCGAGGGCGGCCCGGACCTTTTCCTTCTGGATCAGGCTCTGCGAAGCGGATCTTGCGACCTGACCATCTGTACATTGTCCGCGGCCTCGAACATCACGGGAATCACCAGCGACGTCGCCGCGATTACCGACTTGGTGAAATCGGCCGGGGCCAAGATGATCTGGGACTATGCAGGTGCCGGGCCCTATGTACCGATTTCGGTGTCGCCGAGCGGTTCTGCGGAGATCGACGCCATCGTTCTCTCGCCGCACAAGTTCATTGGCGGCCCGGGCGCTTCCGGCATTTTGATCGTTCGGCGCGACGGTCTGGCCACGAGCAAACCCTCCTGGCCGGGCGGCGGGACGGTGAAATTCGTCTCGCCGGAGACGCACGACTACAGCGACAGCCTCGAAGCCCGCGAAGAGGCGGGGACACCGAACGTCGTCGGCGACATCCGGGCGGCCCTCGCCTTTGTCGTCAAGCACGCCATCGGATTGGAGGAAATGGCGCGGCGCAATCGCCAGCTTACAGTTCGTGCCTTTTCCGCATGGAAGGATGTCCCACAATTGGAGATACTTGGTCTTCCGGCGCTGGACCGGCTACCGATTTTTTCCTTCCGCATCCGCGACGGCAAAGGGGGGTATATGCACCAGCAACTCGTTACTCGCATGCTGAGCGACCGGTTCGGCATTCAGGCCCGTGGCGGTTGCGCCTGCGCCGGGCCCTATGTTCACAGGCTGCTGTCGATCGATGCGCAGCAGTCAGAGCAGATGCGCCAAGCCATTCTCGCCGGCGACGAAATAAAGAAGCCCGGCTTCACGCGGCTGAACTTCAGCGTTCTGCTCTCGGACGAAAAGGTGAAATTCATCCTCGATTCCGTCGCGAAACTGGCTGCCGACGCTCCTGCGTTCGAACGGGATTACGACTTCGATCCGGCACGTGCGATATTCTTCCCTCGTGTAGCGGCCGAGAAGGGAAGGGCACATGCACAGGCCTGATGTAGCCGCCTTTTACGACGCGGCCACGTGCAGCATTCAGTATGTCTTGGCCGACCCCGAAACGGGAAAATGCGCGATCATCGATCCGGTGCTCGACTTCGATCAGAAATCCGGTTCCACCGCGACGACGAACGCCGACGCCATTCTCGATCATGTGGCCAAGCAGGGTTTGAGTGTCGAATGGATACTGGACACCCATCCGCATGCGGATCATTTCTCGGCGGCACGCTACCTCAGGGATCGAACGGGGGCGCCCACTGCCATCGGCGAGCACGTGAAGGGCGTCCAGCAGATCTGGAAACAGATCTACAATTGGCCGGATTTCGTTTGTGACGGTTCGCAGTGGGATCGGCTGTTTCGCGACGGCGACATGTTCAATCTGGGGAATCTCGAAGCCCGCGTACTGCACTCGCCTGGGCATACGCTAGCGTCGATCAGCTACATCATCGGCGATGCGGCCTTCATTCACGACACGTTGTTCATGCCTGACAGCGGGTCCGCCCGCGCGGATTTTCCCGGCGGCAGCGCCGAGAGCCTGTGGAACTCGATTGAGGCCATTCTTGCCCTTCCGGGCGAGACCCGCCTCTTCACCGGACATGACTATAGGCCAGGCGGCCGTGAAGCTCTGTGGGAAAGTACGGTGGCGGAACAGCAAGCTAATAATACGCATGTCGCCGGGAAAACACGGGCGGATTTCGTCAATCTGCGGGAGGCGCGCGACAGGACCTTGCCGATGCCCAAGCTGATTCTGCATGCCCTGCAGGTCAATATTCGCGGTGGAGAACTGCCGGTCGCCGAGGATAATGGTCGCCGCTACCTCAAGATACCGCTGAACGCCTTTCCCGGTGCCGTCTGGGAATGACGAGGACAGGGACGGATTCGTCCGCCGCAAGCCGGCGAAGGGGACTCGCACCAGGCGACCACGGGGCCTACACTTGTTCCGCACGACACGATCAGGTTCACATTATGGACCTCAGTTAACGAGGAATATATTTATTATTCAACGGTTTAGTTCAGCGTGTTGCTTGATGTTTTCCTTTCACCTACAAAATGGACCTGATCGAACGTTGCTTTGGAGGGCGACGGACGATCTGGAATGTCGATCCGATGCATCCATTTTCTTCGGACGATACCTCCGGGAGGAGCTTTGACGTCGTTCATCCCGCCGCAATTCGCGCGGCTGGCGCGCAAGGCGATCGAACGGTTCGTAAGGGAGGAAGCCGATGACCACAACGACGGAGGGCGTGTCCGAATTCGCCGTGCTCGCCGAGACGATGGAGGCCCGGCCGGGTTCGCGGCTGATGCGCCCCGTCGAAGCGTTGTCCGCCGCTCTGCTTGTGGCGATCATCGCCATGCTGCTTACCGGCGTAGCCTTTCGCTACGGCCTGTCGAGACCGATCGTCTGGATCGATGAAGCCGCATCCATCGCCTTCCTGTGGCTGGCCATGCTCGGTTCGGCGATCGCGATCGATCGTTGCGAGCATCTGCGGCTGACCATTCTTCTCAATGCTCTCGGCGAAAGGGCCCGGCAGTTCACCGAAACGCTCGGCATGGTCGCCATCATGGCGTTCCTTCTCGTCCTGCTGCCGGCAGCCTACACCTATGCCGCCGGCGAAATGGACATCACTTCGTCGGCCTTGAACATCCCGGCGGGCTATCGTGCCGCGGCCATTGCAGTCGGCATGGTCCTGATGGTGCTGCTGGCCGTCGCTCAATTGATCAGAACCGCCAAGCCGTTCGACGTGGTGTTGGCCGTGGCATTCGTGCTCGCGGTCGCTTTGGTGCTCTGGTTGCTGACGCCTGCGCTCAGCTCGTTCGGCAACGGCAACATTCTGATCTTTCTCGTCGGCGGTGCTGCCATCTGCCTCGCGATGGGCGTTCCGATCGCCTTCTGCTTCGGCATCGCGACGCTTCTGTTTCTCGCCTTCACGACATCGATGCCGCTGGTCGTCATGATCGGCCGCATGGACGAGGGCATGTCCAGCCTCATTCTGCTGTCGGTCCCGGTCTTCGTGCTTCTCGGCTGCATTCTGGACGCGACCGGGATGGGCAAGGCGATCGTCGATTTCCTCGCCTCCATGCTCGGCCACGTCAAGGCCGGCATGTCCTACGTTCTGTTGGGCTCGCTCTTTCTCGTGTCCGGCATTTCCGGGTCGAAAGTCTCGGACATGGCGACGGTTGCCCCGGCGCTGTTTCCGGAGATGAAGCGCCGGGGTCACAAGCCGAAGGAAATGATAGCGCTGCTCGCGACCGGGGCCGCCATGGCCGACACCGTGCCGCCGAGCATCGTGCTGATCGTTCTCGGCTCTGTGGCCGGCGTTTCGATCGCCGCTCTGTTTACCAGCGGTTTTGCCATCGCTCTCGTGTTGCTGGTCGCGCTTGCCGCGCTTGCACGCATCAAGGCGGCCCGAGAAAATGTCGACGGCGTCGTGCGCCCGTCGCTGAAACACATCGGCGGCACGGCCCTGATCGCGGCGCCGGCCCTGGTACTGCCGTTCATCATCCGCAGCGCGGTCGCGAGCGGTGCGGCGACCGCGACCGAGGTCTCCACCATCGCGGTCGTCTACGCCTTCATCATCGGCACTGTCCTTTATGGCGGCATCGGCATGCGCCGGACCTACAGGATGCTGGTCGAGACCGCCGCGATGAGCGGTGCGATCCTCCTGATCCTCGGTACCGCCGCGGCGATGGCCTGGGCGCTCACCCAGACCGGGTTCGCCTTCGAGCTCACCGATATGATGAGCGGCCTGCCGGGTGGATGGTTCACCTTCATGCTGGTCTCGATCGCCCTGTTCATGCTGCTCGGCTGCGTGCTCGAAGGCCTCCCTGCGATCGTGCTCCTGGCGCCGATCATGTTTCCGATCGCGCGTGCGATGGGGATCCATGACGTCCACTATTCCATGGTCATCGTCACCGCGATGAACGTCGGACTGATGGCACCGCCGATCGGCATCGGCTTCTACATCGCCTGCAAGATCGGCAACGTTTCGCCCGACGAAGCCATGGGAGCGATCTGGCCCTATATCGGCGCGATGGTGCTTGGCCTCTTGTTGATCGCCGCCGTGCCGTGGTTCTCGCTCGCATTGCTGTGAGCCCGCCATCCCATATTCATCATCGACGATCAGGAGGAGAACAGAGCGATGAAAATAACCCGTAGAACGATGCTGCTCGGCACTGGAGCAGTTGCGCTTGGGGCTTCGATCCGCACCAGGGCCCATGCCGCGGACTTCACCTATAAGCTGGCAAACAACCTGCCGGTCACCCATCCGCTCAACATTCGCCTGAAGGAAGCCGCCGACAAGATCCTGGAGGAGACGGGCGGCCGCCTGAAGATCAACATCTTCCCGAGCAGTCAGCTCGGCAACGACACCGAAACGCTTTCGCAGCTTCGCAACGGCGCAACCGAGTTCTTCTCGCTCTCGCCGCTGATCCTCTCGACCCTGGTGCCCAACGCTGCCATCAGCGGCATCGGCTTCGCCTTCCCCGACTACGACACGGTCTGGAAGGCGATGGACGGAGAGCTGGGCGCCTATGCGCGCGGCGAGATCGAGAAGAAGGGCCTCGTGCCGATGGAGAAGATCTGGGACAACGGCTTTCGCCAGATCACCAGTTCGACCAAGCCGATCAACACGCCGGAGGACCTCAAGGGGTTCAAGATCCGCGTTCCGCCGAGCCCGCTCTGGCAATCCATGTTCACCGCCTTCGGGGCTGCACCGACCACGATCAATTTCGCGGAAGTCTACACGGCGCTCAGCACCGGCACCGTCGATGGCCAGGAAAACCCGCTGGCAATCGCCTCGACCGCCAAGCTCTACGAGGTGCAGAAACATTGCGCCATGACCAACCATATGTGGGACGGTTTCTGGATGCTGGCGAACAAGCAGGCCTGGGAAACCCTGCCGGAAGACATAAGGGAGATTGCGGCCAAACATCTCAACGAGTCGGCCATCGCCCAGCGCACCGATACCGCCAAGGTGAACGACACGGTACGCGAGCAGCTCACCCAAAGCGGCATGACGTTCACCGACCCGGACAAGGCAGCTTTCCGGGAGACGCTGAGATCGGCGGGTTTCTACGCCGAATGGAAGGGAAAATTCGGCGACGAGGCCTGGGCCATTCTCGAAAAGGCCGTAGGCACCAGCCTCGGCTGATCGCCTGAGCACGACGAGGCGGGCGGCCGTTCACCCGGCCGTTCGCCGACCGATGCAGCGACGCGGCGCGTTCTTCCACGAGCGCGTGGCGCCTTCCGAGGTTTCGAAGTGGCAGACCGTCTCAAGGGAAAATCGGCAATCGTCTTCGGTGCGGGTTCCTCCGGCCCCGGCTGGGGCAACGGCAAGGCTGCCGCCGTGCTTTATGCGCGTGAAGGCGCCAAGGTCGTCTGTGTCGACGTCGATAGGGAGGCAGCCGAGGAAACGGCGGCAATCATCACGGCGGAAGGCGGCCAGGCCCTAGCCGTCGCCGCAGACGTCACCGCTCTCGCATCTGTCGAAGCGGCGGTGGCGGCCGCACGGCAGGCATTCGGTACCATTTCCATTCTGCACAACAATGTGGGCGTCACGCATATGGGCGGACCGGTCGAGTTGTCGGAAGCGCAGTTCCAGCAATCGGTGGATCTCAATCTCGGCTCTGTGTTCCGCACCGCCAAGGCTGTCATCCCGCACATGATCGAAGCCGGCGGTGGCGCCGTCGTCAACATCTCGTCGCTCGCAGGCATCCGGTGGACCGGTTATCCCTACTTCGCCTATTACGCGACGAAGGCGGCGGTCAACCAGGCGACGGTCGCGATCGCGGCTCAATATGCGCCGCACGGAATCCGTGCGAACTGTGTCGTCCCCGGCTTGATCGACACGCCTCTGATCTACAAGCAGATCTCCTCGCAATACGCCTCCGCCGAGGAAATGGTGGCAGCCCGCAACGCGGCGCTTCCGGGCGGGCGTATGGGCGATGCCTGGGATGTCGCCAATGCAGCGCTTTTCCTTGCCTCCGACGAAGCGAAATTCATTACCGGCGTTTGTCTGCCGGTCGATGGCGGCCAGAGCTGCACGATCATGGGGGTACACTGAAACATGGGCGATGCGGCCGACAGGGACATGACCGGTTCGCAAAGCGTCGATCGTGCGGCCAAGCTCCTGTCGCTGGTCGGCCGCCAGATGGACGGCATGTCTCTGAGCGCCGTCGTGGAGCAGAGCGGCCTCAACAAACCAACGGTTCGCCGCCTCCTGCTTGCCCTGATCAGGGCCGGCCTCCTGGAGCAGGACGACCGCGACCGGCGCTACTATGTCGGTGAAGAAGCCTATGTGCTCGGCACCCTCGCATCGAGCCGGCACGGGCTCCTGCGCCTGTCGACGGAAAGCCTGCATCGCCTGGCGCAGAAGACCAGCGACTCCTGCTTTCTCTCCGTACGCCGCGGAGCGTCGTCGGTCTGTCTCCACCGGGAGGAGGGGAGCTTTCCGATCCGCACCCACGCACTCCAGGCGGGCTTCGTGCATCCGCTGGGCGTCGGCGCCGGCTCTCTGGCCATGCTCGCGGCTCTTTCGGACGAGGAGGTTTCGTCCGTTCTGGACCAGAATGCCGCCGTGCTCGAGGAGCAGTTTCCGATGCTTGGGCCGGACGAACTGCGCCGCCGCGTCGAGCTTGCTCGCGCTCAGGGCTATGCGGTCAATCCCGGCCTTATCCTCACCAACTCCTGGGGTGTGGGCGTCGCAATCCGCTATCCCGGCGGCGGCGTCGCCGGAGCCATCAGCATTGCCGCCATCGACAGCCGCATGCAGGAGCCGCGGCAGAGCGAGTTGGCAGCTCTTCTCAGGCAGGAAGCTTCACGCATCGAGAGCAAACTCGCCGAGCAGTTCCGTGAACGCGGGACGCGACACATAGCCTCCATTGCAAGACCTCTCAAAAGGAGATTGTCCAGATGACCAAGGCGCAGATCGTAGGCTGGGCCCACTCCCAGTTCGGCAAGACCGACTACGCGGACACAGAGGCGCTGATGGCCGCGGTCGCGGCGCCGGCACTTGCCCATGCCGGTCTTGCCGCCTCGGATGTCGACGGAATCTTTGTCGGAGTCATGAATGGCGGCTTCTCCAAGCAGGAGTTTCAGGCCGCACTTGTCGGCATGACCGACGAGGCCCTTGCTCACGTCCCGTCCGTGCGGCTTGAAAATGCGTGCGCGACAGGCTCGGCGGCGATCTATACGGCGATGGACTTCATCGAGGCCGGCCGCGGCCGCATCGCGCTCGTCATCGGTGCCGAGAAGATGACCGCCGTTTCGACGGCAGCAGTCGGCGATATCCTTCTGGGCGGCAGCTACCGGAAAGAGGAAGGCGACGTGGAAGGGGGCTTTGCGGGCGTCTTCGGCCGCATAGCACAGCATTACTTCCAGCGTTACGGCGACCGTTCCGAGGAACTTGCGATGATCGCGGCCAAGAACCACGAAAACGGCGTAGCCAACCCTTACGCGCATATGCGAAGGGATTTCGGTTTTGCGTTCTGCAACACCGTTTCGGAGAAGAATCCGATCGTCGCGGCCCCCTTGCGCCGCACGGACTGCTCGCTCGTCTCGGACGGGGCGGCCGCCCTCGTGCTCGCCGACGCGGACACGGCTGCGACGCTGCAGCGGGCAATCGCCTTCCGAGCCCGCAGCCACGTCAACGACGTGTTTGCACTCAGCCGCCGGGACATGCTGGAATTCGACGGGCCACGGCGGGCCTGGAAAGCGGCACTTTCCATGGCCGGCGCCACGCTGGACGATCTCTCCTTCGTCGAGACGCATGACTGCTTCACCATAGCCGAGATGATCGAATACGAAGCGATGGGCCTGACCGCACCCGGCGAAGGCTACCGTGCGATCCGCGACGGAACCACCACCAGGAGCGGAAGCCTTCCGGTCAACCCCTCCGGCGGCTTGAAATCCAAGGGTCATCCGATCGGCGCGACGGGGGTCTCGATGCATGTCATTTCCGCCATGCAGCTTATGGAGGAGGCGGGCGAAATGCAGATTCCCGGCGCCGGTCTCGCCGGCATCTTCAACATGGGCGGCGCTGCCGTCGCAAACTATGTCTCCATCCTGGAACGGGCGAAATGACGAGCAACGAACCCCAGGGCGGCGTCACCCCCGTTTCGACGCGAGTCATGAACCTCGGCAATTTCCTTTCGCAGGCAGCGAGACGCAATCCGGACGAGATCGCCCTCGTTCACGGCGATCACCGGTGGCGCTGGAACGAGCTGGAGGCGCGGGTCGACGCCATGGCATATGCGTTCGTCCATGAGTTCGGCGTGCGCAAAGGAGACCGGATTCTCGTCCACTCCGCCAACTGCAACCAGATGTTCGAGTCCATGTTTGCGGCGTTCAGAGCAGGTGCGGTCTGGGTTCCGACGAATTTCCGCCAACTGCCGGAGGAGGTCGCCTATCTGGCCCAATCGAGCGGTGCCAGGCTGGTGATCTTCCAGGCCCCCTTCGAGGCCCATGCCGAAGCATGTCGGGCTGCGGGCGAGCAGATCGGATCATGCATTCCGATCGGCGCGTCACGGGTCGGCGAAGACTATGACGCGATCGTTGCGCGCAATCTTGGAAAATCGGTTTCGCCCGTTGCCGTCGATCGCGATGATCCATGCTGGTATTTCTATACGTCCGGCACCACCGGCCGACCCAAGGCTGCCGTGCTGACGCACGGGCAAATGGCCTTCGTCATCAACAATCATATCGGCGATCTCTTTCCGGCTACGACCCATCGCGACCGGTCGATCGTCGTTGCGCCGCTGTCGCACGGCGCCGGGATCCATCAGCTGTGCCAGGTCGCAAGGGGCGCAACCACGATCCTCTTGCCGTCCGAGAAGCTCGATATACCGCAGTTCTGGGCCCTCGTCGAAAAATGGAGGGTCAGCAACCTCTTCGCCGTACCGACTATCGTAAAGCTGCTCATCGAGGATCCGTCCGTCGACCGGTACGACCACTCGTCGCTGCGCTATGTCATCTATGCCGGTGCGCCGATGTACCGTGCCGACCAGAAAAAGGCACTGGAAAAGCTCGGCGCCGTCCTGGTGCAGTATTTCGGGCTCGGCGAAGTGACGGGAGCGATCACCGTCCTGCCTCCCGCCTTCCACAGCGCGGAGGATGGCCCGGATGCGCGTATCGGCACCTGCGGTTTCGAGCGGACGGGCATGCAGGTGCAGATCCAGGACGACGACGGCAACGAAGTCCCGGCGGGCGCGACCGGCGAGATCTGCGTGATCGGCCCGGCGGTTTTTGCCGGCTATTATCGGAACCCCGAGGCCAACGCCAAAGCGTTTCGCAACGGCTGGTTTCGGACCGGCGACCTTGGCCATGTCGATGCGCAAGGCTTCCTCTACATTACCGGCCGCGCCTCCGACATGTTCATTTCGGGCGGGTCCAACGTCTATCCGCGCGAGATCGAGGAAAAGCTCCTCATGCATCCGGATATCAGCGAGGCGGCGATCGTCGGCGTTCCCGATCCGGTCTGGGGAGAGGTCGGCATCGCGGTTTGCGTCGCACGTGACGGTGCGTCGGTCGACGCGGCGGCTCTGAGGGAATGGCTGGACGGGAAGATTGCGCGCTACAAGCTTCCGAAGAAGATCGTGTTCTGGTCCGAAATGCCAAAATCGGCCTATGGCAAGATCACCAAGAAGCTGATCCGCGAGGAACTCGAACGGCGCGGCGAACTGGACATCGGTTCCGTTGGCATCGGGGACCGCAGGAGTGCTGCCCCATGAGCGATGGAATGAAATCCGTACTCGTCACGGGAGGAGCATCCGGTATCGGCCTCGAAATAGCGAGGCTTCTGAACGGCCGCGGCTGGAGGGTCTATCTGGTGGATCGCAATGCCGATGCGCTGGCGGACGCATGTCGCGCGATCCCGATCGATCCCGCGCAGGCAATCGCCTGCAGCGTCACGGATGAAAAGGAGGTCGCATCGGCCATCGAGACCGCGGCGGCGAGGGCACCGCTGCGGGCGGTCATCAATTCGGCGGGCATCGCGATCGACAGGCCTGCCGTCGAGACCAGCGTCGACGATTTCCGCCGCATTCTGGACGTCAATCTGACCGGCACGTTCATCGTCTGCCGTGAGGCGGCGCGTCATTGGCTGGCGACGGCCACGCCCGGTGCAATCGTCAACATCTCCTCCGTATCGGGTATTATCGGCAACAAGGGACGCGCCGCCTACGGCGCCTCCAAAGGCGCGGTCAATCTGCTCACCTACATTCTCGCGACCGAGCTCGGACAGGATGGAATTCGCGTCAATGCCATCGCTCCCGGTGCCATCGACACGCCTTTGTCGCGTGCCGTCCATACGGATGACGTGCGTGCGCAATGGCACGAGCGCATCCCCCAGCGCCGCTACGGTTCGTCGCGCGAAGTCGCGGCCAGCGCGGCGTTCCTGATCTCGGAGGAGGCGAGCTATATCAACGGCCAGGTGCTGGCGGTCGATGGAGGATTCGTCAACGCCGGTCTGGCTTTGAAAGGACGATGATGCGGAGCCTCCGCCAACCCGGCGTGCCGTTCACGCCGAGGGTGATCTCTCTCGGGTGCCACGCCGAGAAGACGCGATTGACCTTCAAACCGGGCCGAAGCGTGCTCGAAGCCGTCCACGAGGCGCTCGCTGAAAAAGGCTGCGACAGCGCGATCGTGGAGGTCAGGGGCGGTGCGTTTGCGCCGCTTGCCTATGTCGCACCGACTCTCTCGCATGACGGTCTTCATGCCGCCTGGTACAGCGACATACATGCGCCTAATGGCCGCGCGCCCATCGAAGATCTGGTCATGACGTTCGGCCGGCGCGACGGGGAGCCGTTCCTGCACGGCCATGGTGTCTGGCGGCACGAGGACGGTTTCCGCGCGGCCGGGCACGTGATGCCGAAGGATTCGCAATTCGCCGAACCGGTGGAGGCGGAAGCCTGGATACTGTCGGGCGCCATCATGGATCAGCTGGAGGACAGCGAGACCCGATTCCGTCTGTTCACGCCTGTGCCTCATGCCGCCGCACCGGCCATCACTCCGCGGCGCGCCGTTCTCTGCCGGTTGAAGCCGAACGAACCGATCCATTCGGCGATCGAGCGCACGGCAGCCGAGCACGGAATCGAACGGGCGACGTTGCACGGCATCGGCAGCCTCGTCGGCTGCACGTTCGCCGACGGCCAGGTCATGGAATCGGCCGCTTCGGAATTGCTCATTCGCAAGGGGACGCTTTCACCCGATCGGAGCGGACAGGCCAAAGCGAAGCTCGATATCGCGATCGTCGATACGGAATGCACCATTTTCGAGGGTGAGATAGCCTACGGCGTTGACGCCGTTTGCATAACGTTCGAGGTGCTGATCGTCGAAGCGTGACGGTCGAGGGCGAGCCTCACTCCTTTTTCGCTGTGTTTCGCCGCTCGAGCAATTGCTGGAAAATATCGGCCTGCCGGTCTGCCGCCGAGCGTATGGCGGCAAGGTGGTCGAGCATCGCGCCGAAGGCGACGAGGAGGAGGCCGCCGGCAATCGCCGGAAAGGCCCAGGGGAGGACGGCGACGAGGGTTCTCACGTCGGGAGAGGGAACCAGTGTCAGCGCCAGCAAAACCAGCGTTCCGATGACGATCGCACCGCCCAAGAACTCCAGAAATCTTCCCATCCTTCCTCCCCGTATGTTTCGGCGGGCGCGGTTACATCCCATCCCGCTTCCGCAACCCGTGTCCTGATGCCTGCTGCGTTCTCATATCGGAGCCGATATGCCTCCAGAAAAAACCCGGCGATTGCCGGGTCCTTGATCGAAACTCCTGCGGCGATCAGAATTTCACGCCGACGCCGACGGTAAACTGGTGTTGGTCGAGGTCGACATCGACGCCGCCCACATCCTTGTCTCCGAAATCGTTGTAACGATATTCCGCGCGTCCGAAGACGCTGTCGGTGAAGCCGTAGTCGACACCCGCGCCGATGGTCCAGCCGTTGAAGGTTTCCTTTTCCTTGGGCGCGCCGGCGACGTCGACGAAGCCGCGCGTTACTGCCCAGCCGCCTGTGCCGTAAATCAGCGTCCGGTCGTTTACGGTGTAGCCGAGGCGGGCGCGCACGGATCCGGAAACATCCGTCCCGGTTTCGGTGTCAGATCCGAAGACGGTGACGGTCTCATCGTTCCAGTTGTAGCTGACATCGCCCTCGACGCCGACGACCCAGTCGCCATGCTGATAGTTGTAGCCGGCGAAGGCGCCGAAGAGGCCGCCGCTGAATTTTTCGGAGGCGCTGCCGCCCGGGACGCTGAGGTCGCTGTTCAACCAGCCACCCCCGCCCTGCAGGCCGAGATAACCGCCCGTCCATACGAAGCTGGATATCGTCTCGACCGTCGGCGCCGGCTCCGGTGCCTGTGCCAAATCGGCTGCATGGGCCGCTCCCCCGAGCAGCGAAGCCCCGAAGACTGCAACAAGCACATTTCTGATCATCACAGATGCCTCCTGTTGTTGCGGCAGAGATTAGCAACATATCGGGAGCGAGTCTGCGAAAAACAACGCCTTCGAACCGCCCGTCCGGGGGAAAGAAAGAGGGCCGGCGGTTCGTTCCGGCCGGCCCTTCCGAAAGTAGCGGAAAAAGGGGAACATCATCTCCGAGCGGGCCTGCAAATGCCCGCGAAGAGATCGATTGCCGGTCGATAATGCCCTAACGCTCGTTTGCCATTTGACATACTGCGCATAAAATTTGACGTTACGCGCATGATTGCGAACCGTTCTGCACAATCGCCGATTGAGGTCGTGGTGGTCGTCCTGCCCGAATCGTCGATCATGTCCTTTGCCTCGGTCCTCGATCCGATGCGCGCGGCAAATCGAGTGGCGGGGCACGAGGTCTTCCGCTGGCGGCTGCTGTCCGCCGACGGCCAGGCGGTGATGCTGACCTGCGGCGTCCCGATTGCCGTGGACGGAAGTTTCACCTTGCCCGTCGTGGGAGATCTTCTTCTCATCATCGGCGGGTTCAATCTTCAAAGGCACGCCGGCAAGCGCTTTCTCGCGACCCTGCAGGAATGTGCGCGACATTTCGACATCGTCGCAGGCGTCGAATCCGGGTGCTGGCTGCTCGGCCGTTCCGGGCTCATCAATGGCCGCAAGGCTACGGCCCATTGGGAGGAACTCGAAGATTTCAGCCAGGCGTTTCCCGAATTGGAGGTAATCGGCGACCGTTTCGTGATCGACGGCAAATACTGGACCTCAGGCGGCGCGTCGCCGACCTTCGACATGATGCTGCATCTCGTCGCCGAGAGGCTCGGGCCCGCACTGGCGCTCGATGTCGCGAGCATTTTCGTCTACGACCAGATGCACGGACCGACGGATGTCCAGCCTTTCGTTTCGCTCGGCCGCATAGAGGCACGCGACCCGGAGCTTGCCGCGGCCATCAGGCTCATGGAGCGCACGCTCGAACGTCCGATGACGGTCGCGGCGCTGGCGCGCCGGCTTTCCGTCTCGCAGCGCAAGCTCGAAACGCTCTTCGCCAAAGGCCTCTCGACGAGTCCCGGCGCCTATTACCTGCGCCTCAGGCTGCAGGTCGCCCACCGGCTCGTGCGTGATACCGGAATTCCGATGCGTGACATCGCCCTGCGTTGCGGATTCGACAGTCTCTCCGCCTTTTCGCGCGCCTATCGCCGCGAATACCGGACGAGCGCTTTGAAAATGCGCAGTGCACGTGGCGCAGGCGTTACACCGGACGCATCAGGCTGAGGTCTGTTGAAATCCGGATAGCCGCCGCGGCTTTGTTTTCCTCATTCCTGTGCTTGTCACAGGAATCCAGCCAGACCAAGTCCTTGGGCTGAAAGAACGCTTCCCGCGCCGCAGACGCGGCGCTGCTCTCATCCCTGTACAGCGCCGCGCGTCTTACGAGACGCGCAACGGCCGCTGTAGTGATCGAGAGGGGCAATCGACTTGCGCCAGAACGGTCACCTTCGTGCGTGTCCGGTCGACCCGGCAAGTGAGCAGGCCTCTTCGAATTCCTTGACCGTCTCCGGTTCGTTGTCCTCCGGCAGCACGGCATCAGCCATGTCGGCGCGGTCAGCCGAAGCGGCTGCATCGCCTTCGTAGACATAGGACTGGATGTAATAGGCCAGTTCACCCTTCCATACGTTCCTGCCGTCTATCTGCCGGCAGGCCACGGCAGTTTCGAAGTCGGACTGGAGATCATCGACCGTCGCGGTGGCCGAGACGAGACTCGAAGGCGCCGCGAGTGAGGCAATCAACAAAGCGGTAAACATGGTGGCAGCCCTCCGGAAGCGAACCTAGGGGGAAACGGCGGGATGATTCCTTAGTTCCCCTCGATAGAGGGCGATTCCGATTCGGAAGGAAGCAGCAATTTTACATGAATCAGTTTTTGCTGAAAAGCGATGTGTATGTGCCACACCACCCAAATGCGCGGAAACGAGAGCTTGAGCATTTCCGCGAACCGAAGAAGCGCGGAAATGCTCTGGATCACGGTGATTTCAGGCCGTGTCGACCAGGATCATGAACATGATCTATAAATTGGAGCGGGATGCGGTTGAAAAGCGCAAAGACTTTTCCTCATCCCGCTCCAATGCCTCTTACTGAACGACCTGGACGACCGTGTAGGTTCTTGGGTCGACGATCACGCGTTGGTTGTTGACCACGGCGAACGCGTAGGAGGGATTCTCGGGAACGGGCGTCAGAGCCACGGTCCGCGGTAGCGGACGACCGACGGCGATCCGCTCCTGCAGGACCACGGTATCGGCGGGAACCGGCTGCTGTCGCACATAGGTTACGACCTGCTGCGGCGGAGGAGCGATAACAGCGCCGGCGACGAGGCCGACCGCACCGCCGATGGCAGCGCCGACGGGACCGCCAACAATAGCGCCGGTAACGGCTCCGCCAGCGGCACCCGTCACCGCACCTTGGTTGGTGTCGTTTGCAATAGCGGGCGCGGCAAAGATGCCCGTTGCGATCGCAGTAACAATGAAGATCTTGGCGTTCATCTATCGTACTCCCTTGATATACGATGGTAGAACGACGTATCGTTCAATTTGTTCCTGATCTTACTAGCTGATAATTTCTTCTATACAGTAACGTTACGTTACCTGAGTGAAATATGCCGTGACGACAGGCGAGTTACCGACGCGATCCGGTGGTTGGGGAAAGCCCCAGAGCGGCGCTGCCCGAAGGGACTACTGGGACACCGCTCTGGGGCCACTCGCGGGGTCCGCCGTCCAGCGGCGGCTGGCTTCGGACCTCCCGATCTCTCTGCAACAATCGCCGATGGATTTGCTGCAGCCTTCCATGCGAACAATATCGCAGCCGGCAGCCCAGCGTATCGGACCTTTGGCCGGCCAAGAGCCTTATTATCCAGGGACCAAAGTCCGGCAGATCAGTGATTTGTCTGCGTCTACGGCCGCATCCGCCGCAAACCGCGCACGCATCGAAGCCGCGGCGGGACGTGGAGTTACGGCGATAAAAAAGCCCCGCTCGATGGCGGGGCAGGCACGCATCCGCTTGGCAAACGAAATGCGGGGAAAGATGTAGCTCCAATGCAGCTACGACGCGGACGCTATCTCTGAGCCGGACTGGTGGGAAGGTCTGAATCTCGGTTTCCGGTACGCCGCTGCGAAAAAATCCGCGGGGTCCGTGAGGGATGCGGAAAAAGCCGAGGTCGGCTGGCCGCCATGGAGCCGATCTTCTCAGTTCAGCTCAAGCCGAAGAACGACAAGATCGCTATCACGATCACAACGAGGCCGACGAGGTAGATAATCTGGTTCATCGATCAACTCCTTTCTTCACGAGTGAACGGCCACGCCGCGGGTAAGTTCCAGGCCGGCGATAAACGCGGGGCCGGCCTGGGGCCTTAAACTGAGCGTGCGAGGGCCGCTCTCACCGCCGTAGGTCAGTTGATGACCTGAACGACCGTGCGCGATTTCGGCTCCACGATGACACGCTGCTCATTGACCACCGCATATGCATAGGTCGGATTCTGCGGGACCGGCGTCAGCATAACCGTTTCGGGAACAGGCTTGCCGACCGCAATCGGCTGCTGAACGACCACCGATGGCGGTGCCGGCTGCTGCTGAACATAAGTGACCACTTCGGGGGGAGGCGGCGTGAGTGCGCCGCCGAGCGTGGCGCCTACCACCGCGCCGACCCCGGCTCCGATCGGGCCGCCGATAATGGCGCCGGTGGCGGCACCGCCGACCATGCCGGTTGCCGCGTTGGTACCGTCGGCTTGCTGCGCGACAGCACCGCTGGCGATGAGCGCGACAGTCGCAGTAATAAATACGAGCTTCTTCATAGCATTTCCTCTCGTTGAACTCGTCACTCAACGGGGAAATAAGCAAGCGGTTCCACTCCTTGGACTTTAGTCCGACTCAATGCCAGACGATTTCCCGATTAATCGTGCGGACTTCGGGGATATATTTCCTTGATAGTGAATTTTCTTGAGTAGGGCTCGTTCATCAGCGGTTCAGTCATGATGGCCCAAGCTCATAGGCAGCGACAAGGAGTCGATGATGAAAAAGCTCTCATCCGCCCTCACAGCCTTAGTCCTGGCTGCGCCTTTTTCCCTTCCGGTAAGCGCCGCACCGATATTCGTGCCTGTGCCGGAGCAGGTGAAGACCGACGCTGCCGAGCAGGTCAATCACCGGCGCCATCGCCATTGGCGCACGCAGCGCCACTGGAACAGACGCTACGCTTCGCGTTCCTGCCGCTACTACGGCAGGTGCTATCCGCCGCCATTACAGGCACTATAGCTATCGAGACTATTACCGCTACCATCGGCGGCCGGGCGTGACGATCTACTTCAATTTCTAGCGACGGTTCACACGGATGCTAGTCCTTCCTCGAAGCGCATTCGGGGAGGGATTTCTTTCGCGGCGGATGGATGTCACCGGTGCCAACGCGCACCACGGGCATTCCTACGAAACTTTGCAAGCGATCGTCTGAGTTTCGTCATGTTCTGAGCGACTTGCTCGATCGTGAGCAAGTGCTTTTCATTCTCCAACACGATGGCAGTCCCACATCTCCTGCAAGGGAGTTCGTCGTTCGCTTTCACCCAAGCGACGGGCTTACTGGTCTCATGGCCGCATTCGGGGCAGGGGATACCGATCTCTTCATTATCGAACATGGCAGCACTCCGGTTGAGTACGAATCACAGCACAACCTATTTCGAGGCGCAATGCTTACTCTCTGACTAAAATGGGCTAGAAACGGTGGTCGCGACCGCATCCTTATGGGCATGAGGGAGAGCCAACGCTTCGGTGTGCGGCTGTCTCAAGTCGGCTGTCCGAGCAGTACCAATGGCCACGAAAAAGCCCCGCACGATGGCGGGGCAAGCCCTCATCCAGTTGCCTTCATTGGACTCGGGGACGCAGCCGGAATGCAGCTGCGCAGAGACGCTATCTGCGGTTTCATCAGCGAGAAAGGTCTGATTCCGCGATTCCGGTACGCCTCTTCAAAATACATAGGCAGGTAAAGCGCTTTTGCACATTTACATCAAGCGCGATTTTCCGCCTCCTGATCACATCAGCGGCATCGGACCAATGCCAATCATCCAGGCGCGCGGAATGCAGCGTCAATGGACGGTGCGGATCGACTGATCGAGAAAGCTGCGTATCCCGTCGCGATGGACGGTCGCCAGAAATTCCTGGAAAGCATCGCGATCGGTAGCGAACAGATCATCCCAGACGGTCGAATATCCCTCTTGATCGACGACCTCAAGCGTCCAGTCCGCATTGGTGCCGGCCGGGCGGTATATGCCGATGGTGACCATGATGTCGTCATCGACAAATTCGCCGGAGAACTCGGAAAACTCGTACTGCTGTTCGTTTTCGGTCATCGATCTCTTATAGCATGTGGGAGTGCCGAGGGGCAGCCTTCATGACGTCACCCCTGTATGTACGCAGGTATATCTGTTCGGGTCCCAGGTGCCGTCCTGACAGGGGACATCGGCAATGCCGGATACGAGCAGGAACAGCAGCAGCACTGCGATCAGAATGGCCGCCAGGGCGAGCAGTCTCATGGCGCGCACGTTACGCTTCAATATCGCTTGCTCCAGACCACGCCATGCTGATCTTTTCAGCGTTCAACTGAAGACAAATAGCAGCCAAACGAGCACAAAGGCGGAGATGATGATCACTGCCACCGCAATCAGTTCAACTCTTCGTCCCATCTTCTACGGCCATTCGGAAAATCATGTTGCTAACTTGGGGCAAACAGCAGAACCACAGCGATAACGGTCAACAACGGCCCCATCCAGCGAAAATGCCTTGTGAGTTGAACGAGCCACGGCACTTGAGTATTCGTCTGGACGAAGCCAAAACCTGCCGCTGTCATCCAGAGACCGGCGCCAAACATGATTATCTGATCGATATTGGCCATTGTCACAGGTTCGAACGTGTTACTTGGTCGGCTTCACAAGCGAGATGACCCGCGGCTTAGACGGCGCGTCCAGCCATTCGATCCACGTGTCACGTTCCTCGATCGTGTCGAAAAACCGCCAGAGCTTGTACTCTTCTTCGGTGGTGTCCAGCATCTCGCCGACGGTCACGAGTTCCAGGGGTAATGTCACCTCGTTGCCGTCGAACCGAACGAAATAGAGCCCCTCGGCAGCGAGCCGGATCACTTGACCGGTGGAGTAACTCCCATCGGCGGCGTCGACCGTAAAGTACATGCCGGTCAAGGTTTCAAAAATTTTGCTGCTCATCGCTTTCACATGCCAGTTCAGGAAATGGGAATCAGAGGTTCGCCCAGGCCGCCGGCAAAGGCAAGAGATCACCATGATAGACTCGGCGCCGCGTCGGATCAGAGCTTCAGTGGCCAGCGCGGTCACCATCTGCGCCCACACCAGCAGCGCCGGCCGGTAATCTACCGCCAGTAACTCCGCCCGTTGTCGATTGACGATCGGCCCATAACGTAGCCGATTGCGAAGGCGAGGGCGCCGACTGTGAGCGCCAGGCCGGTCGCTGTGTATGGGTGATCCGCGGCGCCGGCCACCACAGCGTTAGCCTCGCGGCTCACTGCGTCGGTGGCTGTCTTCGCTACCTTTCGGACGCCAGTGGGCGGTTCGGTCGGCGTCCCGGTGAAGCCGGCGCTCAGTTCGTCTTTGGCCATGTTGTTTCTCCTGCTGGGGAAGGAGGAACCGACGACCGGCGGGGAGGTTCCGGATATCAGTGAACCGACCGGATCTGCGCATTGCGTAGATTCGATTTAGCAGGACACCACCAACGCACCCATTCATCGGCAGTTCAGCCACCACGGTGCAATCTCATCCGCACCGAGGAGGATCCCTTCATGAGAAAGTTTTTGTTGGCCCTCACAGCCGCAGTTTTGGCTGCGTCCTTCGCCTTGCCTGCGAGAGCCGCGCCAATCTTCGTGCCTAGGCCAGAGCAGGTGAAGACGGGCGCGGTTGAGCAGGTCGACCACCGACGCAACTGGCGAGACAGCCATTGGAACAGGCGGCACGCCTGGCGTTCATGCCGCTACTACGGCAGGTGCTTCCCACGCTATGACTACACCCAGAGCTACGGCTACCGCGACGATTACCGCTACAACCGTCGACCGAGCGTCAATATTTACTTGAATTTCTAGCGGCTCGCCGACGCGGGCTTAGTGCAAGGCTGTGATTCTGATGCCGACGCCAAGCTGGCCGGGTGGCTGAAGGCGAGGGTAAAGCTAGAAGGATCATGCAAAGCGTTGTTTGATTGTCTTTTTATGGTGAGCGCGCAGGGATTCGAACCCTGGACCTACTGATTAAAAGTCAGTTGCTCTACCGGCTGAGCTACGCGCTCCCATGCCGGGCCTGCAGGCCCGGCGGAGTGGCCGGACATATGCACGCAGGCTTTGCGCCGGTCAACCCAAAAATTGCACTAAACCATGATTATGGGTTCGAAGCGAGCGGCCCTGTGCGCGGCCGTCCCCGTCGGTGCGGCCATGGCTCGGTGCGTCAAAATGATCGCCAAAAGGTGATTGGTTTCGCTCCGTACATGCGGGTAAGAAGGCGGCAAGTCGAGTGCCGGAGTTCTGATACCTTGTCGATTGCAGATATTTCCATCTGGACCGCCGTTCTGGCAGGTGCTCTGTCCTTTCTCTCGCCCTGCGTCCTGCCCCTGGTGCCGCCTTACCTGTGCTATATGGCAGGCGTTTCCGTCGACCAGTTCCGGGACGGAAATGCCGTGGCAACCGCAAGCACGCGCAGGGCCGTCCTGCCGGCGGCGCTGTTCTTCACGCTCGGCTTTGCGACGGTCTTCGTGGCGCTCGGGGCAGGCGCCTCTTCGATCGGTCTTTTGCTCAGGCAGCATCTCGATCTTCTTTCGCGCATAGGCGGGATCATCATCATCGTCATGGGATTGCATTTCCTCGGGGTCTTCCGGATCGGCCTGCTTGCCCGCGAGGCACGTTTCCAGGGTGGCAAGCCGGCGACCCTGTCTGGAGCCTATGTCATGGGTCTTGCCTTCGCCTTCGGCTGGACACCGTGTATCGGCCCGGTGCTGGGCACCATCCTGGGTGTTGCCGCCGCGCGCGATACGGTCGCCGACGGCGCTGCTCTGCTGGCGATCTATTCGCTCGGGCTCGCAGTGCCGTTCTGGATCGCGGCGGGCTTTTCCAGTGCCTTCATGCGTTTTCTTTCGCGTTTTCGCCGCCATCTGGGGCTCATCGAAAAGCTGATGGGCGCTCTGCTCGTCGCCGCCGGCCTTGCTTTCCTCTTCGGTTTCGTCAGTTCCGTCGCGATCTGGTTCCAGCAGACCTTCCCAATTCTCTCCCAAATCGGCTAAGCACGCCCAGCTACAGCTTCCGGACGGAAAACGTCACCCACTTTTCCCGGAAGCGCTGAGTCTTTAAACAACGCACTTCCGGACGGAAAACCGCTACGCACTTTTCCTGGAAGCGCTGAGTCTTTAAACAACGCACTTCCGGACGGAAAACCGCTACACACTTTTCCTGGAAGCGCTCCAGCAGCGGCGAGGGAGATCATGGCGGAAATCACGGGTCTGGTGCTGCCGTTCTTCGGCCTCATCTTTCTCGGCTACCTGACGGCGCGCCTCGTCGACCATCCGGGCGAGGCGATGGGCTGGCTGAACACGTTCATCGTCTACCTGGCGCTGCCGGCGCTCTTCTTCAAGCTGGTATCGCGCACGCCGGTGGAGGAGCTTACCCGTGCCGATTTCATCCTGACCAGCGTAGGCACGACCTATGTCGTCTTTGCTCTGATTTTCGCCATAGGGCTGTTCCTTCGCCGCAATACGGTTGCCGAGGCGACGATGCAGGGCTTCGCCGGTGCTTATGGCAATATCGGCTACATGGGGCCCGGCCTGGCGCTGCTGGCTCTCGGGGAGACGGCGGCCGTTCCGGTGGCGCTGATTTTCTGTTTCGAGAATGCAGCGCATTTCACCGTCGCTCCGGCGCTGATGGCGGCTGCGGGTGGCAGCAAGCAGAAGCCTGCAGTCCTCGCGCTGGGCATTGCGCGCCGGATAGCCTTTCATCCATTCATCCTGTCGACCTTTGCCGGCGTCGCCGCGGCTTTTCTCTCTTTCGAGGCCCCGCTGCCGCTGCAGCGGCTGATCGACTACCTGGCGCAAGCGGCGGCGCCTTGCGCCCTGTTTGCGATGGGGGTCACGCTTGCGCTGCGCCCGCTTAAGCGTATTCCCGCGGAGATCGGTTACATCGTGCCGGCGAAGCTCGTGCTTCATCCGGTGCTCATGTATCTGGCGCTCAGCCTTGGCGGTGCCTACGATCCCATCTGGGTGCAGACGGCAGTGCTGCTCGCCTCGCTGCCGACCGCAACCAATGTGTTCGTGATCGGCCAACAATACGGCGTCTGGCAGGAGCGGGCATCGGCGACGATCCTCATCACGACGCTGCTCTCCGTCGCGACGGTCACCGGGCTGCTATACCTCATACGCTCAGGCGCTCTTCCGGCGGATCTGTTCCCGTAAGCCCTCCTTGAACGCCTGCAGCGCGCTGCCGGGATGAATTCCCTCGCGCATCAAAAGTCCGCGCAACGGGCCTGCAGAGGAGAGGAGATGCAGGCCAGCCGCACGCAAGGCCTGCACCGGCAGAAAATTCGAGAGCAGCGAACGGTTGAGCAGGTCGACGCTCGCCGTGCGGCTGAGAATGTCGGCGCGCCGCCGGCCATCGAAGCGGTCGCCTGTGTCTGCCGGCAGGCGGCTGCCCGTTGGCCGGCCGACGAGATCGACAAGGGTCATGATGTCGCGAAGACTGAGGTTCAGCCCTTGGGCCCCGATCGGTGGAAAGGCATGGGCGGCTTCGCCGACGAGCAGGACGCGACCCTTGCCGAAACGACGGGCAGAAAGGCCGGAAAGCGGAAATGATTGCGGCATTCCCTCTGTCGTGACCTTGCCGAGAATCGACTGCATTCGATCCTCGATCGTGCGCGAGAGGATATCCGGTGCAAGCGTCAGCATCTCCTCGGCATCGCGAGGCTTCCGGACCCAGACGAGGCTCGAGCGATTGCCGGGAAGCGGCACCTGCGTAAACGGACCGCTTTCCGTATGGAACTCGGTCGAAACGTCCTGATGCGGCAGTTCATGGCTGAAATTCAGGACGATAGCAGCCTGGGGATAGGACCAGGTGCGAACGCCGATCCCGGCCGCCTCCCGCACGGCCGAGCGTCGCCCGTCGGCGCCGACCACCAGATCGGCAGTGATCGAGCGGCCATCGCCAAGGCCGATCCGAATCTCTGCGCCGTCGATGTCGATTCTCGTTGCCGCGGCGGTCGCACGCTCGAGCGTCGGCAGTTCCGCTTCGTGCCTTTCCACAATCTCGAGGAAGGGCGCGTTCGGAATGTTGTAGCCGAAAGCCTCGAGGCCTACTTCGGAGGCGCGGAAATTGACCGGGGGCGCCCGAAAAAGCCGCCTGGTCCCGTCGAGGATGTGAATGGCGACCAGTGGTGCCGTCAGCGGCTCGACCTCATCCCAAAGATCGAGCTTCCTCAAATATTCGATCGACTGGTCCATGAGCGCGGTGGTGCGGCCGTCGGCGATGGCAGGCCGCGGGCCGACGAGCGCAACACGGTGACCTTCGCGTGCAAGAGCGATGGCCGCCAACGAGCCGGCAAGCCCCGCGCCGATTATTGCGATGTCATAGTGATCCATGGCCGACAGGCCCTCCCGTGCGGTTGCCCGCGTTCGTCTCGATATTGCAGCCTGAAGTGCCCGCGTTCATCCGAAGTCCTTCAGCGTGCTGTTCGTGCCCACAGCTTCGGGCGACATGCTTTAGTTCTAGCCGCTTACCCCATTGAAATAAATGGGCAGAATCACCGCAGGGGCATGCGCCGCATGTCCACAGGACAATACCGCCTCAAAGTGGCGAACGGTTGGAATTTGCTGGCGATGCTCGGCAAACGGTGCATATTACGGCCAAAGTGGTGCCGGTGCTGAAAGAGCGGCTGACTGGCGGCGCACGGACAAGGGACAGGGCGGCTTCGCACATGAAGTTCTTCAATTACAGACGCGTTCCTTACGCGGAAATCCGCGCCTTTTCCGTGCATATCCTTACAGCGTCCGGATCGTTCCTGGCCTTTCTCGGCGTCGTCGCCGCGGCAGAGCACCGCTTCGTCGACATGTTCTGGTGGCTCGGTCTGGCCTTGCTCGTCGACGGCATCGACGGGCCGATCGCCCGCAAGGTCCAGGTCAAGGAGGTGCTGCCCAACTGGTCGGGCGATACGCTCGACAACGTCATCGACTACGTGACCTATGTGCTGCTGCCGGCCTTCGCGCTCTACCAGAGCGGCATGATCGGCGAACCCTGGTCGTTCGTGGCCGCCGGAGCGATCGTGGTTTCGAGCGCCATCTACTATGCGGATATGGGGATGAAGACGGATGAGTATTTCTTCTCCGGATTTCCGGTCGTGTGGAACATGGTCGTCTTCACCCTTTTTGTGATCCAGGCGAGCGAAGTCACTGCATCGATTGTGGTTTTCCTTTCCGTGGTTTTGACGTTCCTGCCCATCAACTTCCTGCATCCGGTGCGTGTGAAGAGGCTGAGACCGCTCAATCTCGGCGTCTTTCTCATCTGGTCGGTGCTCGGCATGTATGCGTTGCTCCTGCATTTCGAGACCCCGCCCTGGGTGGTGGTGGGCGTCGCGGCAACCGGGCTTTACCTCTACGTCATCGGTTTCATACTGCAGATATTCCCGAAACTCGGGCGTGCCTGAGCGCGATCGGTCAGGCTCGGCCCGAAATCATCGCAATCGACTAGGAGTTGGACATGGCACAGGCGATCGTCGTTCGCGAACTTGGCGGACCGGAAGTTCTGAAGATGGAGGGCGTGACGCTTGCGGCGCCCGGACCCGGCGAAGTGCAGATCCGGCAGGTGGCGATCGGCCTCAATTTCATCGACGTCTATTTTCGCACCGGCCTCTACAAGTCGGCGACCGGACTTCCCTTCGTTCCGGGCAAGGAAGGCGCCGGAGTAGTGACTGCGGTGGGCGATGGGGTCAGCATGTTTTCGGTCGGCGACCGCGTCGCCTATGCATCCGCTGACGGCGCCTATGCCAGCGAGCGCAACGTAGACGCCTCGCAACTCTTGAAGGTGCCGGACGGAATCAGCCTGGAGACGGCGGCTGCGATGATGCTCAAGGGCATGACCGCGCAATACCTTCTCAACCAGACCTTCAAGGTAGGCCCGGAGACGACCTTGCTCTTTCACGCCGCCGCGGGCGGCGTCGGGCTCATTGCGGGGCAGTGGGCCAAGGCACTTGGTGCGACGGTGATCGGAACAGCCGGATCGCAGGAGAAGATCGATCTGGCTCTTGCCCATGGCTACGACCACGTCATCAACTACCGCACGGACAATTTCGTGGAGCGCGTCAAGGACTTGACCGGAGGGCGCGGCGTCGATGTCGTCTATGATTCCGTTGGGCGCGACACCTATCCGGCCTCGCTCGACTGCCTGAAGCCGCGCGGCCTCTGGGCCAGCTTCGGCAATTCCTCCGGGCCGGTGGATGCTTTCAACATCGGTATCCTGGCGCAGAAGGGCGCGCTCTATGCGACGCGCCCGACGCTCTTCACTTATGTCGCGACCCGGCCGGCCCTGGAGGCATGTGCAAATTCCCTGTTTGATGTTGTGCAAAGCAACAAAGTGCGTATCAATATCAATCAGACCTATCCGCTCGCCGAAGCAGGTCGGGCGCATACGGATCTCGAAACAAGAAAAACAAGTGGAACGACATTGCTGATTCCCTGACCGAAGCCTTACGGCGCCGGCGTCTTATCGGACGCGAAGGTCGCCGTAGTCTTCACGTGGCTGCAGGTTCTTGTCGATTGATCGGGTACGATCAAAGGAACGTGCAGTAAAGCGAGCGGGGATCGAAGAGGGGAAGAGGGCAGCGTGCCTGAAAAGGGACAAACCGCGAGCGGCCCGCTGCTGGCCGTTCGCAACCTTACGAAATTGTTCGGCTCGTTCGCGGCCTGCAATGCAATCGATCTGCAGATAGAACCCGGAGAAATCCACGCGCTGCTCGGCGAGAACGGCGCGGGAAAGTCGACGCTGGTGAAGATGCTGTTCGGCGTGCTCGCGCCGAGCGCCGGCGAGATCATGTGGCAGGGGTCGAATGTTCGCATCGGCAGCCCGAGCGACGCCCGCCGGCTCGGCATAGGCATGGTCTTTCAGCATTTCTCTCTGTTCGAGGCGCTGACAGTCGCCGAGAATATCGCCCTTTCAATGGTCAGGTCGGTTTCGCTTGCCCGGGTTGCCGAGGAAGCGTCACGGCTGTCGCGCATCTATGGCCTGCCGCTCGATCCGAAGGCGCACGTCGCCGATCTCTCGGTCGGAGAAAGGCAGCGGATCGAAATCGTCCGGGCTCTCCTGCAGAACCCGCAGCTCATCATCCTCGACGAACCGACTTCGGTGCTGACGCCCCAGGAAGCCGACCGCCTTTTCGAGACGCTGCAGAAATTGCGATCGGAGGGGCGTTCCGTCCTTTATATCAGTCATCGTCTCGAGGAAGTGCAGCGCATCTGCGACCGCGCGACGGTGCTGAGACACGGCAAGGTAACCGGCGCCTGCGATCCGCGCGCGGAAACGCCCGCCTCTCTTGCACGCATGATGGTAGGCAGCGACGTTGCCGTCGTGACGCCGGAGGGAACGAGCACCAGAGGCGACGTGCAGTTGGAGGCGCGGCATCTTTCCGTCGCGGCGCGCACGCCCTTTGCAGTCTCCTTGAAGAACATCTGTCTCAAGGTCAGGGCAGGCGAGGTGCTCGCGATCGCCGGTGTGGCCGGCAACGGGCAGAGCGAGCTCTTCGATGCGCTTTCGGGCGAATATCCGGTCGCCGACGACAATGCCATCCAGATCCGCCAGCGGCCGGTGGGGACCAGGAACATCAATGCCCGCCGTCTGATGGGCGCCGGTTTCGTGCCGGAGGAGCGCCACGGGCACGCCGCGGTCTCGGCGCTGTCGCTCTCCGACAATCTCGTGCTCGCGCGCAGCCAATCGGATCGACGGGCTTTTCTCGGCGGCGGCGCACTGAAGATCATCCGCCACGGCGCCGTCCAGGCGGCGACGAAGCGGATTGCCGAGGCGATGGACGTGCGCAAGAGCGGCGAGGATCCGCCGGCCGGATCACTCTCTGGCGGCAATCTGCAGAAGTTTATCGTCGGACGGGAACTCGACCGTCAGCCGGCCGTGCTCGTCGTCAACCAGCCCACTTGGGGAGTCGACGCCGGAGCGGCGAGCCGTATCCGTCAGGCCTTGGTCGATCTCGCAAAAGCGGGATCCGCTGTCCTTGTCATCAGTCAGGACCTCGATGAAATATTCGAAGTGGCGACCGAGATTGCCGTCATAAGCGACGGGCGTCTCTCCGATCCCTATCCGGCCCGTGAACTTTCGCGCGAAAAGATCGGCCTGTTGATGGGCGGCATGTATGGCCGATCGGAAGGCGGGGCGGAAGGTACGGGAGCAGCGCATGCGCATTGAACTTGAAAAGCGCGCGAAGGCCTCGACGCTGTTTTCCATCCTCTCGCCGTTCATCGCTTTTGCGCTGACCATCATCTTCGGCGGCGTGATGTTCGCATTGCTCGGCAAGAATCCGGCGACCGCGCTCTACAGCTTCTTCGTGGAGCCGCTGAGCGAGGTCTGGTCGCTGCACGAACTCGCGATCAAGGCGGCGCCACTGATCCTGATCGGCGTCGGGCTCTCCGTCTGCTTCCGCTCCAACAACTGGAACATCGGCGCAGAAGGGCAGTTCATCATGGGCGCAATCGCCGGGTCGGCCCTCCCGGTACTCTTCTACGATTGGCAGTCGCCGTTGATACTGCCGCTGATGATGCTTCTCGGCATGCTCGGTGGAGCGCTCTTCGCCGCGATACCGGCCTTCCTGAAAGCGCATATGAATACGAACGAGATCTTGACGAGTCTGATGCTGGTCTACGTGGCCCAGCTCTTTCTCGACTGGCTCGTGCGTGGCCCTTGGCGCAACCCTCAAGGTATGAACTTCCCGGAAACGCGAACTTTCGGCGCGGACGCTGTCCTTCCCGAAATGCTCGCCTCGGGGCGTACGCATTGGGGTTTTGCCTTCGCGATCATCGCGGCGGTGCTGGTGTGGTTCATGATGCGCTATACGTTGAAGGGATTCGAAATCACCGTTCTCGGCCAATCCGAGCGGGCAGGGCGCTTTGCCGGCTTTTCCTCGCGCAGGATGATCTGGTTCTCGATGCTGTTTTCCGGCGCGCTGGCGGGGCTCGCCGGCATTTCGGAAGTGAGTGGAGCCATGCAGCAGCTGCGTCCGGTGATCTCGCCCGGTTACGGCTTCACCGCCATCATCGTCGCGTTCCTCGGCCGGCTCAATCCGCTCGGAATCGTGGCCGCCGGTCTCGTCCTGGCGTTGACTTATCTCGGCGGCGAGGCCGCGCAGCTTTCGATCGGCGTATCCGACAAGGTGACGCGCGTCTTCCAGGGGCTGCTGCTGTTCTTCGTGCTGTCGTGCGACGCGCTCATTCACTATCGCATCAGGCTGGTGTGGGATCGCTTCGCAGCGGTCAAGACGGAAGAGGCGCACTGATGGGCATAGTCGAAGCAATCCTCTTAAGCGTCATCACGGCTGCGACGCCACTGGTCCTCGCCGCCCTGGGCGAGCTCGTCGCCGAACGGTCCGGCGTGCTCAACCTCGGCGTCGAAGGCATGCTGATCATGGGCGCTGTCTGCGCCTTCGCAGCGACGCAGCTCAGCGGCTCGCCCTATGTAGGAATTCTTGCCGGCATCGCTGCCGGCGCCGTGTTTTCGCTGCTGTTCGGCTTCCTGACGCTGACGCTCGTTGCCAACCAGGTAGCGACCGGCCTGGCGCTCACGCTCCTCGGGCTCGGCGTTTCCGGAATGGTCGGAGAAAGTTTTCTCGGGATGCAGGGTATCAAGCTGCAGCCGATCGCAATTCCGCTCCTGTCGAAGATACCGGTCGTCGGACCGCTTTTGTTTCGGCAGGACGCCATATTCTATGCGTCGGTTGCGATCGTGGTGGGCGTCCATCTGTTTCTGTTCCGGAGCCGTGCGGGGTTGAAGTTGCGGGCGGTGGGCGACAGCCACGCCTCGGCCCACGCCCTCGGCGTGAACGTCATTCGCACCCGCTACCTGGCCGTTCTGTTCGGCGGCGCCTGCGCCGGACTTGCCGGCGCGCAATTGTCGCTCGTCTACACGCCTCAATGGGTGGAGAACATGTCGGCCGGCCGCGGCTGGATCGCGCTGGCATTGGTGGTTTTTGCCTCCTGGCGGCCCTGGCGCGTGGTCGCCGGAGGATATCTCTTCGGAGCCGTCTCGATAAGCCAGCTTCATGCGCAGGCTTTCGGCATCGGCATTCCGTCGCAGTTCCTGACTGCGCTTCCCTATCTCGCAACGATCGTCGTACTCATTCTCATATCGCATAACCGGCGCATGACCCTGATCAATACGCCGGCATCGCTCGGCAAGCCGTTTGTGCCGGACCGGTGAAGAACAATAGCCAGACGGACATTTCTCAAACCGACAGAGGTCAAAAATGAAAAAACTACTCGTCGCCCTCGCAACCACCGTCGCCGTGCTCGGTATCGCGCCGGCTGCAAGCGCTCAGGAGAAGGCAAAGATCTGCTTCATCTATGTCGGCTCGAAGACAGACGGCGGCTGGACCCAGGCCCACGACATCGGCCGCCAGGAGCTCGAAAAGGAACTCGGCGACAAGATCGAAACGCAGTTCCTGGAAAACGTGCCGGAAGGTCCGGACGCCGAACGCGCGATCGAGCGCCTGGCGCGTTCCGGCTGTGGTCTGATTTTCACCACGTCCTTCGGGTTCATGGATGCTACGATCAAGATCGCCGGCAAATTCCCGGATGTGAAGTTCGAGCACGCGACCGGCTACAAGACCGCGCCGAACGTGGCCACCTATAACAGCCGTTTCTACGAAGGCCGCTACATCCAGGGCCAGATCGCCGCGAAAATGTCGGAAAAGGGCGTTGCCGGCTACATCGCCTCCTTCCCGATTCCCGAGGTGGTGATGGGCATCAACGCCTTCGTCATCGGTGCCCGGGCGGTCAATCCGGACTTCAAGATCAAGGTCGTATGGGCGAACACCTGGTTCGATCCGGGCAAGGAAGCGGACGCCGCCAAGGCGCTCATCGACCAGGGCGTCGATATCATCACTCAGCATACCGACACGACCGCGCCGATGCAGGTCGCAGCCGAGCGCGGTATCAAGGCTTTCGGTCAGGCATCCGACATGATTGCCGCCGGCCCGCAGACGCAATTGACTGCGATCGTCGATACCTGGGGCGCCTACTATGTGAAGCGCACCAAGGCTTTCCTCGATGGAACATGGTCGACGACTTCGAGCTGGGACGGCCTGAAGGACGGCATCCTGACCATGGCGCCCTACACCAACATGCCCGATGACGTGAAGGCGATGGCGGAAGCGACGGAGGCGAAAATCAAGTCCGGCGAACTGAAGCCGTTTACCGGTCCGCTCAACAAGCAGGATGGCAGCCCGTGGCTGAGAGAGGGCGAGACCGCCGACGACGCGACGCTGCTCGGCATGAACTTCTATGTCGAAGGCGTAGACGACAAGCTGCCGCAATAATCGAACGCCCGAACACGGCTATTGCAACCCCGCGCCTCGTGCGCGGGGTTTTCTATAGTCCGACGGCCTACCTGCAACTCTCCGCAGGCCTTTCAGGAATCGTCTATTCGATCTAGTGTTGATCGTCGCCGGCAAGAATCACGCTGACGATGAGGAGTTTCCCTGGGGAGGAGTGGTTGAAGAGCGTGCTTGAGACCGTGATATCCGGCACGCCGAAGCGGACGAGCCATGCACAGGTCGTGGATCAGCTCGGCAAGGCGATCGTTTCGGGCGAGTTCCCGGTCGGCAGCATTCTCCCCGGAGATCCTGAACTGGCGCTCCGTTTCCGCGTCTCGCGGACGGTACTGCGCGAAGCGATGAAGACGCTTGCCGCCAAGGGCATGATCGTTCCGCGCGCCCGGATCGGCACGCGCGTCACGCCCCGAAAGGAATGGAATCTCTTCGACAGCGACATTCTCACCTGGCATTTCGCCTGCGGCGTCGATGAGGACTTTCTCTACCATCTGAGCGAGGTACGGCTTGCCTTCGAGACCCATGCTGCGGCACTGGCGGCAAGAAACGCGTCGGATGCGGAAATCGCGGGGATGATGCGGCTCGCCGTCGCCATGGGCGAGGCGAATCACACCCCCGAGAGCCTCGCCGTAGCGGACCTCAAGTTCCATCTCTCGGTTATCGAAGCATCCGGCAATCCCTTCCTGCGTACCGTCGGGGGCTTGATCGAGGCAGCTCTTGTGGGCGTCTTCAAGCTAAGTTCGCCGACAGCTGAGAAGGGCGGCATCGACGAAGTTGCGCGCAACCATATCCGCATCGTCGAGGCGATCGGCAAACGCGACGAAGCGGCTGCACGCCTGGCGATGGAGCACGTGATCAAGGTAGGGCGTGCGCGTATCCGTCAGGCGCTAAGCGGCGGCGGTGCAGAAGCCTGACCGAAGACCCTCAAACACTTTGACAAGACAGCGGCCTTCTAAGGCCTGTTGAGATTCGGGACACCCGCCGCGCTTTTTTTGACTTCCTCATTCCTGTGCTCGTCACAGGCATCCAGCCAGACCAAGTCCTTGGGCTGAAGAAGGCTTCCCGCGCCGCAGACGCGGCGCTGCTGGATCCCTGTGACGAGCACAGGGGGCGGAGAGGGTGCGGCCCTCGGCGCGCAGGTCGACCATCCCTCGCATTATTCGCAGCGAATGTTGCAATAGGCGCACATCCCCGGTCCTCATTCCTGTGCTTGTCACAGGAATCCAGCCAGACCAAGTCCTTGGGCTGAAAGAACGCTTTCCGCGCCGCAGACGCGGCGCTGCTGGATCCCTGTGACGAGCACAGGGATGAGGGGAGGAGAGATTGCAGTCCTCCGATACGTTCCTACAGCGCCGCCCGTCTTATGAGACGCCGCTCGGACTTCCCGCTCTAACTTACGTTCATGCTTTTAGGTCGGCCGACCTCAGAACATCGCGATCCAGGCTCCGGCGCCCGGCCGTGAAATCCTGCTGGTGGCCTTGCCCGACCATGCGGCTTAGCCTATCTGGGAAGCGGGCAGTCGCGCGGCCGCCTTTTCTTCAACGGTGAACCGGAGACTATGTTCGAGCTTCTTGTCATTTTCATTCTGCTCTTGATCAACGCTTTCTTCGCGTTGTCGGAAATGGCAATCGTCTCGGCAAGCAGGCCGCTGCTTCGTCAGATGGTGAAGCAGGGTAACCGGCGCGCGGAGGCCGCGCTGACGCTGGCCGAGGATCCGGGCAAGTTCCTGTCGACGGTGCAGGTCGGCATCACCCTTGTCGGCATCCTCGCGGGCGCCTATGGCGGCGCGACGATCGCGGCAAAGATTGCTCCGTTCCTGAACGACATCGGTTGGATCAGCCCTTACGGCGACACCGTCGCGGTCGCACTCGTCGTCACGCTGATTACATTTCTGTCGGTGGTCATCGGCGAGCTCATCCCCAAGCAGCTGGCGCTGCGAAATCCGGAAGGGCTGGCCATGTTCGTCGCCGGTCCGATGGCGCTGCTTTCCCGTATCGCAGCGCCGGTCGTTTTTATTTTCGAAACGGCGGCCTCTATTGCGATGCGGCTCATGGGCATGAGGCCGGAGGATGCCGATCGCGTCACCGAAGAGGAAGTGCAGGCGATCATGGCGGAAGGCGTCGAAAGCGGCGCCATCGAGAAGAGCGAGCACGAGATGCTGCGGCGAATCATCCGCCTCGGCGATCGGAACGTCAAATCGATCATGACCCACCGCACAGAGGTCGGTTTCATCGACGTTCACGACAGCCTGGAGACGATCGGACAGAAGATCCGGCAATTCGGCCACTCGCGCTACCCGGTGATCGACGGCCCATCGGGTGATGTCATCGGCGCGGTCCTTACCAAGGAAATATTGAATGTTGCGCCGGCCGCGCCCTTCAACATCCGCGATTATGTCCGCGAAATTCTTACCCTGCCGGAGACGGCCTCCTGTCTGAAGGCTCTCGAAGCCTTCAAGTCGTCCAGCATCAATATGGCGATGATTGTCGACGAATACGGGAGCACGGAGGGGATCATCACCACCGCCGACATCCTGGAGGCAATCGTCGGCGTCATCCCGTCGAATTATGATAATTCCGAACACGCTCTCATTCGCCAGCGCGACGACGGCAGCTATATCGTAGACGGACGGACGCCGATCGATGAAATTCATCTCCAGATCGGCATCGATGGAATCGAAGCGGACGGCGATTTCGAAACCATAGCCGGCTTCCTGGTGCAGCAGTTGCGCAAGACTCCGGAGGAGGGCGACACCGCCGAGGCCCACGGCTACCGCTTCGAGGTGATCGACATGGACGGCCGACGCATCGACAAGATCCTCGTCAGCCGGGCCGGTGAAACACTTTCATGACGCGGTTTTCCGCGACATCCCGCGTCTCGACTCATCGGAATCGATCACATTCATGATTTCAGGTCGATCCGACCTAAAATCACCGCGATCCGCTTGGAAGTAGTCGAGGTGAATGCGCGCGGGCGATGCAGATGGCGGCGAAGGCGGAAAATCGTAAGGGACGCGGGAGACTCTGGAGGAGAGCGGCGTGGGGCGCGGCCGCAGCGCTTATGCTGCTGCCCTTGCTCGCAATGCAAGTCACGGAGGAAGTGGCCTGGGATGTCGCCGATTTCGCTGTCTTCGGAGCCATGCTGATCGCCGCAGGCGGCGTCTATGAGGCGTCGGCGAGGTTCTCTGCCGGCAACGCATACCGCGCAGCCATCGGCCTTGCGCTGGCGACAGCATTCCTCCTGGTGTGGGCGAATCTCGCCGTTGGCATCATCGGGACCGAGGATGACCCCGCCAACCTCCTCTATGGCGGGGTGCTGGCGTTCGGCATCATCAGCGCCTTCATTGCGCGCTTTCAGCCGGCCGGAATGGCACGCGCTTTCTTCGCAACCGCGCTCGCGCAGGCGCTGGTCGCCGCGGTCGCGGTAGCCGCAGGGATGGGTTACCCGGCAAGTCCGCCGCTGGAGATCCTTGGCGTCAATGCCTTGTTCGCAATGCTCTGGGTCGCATCGGCCTTGTTGTTTCGGAAAGCGGCGCAGGAAAAACCTCCCGCGGGCAGGGCGCCGTAGCTCAGCTCTCCAGCCTTCTTCGCCGATCTCGAGGGCATTTCAATTAGGTCCAACGCAAGTCAGGCGGGATCTCTGAGCCTGAAAACCCTGCATGCCTCTCCGCTTGCGGCTTCGGGAGCACCCGGTCGCCGCACGATCAACCCGTCGGACTGCGCGAAAACGCTGACCATGGACGAATCCTGCCGCGGGAAGGGATGCGCCACGAGCGAACCGTCCGCCTCGAGCGTGAGGCGGGCACGTATATAATCCTGGCGCCGGTCATTGGCCGGCAGCGCTGCGGCAAGCCGTGCATCGACCAGTCTCGAACGGGGCGGCAGATGCGAAAGCTTGCGCGTCAAAGGCTCAAGGAAGAGCAGGGCGCAGACGAGGCTCGAAACCGGGTTTCCGGGAAGGCCGAGTACCGTGACGCCGTCGAGATCGCCGACCATCAGCGGTTTTCCCGGCCGCATGGCGATGCGCCAAAAGTCCAGCGTCATGCCGCAGCCGAGAAGCGTCGACTGGACGAGATCGTGATCGCCGACCGAGGCTCCTCCGAGTGTTACCAGCACGTCCACCTGGGCTGCCTGTGCCTTGGCGACGGCGCTGGCGATCGCTGCCCGATCGTCGCCGACGATGCCGAGATCAAGAACTTCGGCCCCATTGTCGCGGGCAACCGCAGCGATTCCGAAACTGTTGGAAGCGATGATCTGGTCGGGGCCGAGGGAACTTCCCGGCGGCAACAACTCGTCGCCCGTGGCGATGATTGCAACCTTGGTTCGCGCGAAAACCGGCAGGTCCTGATGATTCATGCCGGCCGCGAGCGTCAGGCGGCCGGCATCGAGCGCGCTTCCGGCGGAAAGCGCGACGTCACCTGCCAGGAAATCCTGGCCCGCCAAACGGATGTGGCGGCCCTTTGCCGGCGCAAATAGGGTGCGGATGCGGCCGTCCGGCAGTTTTTCCGTGTCTTCCTGGATGATTACGGTATCGGCGCCTGCAGGTACCGGCGCGCCGGTAAAGATGCGTACGGCCTCCCCGCCTTTCACTTCGCCGCGAAAACGGTGTCCTGCGGCCGACTGGCCGATAACGGAGAGCTCCGCTCCGACTTCGGCGATATCCTCGTGGCGGACTGCATAACCATCCATCGCGGAGTTGTCGAAAGGGGGGTGAGTCAGCTTGGCCGCTACGTTCTCGGAGAGCACCCTTCCGAGGCATTCCTGCAGCGAAACGCGCTCCGTCCGTTGCAGCGGATTGGCCCTGGCCAAAATCCTCTGAAGTGCTTCCTCGACCGAAAGAAGCGACATCAGCGCATCTCTCCCCCGCGGTGATAATCGCCGGAACGCCCGCCCGACTTGCTGACCAGCCGCACGCCGGAGATTTCCATTTCCCGGTCAGCGGCCTTGGCCATGTCGTATATCGTCAGGCAGGCTACGCTGACGGCGGTCAACGCCTCCATTTCGACACCCGTCCGTCCGGTCAGCTTCGCCATCGCTTCGACACGCAACCCGGGAAGGGCGTCATCCGGCATAATATCGACGGACACTTTCGTCAGCATCAAGGGATGGCAGAGCGGAATGAGGCTGGATGTCTGCTTGGCGGCCATGATGCCCGCCAGCCGGGCGGTCGCGATCACGTCGCCCTTCTTGGCATTTCCTTCGCGAATGAGTGTCAGCGTCTCCGGCTTCATCCTGACGAAGCCCTCCGCGACAGCGATGCGGACCGTCTCGGTCTTGTCGCCGACATCGACCATGCGGGCTTCGCCGGCGCTGTCTATATGGGTGAGGGTCGGCCCGCTCATCACTCTGCCGCCAGGATATTTGCCGAGCCGGTCAGCAGCGCGCGCGTCGCCGCCTCCACGTCGTCCTTCCTCATCAGGCTTTCACCGACCAGGAAGGTCGTAATCCCGCTCATCTCGAGGCGCCGGCAGTCTTCGTGGGTGAAAACGCCGCTTTCGCCGACCAGGAGACGGTCTGAGGAAACCATTGCCGCGAGCCGTTCGGAGACGGCGAGGTCGACCTCGAACGTCCTGAGATTACGGTTGTTGATCCCGATGAGCGGCGATGACAGGCGAAGTGCTCGCTCCATCTCCTCCGCGTCGTGTACTTCGACGAGGACATCCATGCCGAGTGTAAACGCGGCTTCTTCCAGCCGGCGCGCATCATCGTCGCCAAGCGAAGCCATGATCAGCAGTATGCAATCGGCGCCCCAGGCGCGCGCTTCGAAAACCTGATAGGTGTCGAACATGAAGTCCTTGCGCAGAGCCGGGAGCGGGCAGGCCTCGCGTGCCTTCGTCAGGAACTCCGGCGCACCCTGGAAGCTCGGCGCGTCGGTCAGGACGGAGAGGCAGGCAGCGCCGCCCGCGGCATAGGCCTTCGCCAGTTCCGGAGGGTCGAAATCGGGCCGGATCAAACCCTTCGAGGGGCTCGCCTTCTTGATTTCGGCGATCAGCCCGAACTGGCCTTTTTCCCGCCGGGCCACAAGCGCGGCGTGGAAACCGCGCGGCGCCGACTGATCGGCGGCCCGCGCCTTCAACTCTTCGAGCGGAACGCGCGCTTTCGCAGCGGCGATCTCCTCTCGCTTATAGGCTTCGATGCGGCGCAGGATGTCCGTCATGTCTTCTCCTCAAGCCGCGTTCGAGACGGTGATCAACCGCTGCAAGGCGACCTTGGCACCGCCGCTCGAAAGCGATTGCCGGGCCAGCGCCATGCCTTCGGACAAGTCCCTGGCGCGCCCTGCTATCATCAGCGAAGCGGCGGCATTCGCAAGGGAAATGTCCCGGTAGGCATTTTCCGCGCCGTCGAGAACGGCCTGCAACGCAGCGGCATTGTGGGCTCCGTCTCCGCCCTTCAAGGCATCGAGCGACACCCGTTCGAGGCCGAAATCGGCCGGCGTCAGGTCGAAGTTGGTGATCGTGCCGTCCTTCAGCGCCGCCACTTTGGTCACGCCGGTCGTGGTGATCTCGTCGAGCCCTTCGCCATGCACGACCCAGACGCTTTGCGAACCGAGATCGCGGAGCACTTCCGCGAGCGGGTCGACCCATTGCGGCGCATAGACGCCGACGAGCTGCTGTCTGACGCCGGCGGGATTGGCCAGGGGGCCGAGCAGGTTGAAGATGGTCCTCGTGCCAAGTTCCACCCGCGTCGGGCCGACGTGGCGCATGGCCGAATGGTGCTGCTGGGCGAACATGAAGCCGAGACCGGCCTCGGCAATACAGCGCGAGATTGTCGCGGGTCCGATATCGAGATTGACCCCGAGGCAGGAGAGCGCATCGGCCGTTCCGGACTTCGAGCTGAGCGCGCGGTTGCCATGCTTGGCGACCGGTACACCGGCACCCGCGACGATCAGCGCGGCGAGTGTGGAAATGTTGTAGGTACCGGCACCGTCGCCGCCCGTGCCGACGATGTCGATCGCTCCGTCAGGCGCTTCCACGGGCAACATGCGTGCGCGCATCGCGCCGACCGCGCCCACGATCTCGTCGACCGTTTCGCCGCGCACCCGGAGCGCCATCAGAAAACCGCCGATCTGCGATGGGGTGGCGGCTCCGGACATGATGATCTCGAAGGCCGCGCGCGCATCCTCGCGACTCAGTGCCTCGCGCCCTGCGACCTTCGCGACGAACGGTTTCAAATCACTCATGGGTTCGCTTCTCCGTCGTCACCGTTGCGCCAGGGCCGTTTCGGCAAGCGACTGGTTGATCGAAACGCCGTAGGCAGTTTGCAAGGTGGAGACCATCTGATCCAGGATGTCGTCACCGCTCGCGCGCGCAATCGCATCGATCTGGCTGCTGTCGTTGTCGAGGGCGTCGGCAGGCGCTTTCTCTTCGACCGCCGTAACCTGCATGAGCACCTGGCCATCGCCGCCGATCCCCGGGGCATTGGCGACATGGCCGTTCGGGCCGCCGAAGGCCGCGATCACCGCGGCAGGGCTGAGGCTCGCATCGTTGGTCGCGCGGGTCAGCCCGGTCTTGGTCTCGACGACAAGGCCGAGTTCGCTTGCGATATCGGCGAGCTTGGCGCCCTTCTCGATACGTTCCTTGAGTTCCTTCGCCTTGGCGGCCAGTGCCGCGCGCTGCTGCTCCGCAGTCCAGTCGGCGGCCACTTCGTCGCGAACTTCGTCAAGCGTCCGGTCCCGCGCCGGAATGATTTCCTCGACATCGAACCATGCGGAGCCGTCGCGCCCGATATTGACGGCAAGGGTATCCGTTCCGACGTCAGCCTTGAAGACTTCCTGGAGAAGGGCGCGCGGTTCCGGAAGGTCCTTAACTTCGTCGCCGTTTTGATCCTTGCCGGAAGCGTCGACCGCGTCGACGGTGACGAGCTTGAGCTTCAGCTGTTCGGCGATCTCCTTGACGGTCACGCCGCCGGCGCGTTCATCTTCGATCTTGTCATGAAGGCCGACGAGCTGCTCGCGGGCGGCGTCGAGGGCGATTTCCTTGCGCAGTTCTTCCTTGACTTCGTCAAAGCTGCGAACCGCATCGGGCCGGATGTTGGTTACGCGCAGGATGACCGGGCCGAATGCACCTTCGACGACGGGCGTGGTGCCGCCATCCTGGGCAACGGCAAAGGCTGCGTCGGCAATCTTTGCGTCGGGCATGCGATCCTTGGTGAAGTCGCCGAGGAGTACATCTGCCGACGTCTTGCCCTCGGCCTTGACCAGATCGTCGAAGGACGTGCCGGCGGCAAGCTTGGCGGCCGCGGCGTCGGCGGCCTCGCGCGACGGGAAGGTGAGCTGCTCGACCGTCCTCGTTGCCGGCGTGCGGTAGCTCTCCTTGCGCTTCTCATAATCGGCGCGAAGCTCTTCCTCCGTTACCGCGTCGGGTGCGGCCAGGTCCTCGGGCTCCAGCTTGATGTAGCTGATCTTGCGGTATTCCGGAGCGCGATAGTTCGCCTTGCGGCTTTCGAACCAGGGCGCGAGCACGTCGTCGCCCGGCGTTTTGACCGCATCGATATTTGCGTTGGAAAGCAGCAGATAGTCGATCGTGCGCGTCTCGTGACGGTATTTGCCAATGGCGTCGACGAGTACCTTGGGCGCCGTGTAACCATCCGTGAGCGCATCGACGATCTGCGATCGAACCGCGACCTGGCTGCGGTTGTTGATGTAATCCTGCTCGGTCAGCCCGGCATTGCGCAGCACGCTCGAAAATGTCAGCCGGTCGAACTGCCCGTTGACGCCATGGAAGGCGGGGTCTTCGCCGATCAGCCGCGCAAGCCTGTCTTCCGAAAGACCGAGATTCATGTCGGTAGCGAGCTGGTCGAGGGCGGCACCGGCGACGAGCTGGGCGTAGACCTGGTTCTCGACGCCGAAAGCTTGTGCCTGCTGGCGCGACAAAGGCGTACCGAGCTGGCGCGAGAGCAGGGCGATCTGCCGTTCGTAAGCCAGGCGAAAGTCGCTCGCCGACACCTTGATGTCGCCGACGGTAACGACCGCATTGGGAGTGCTTGGCACCATCAACGTCTGACCACCCCACACCATGAATGAGAGGATGAGAAGGGCCAGCAGGCCTTTGACGACCCGGGTCTGGGCAGCGTTTCTCAGGGAGTCGAGCATGGGGGCAGAAAACCTCGTTGGGATGCGTCGGCATTACGCCGAATGAATTCGTTCCTTAGAACAAACCAGAGAGGAATTGAAGGCCGGTTCGTCGCAAATTGCCGCCGGCGGAGTTGAACCTGCCACCCTATCGCCATGACAGCGCGCATCAGGGCTGCCGGGGCATTCAAGAGCAAAGGCTGCAAAAGGCGCTAACGACGAAGGCAATGTCGGAATTTGTTAGCCGGCAACTTAAAGCGAGCTGCAAATTAGGCGTTGGAAGCGCGCCCCGCTGTGGCAAACTGCTGGGAATCGTTTTTCGATACTCGACCGGGACTTTCGATCCGTCGGCCATTACGGGAAATCACCTCCATGCAGTCCACGATCGTGATGGTCAATCTCTTTGGTGCAGTTGCGCTGCTGCTCTTCGGCCTGTCGCTGGTCAAGGACGGGGTGACGCGTGCCTTCGGGGCGCGCCTGCGCGCAGGTCTTGCGCGCGGAACGAACGGTCCCTTCCGGGCTTTTGCGACGGGGCTCGTCGCAACGCTCGGGCTCCAGAGTTCGACGGCCACGGCACTCATGACGGCCTCTTTCGTCGAGAAGGGGCTCATCCGTTCGCAGATGGCGCAGATCGTGCTGCTGGGCGCCAATGTCGGCACCGCGATGACGGCCTGGATCGTCGCACTCGGCATCGGATGGCTTTCGCCGCTGCTCATCCTCGCAGGCGTGGCCACCCACCGCATGAGCCGGTCGAGCGCGCGCCAGGGCGCCGGCTACGCGCTCGTGGGCATCGGTCTGATGCTTCTGTCGCTCGAACTGCTCGGCACGGCGACCGAGCCGATGCGCCAATCCCAGGCTTTGGGAGCGTTTCTCGGCATGCTCGACAACGCCTTGCCCGTGGCGATGATCATTGCGGCCGGTCTTGCCTTTGCGTCATCGTCCAGCCTCGCCGTCGTCATGCTGGTGCTGTCGCTTTCATCCGCCGGCGTACTTTCTCCCGTATTGACGGTCGCTCTGGTGCTCGGTGCCAATCTCGGTGGCGCGATCCCGCCGGTCATCACCACGCTCGGCTCGCCGCCGGCCGCCCGCCGGGTCACGCTGGGCAACCTCGTGGTGCGCGGCATCGGCTGTCTCATCGCCCTTCCGGCGGTTGGCGCCAGCGCCGACTTCCTGCAGAGCCTGCCGTTGCCGCGGCAGAACCTGCCCGTCGACGTTCACCTGCTGTTCAATCTGGTGCTGGCGATGGTTGCCTGGCCCTTCGCGGGGTTGCTCGCCCGCACCATGAACCGGTTCTTCCCCGACGACGAAGCGGCCGAAACCGGGCCGCGCTACCTCGATGAGGCGGCGCTCGATACGCCGGTGATGGCTCTTTCCGGCGCTACGCGAGAGGTCCTGAGGGTGGGCGACCTGATCGAGGTCATGCTGATGCGGGCCTCCGAGGCGTTCAGCAAGAATGATGTTAACGAATTGGGCGATATCGAGAATATCGAGCGGCAGGTCGACCTCCTGCAGCAGGAAGTGAAGATCTTTCTGTCCCGGCTTGGCCGCGATGGCTTGAACGAGGAGGACGGGCGCCGTTCGATCGTGATCATCGACTATGCCATCAATCTCGAGCACATGGGCGACATCATCGAAAAGGGTCTCTGTGAACAGATCGCCAAGAAGGTGAGGGGCGGCTTGCGGTTCTCGGAGGATGGCTATCAGGAGCTGAAGGGCCTTTTTAACCTCACCATCGACAATCTGCGCATCGCGCAGACCATCTTCGTCACCCGCAATGCCGACCTGGCGCGTCATCTCATCGAGGTCAAGGTCGACGTGCGGCATATGGAGAAACGCTCCGCAGAGCGCCACCTGGAGCGGTTGCGTGATGGCCTTCTGGAAAGCCTGCAAACCAGTTCGCTGCACCTCGACATGCTGCGGGACCTGAAGCGCATCAACGCGCACATCGCCTCCGTCGCCTATCCCATTCTGGAGGAGAGCGGCCTGCTCACCGAAAGCCGCCTGCGGCCGCCGGGCTGATATCATACGGTTTGAACCGGATTAACGCGACGTGATTGTGCGAATTATGGTTCTCGCAATATGTTGCTGATAGGAACGCGCAAAAAGCGCGCGGGCAGGCGCGAGACGCCGCGTCGGAAAAATGTCCCGAGAGGGTATCAAGGAGATCAGAGTATGGAACGGACTTGCCTGGCGATCATCCTGGCGGCTGGCGAGAGCACGCGGATGAAATCGGCCATGTCGAAGGTGCTGCATCCGGTTGCCGGGCGACCGATGATCGCCCACGTCGTCGACGCCCTGGCGAGTGCATCGATCTCCGATGTGGCGCTGGTCGTCGGGCGCGATGCGGATGCCGTATCTGCAGCGGCGGCTACCGGCGAAGTGGCCGTCACGTCCTTTCTTCAGAAAGAGCGACTTGGGACCGCCCATGCCGTGCTTGCTGCCCGTGATGCGATCGCGAGAGGCTATGACGACGTTCTCGTTGTATTCGGAGACACGCCGCTTATCACCGCCGCACCCTTGAAGGCTGCCCGCGACGGGCTTGCGGCCGGAGATGACGTCGTGGTGATTGGCTTCCAGGCGGCGGACCCGACCGGATACGGGCGTCTCATCGTGAAGGATGGAGCGCTGGTCGCCATCCGAGAACACCGGGACGCCTCCGACGAGGAGCGCCGCATCACCTATTGCAATGGCGGGCTGATGGCGATCGACGGCCGCAAGGCCCTCGATCTCCTGGACCGGATCGGCAACGCCAATGCCAAAGGCGAATACTACCTGACCGATCTCGTCGAGATCGTGCGGTCCCTCGGTGGCCGTGCAATCGCTGTCGAAGCGCCCGAAGAAGAACTCACCGGCTGCAACACCCGCGCCGAGCTTGCCTATATCGAGCGCCTCTGGCAACAGCGCCGTCGTCACGAACTGATGCTGGCGGGCGTGTCGATGATCGCACCCGAGACCGTCTTCCTCTCATGGGACACCACACTTGCCCAGGACGTTCTCCTCGAGCCGAACGTCGTCTTCGGGCCCGGCGTGCGCGTGGAAAGCGGTGCGGTCATCCACGCCTTCTCCCATCTGGAAGGCGCTCACGTCCGTGCCGGCGCTACGGTCGGACCTTTCGCGCGCCTGCGCCCGGGTGCCGACCTCGGAGCGAAGTCGAAGGTCGGCAATTTCTGCGAGGTGAAGAACGCGGAGATCGGTGCCGGAGCCAAGGTCAATCACCTCACCTATATCGGCGACGCCTTCGTCGGCGCCGGATCCAATATCGGCGCCGGTACCATTACCTGCAACTACGATGGCGTGAACAAGCATGTCACCCGCATCGGCGCGAACGCCTTCATAGGCTCCAATTCGTCGCTCGTCGCTCCGGTTTCGATCGGCGACGGGGCGCTCGTGGCGTCCGGAAGCGTGATCACGGAAGACGTGCCGGAGGATGCGGTCGCTTTCGGCCGTGCGCGCCAGGACATCAAGCCCGGCAGGGCGCCCGTATTGCGCGAGCGCTACGAGGCGGAAAAGGCAGCCAGGAAGCGGGCAAAGGCCGCGGAGTAGACGCATTAAATATTGAAACTGAAAGTGAAATCAAAACGGATTGCGTCGCGACGCAATTTCGCTACCAAGGCTTTCAAGGGGCACCTGCGGCGCCGCGCGTTGGTCAGACGCGCAATGGTCGCTGCGGCATTTTAGAGCTGCTGCATATTCCTGTCCTTGAGCCGGTACGACTCGAGGAAACATGCAGTGGTCGTTACTTTTGAGCTGATACGCCGCAGGGCGTGAAGAGACGCGGAGAGGGATATGTGCGGGATTGTTGGCATCGTCGGGAATCAGCCGGTATCGGAGCGGCTGGTCGAAGCATTGAAGCGCCTGGAGTATCGCGGCTATGATTCGGCCGGCGTCGCGACGATCGACGGGGGAAAGCTGCAGCGCCGGCGGGCCGAGGGCAAGCTGGTCAACCTCGAGAGCAGATTGAGAGAGGAGCCTCTGGCCGGCACCATCGGCATAGCCCACACGCGCTGGGCAACCCATGGAGCACCCACGGAACGCAACGCCCACCCGCATTTCACCGAAGGCGTCGCCGTGGTTCACAACGGCATCATCGAGAATTTCGCCGAGCTCAAGGACAAGCTTGCAGCAGCAGGCGCCGAATTCCAGACGGAGACGGACACCGAGGTCGTCGCGCATCTTCTGGCAAAGTTTCGCCGGGACGGCCTTGGGCGGCGCGAGGCGATGCATGCCATGCTGAAGCGCGTCAAGGGCGCCTACGCACTGGCCGTCCTTTTCGAAGACGATCGGTCGACCATCATGGCGGCGCGCAACGGACCGCCGCTGGCGATCGGCCACGGCAACGGCGAGATGTTCCTGGGTTCGGACGCGATCGCGCTTGCGCCCTTCACCAATGAAATCACCTATCTCATCGATGGTGACTGGGCCGTCATCGGCAAGACCGGGGTCCATATCTTCGATTTCGACGGCAATGTCGTCGAGCGTCCGCGCCAGATTTCGACGGCTGCTGCCTTTCTGGTGGACAAGGGCAACCATCGCCATTTCATGGAGAAGGAGATCTACGAGCAGCCGGAGGTCATCGCCCATGCTCTCGGGCACTATGTCAATTTCATAGAGAATCGTGTCGTTCCGATTTCCGACGCCATCGATTTCGGCAAGATCCCGAGCCTGGCGATCTCTGCCTGCGGCACCGCTTATCTCGCCGGCCTGATCGGCAAATACTGGTTCGAGCGCTATGCCCGCCTGCCAGTCGAAATCGACGTCGCATCCGAATTCCGCTACCGCGAGATACCGCTGTCGCCGCAGTCGGCGGCTCTTTTCATCTCACAGTCAGGCGAGACCGCCGACACTCTGGCGTCCCTGAGATATTGCAAGGAGCACGGCCTCAAGATCGGCGCGGTCGTCAACGCCCGCGAGTCGAGCATCGCGCGGGAATCCGACGCCGTCTTTCCGATCCTTGCGGGCCCTGAGATCGGCGTCGCCTCGACCAAGGCCTTCACCTGCCAGCTTGCGGTTCTGGCCGCACTCGCCGTCGGCGCGGGCAAGGCCCGCGGGACGATCAGCGACGAAGAGGAGCAAGCGCTCGTAAAGAGCCTTGCCGAAATGCCGCGCATCATGGGTCAGGTGCTGAACAGCATCCAGCCGAAGATCGAGAGTCTGTCGCGCGAACTGTCCAAATGCCACGACGTGCTCTATCTCGGCCGCGGCACCAGCTTCCCGCTGGCAATGGAAGGGGCGCTGAAGCTCAAGGAGATTTCGTATATCCACGCCGAAGGTTACGCCGCGGGCGAGCTGAAGCACGGACCGATCGCCTTGATCGACGAAAACATGCCCGTCATCGTCATCGCGCCGCATGACCGCTTTTACGACAAGACGGTATCGAACATGCAGGAGGTGGCCGCGCGCGGTGGCCGCATCATCCTGATAACCGACGAGAAAGGTGCGGCCGCGTCGAAGCTCGATACGATGCACACGATCGTGCTGCCGGAAGTCGACGAGATCATCGCGCCGATGATCTTCTCATTGCCGGTCCAGCTTCTCGCCTACCATACGGCCGTTTTCATGGGGACCGACGTGGACCAGCCGCGCAACCTCGCCAAATCGGTGACGGTCGAATGATCATCCGACCGGAAACCGCGGGCGATGCCGAGACGATCCGGCAGATTACCGAGGCGGCTTTCGCCGGGCAGCCCTATAGCGACCAGACGGAGGCCCGGATCATCGACCGACTGCGCTCCGAGGACGCCATGACGCTTTCCCTCGTTGCCGAGGAAGAGGGCGAGGTGATCGGTCACATCGCATTTTCGCCTGTCACGATCACCCCGTTCGCGGTCGGCTGGTACGGGCTCGGCCCAGTGTCGGTGCGACCGGATCGGCAAGGACGCGGCACGGGGAGCGCACTTGTGCGGCGCGGGCTCGACATGCTGCGCAAAGCGGGGGCTTCAGGCTGCGTCCTCGCGGGCAATCCGGCCTTCTACGAGAGATTCGGGTTCCGCAACGAGCCTGCTCTTGTTTTTCCGGGTTGTGCGCCGCAATATTTCATGGCTTTACCCTTGTCGGGAGGACTGGTTTCCGGCACCGTCACTTATCATCCCGCCTTCGGAGCGGACTGACGGATCGATGGCAACGGCATGACGGAAAGTTCCAAAAGCGGCATCATCGCGGCCCGGCTGCGCAACTACTTTCTCACCGGGCTTATCATCTGCGCGCCGCTGGCGATCACGGTGTGGCTGGTCCGCTCCTTTATCGAGTGGGCCGACGGATGGGTGAAACCGTATCTGCCGAGTTTTTATAACCCCGATAATTATCTGCCGATCGCGATCCCGGGTTTCGGGCTGCTCGTCGCCGTAGTAGTCATCACCCTGGTCGGTTTCCTGACCGCAAACCTCGTCGGACGTTCGATCATCAACTTCGGCGAGTCGCTCCTCAACCGGACGCCGCTCGTCCGCTCCATCTACAAGTCGCTGAAGCAGATCTTCCAGACCGTGCTGCAGGACCAGTCGTCCTCGTTCAAGAGGGCGGGGCTGATCGAATATCCAAGCCCCGGGCTGTGGTCGCTGGTCTTCATCGCCACCGATGTGAAGGGCGAGATCGCCGCCAGGTTCGACGAGCGCGGCATGGACATGGTGACGGTCTTCCTGCCTCCGACGCCGATCCCCACCGCCGGCTTCCTGCTCTTCGTGCCGCGCGACAAGATCATTCCTCTGCAGATGAGCGCCGAGGATGCTGCGAAGCTGCTGATCTCCGGAGGCCTCGTCGCGCCGGATTACAACCCGCTGGCCAATGCGCCCCCGCGTGCGATCAAACAGCAGGAGAGCGTATGAGGTTCCGGGAGTTGATGATCAACCGGCCCGCAGGAACCGGATCGCCTCGTCGCGCCGGAAGAGATAGAGCAGCGTCCTGAGCGCCTGACCGCGTTCCGACGTCAGTTCCGGATCCCTGTCTATGACATAGGCGGCATCCTTGCGCGCCATCTCCAGGAGGTCGGCATGCGACTCGAGGCTTGCGATGAGGAAACCCGGCGTGCCGGACTGCCGCGTGCCGAGAAGCTCGCCTTCGCCGCGCAGCTTCAGGTCCTCCTCGGCGATCAGGAAGCCGTCTTCGCTTTCACGCAGGACCGAAAGACGCGCGCGCCCTGCTTCGCTGAGCGGGCTCTTGTACAAAAGGATGCAGGTCGAAGCTTCGTCGCCGCGCCCTACGCGGCCGCGTAACTGGTGCAGCTGCGCAAGGCCGAAGCGTTCGGCGTGCTCGATGACCATGATAGTTGCATCCGGCACGTCCACGCCCACCTCGACGACCGTCGTGGCCACGAGCAAACGGATTTCACCGTTCTTGAAGGCGAGCATGACGGCGTCCTTGTCCGGCCCTGCCATGCGCCCGTGCACCAGGCCGACATCCTTGCCGAACCGTCGAGCAAGGCGCTGGTAGCGCTCATCGGCGGACATGGCGTCGGTCTCCTCGGACTCCTCGACGAGCGGGCAGATCCAATAGGCCTTCTTGCCCTGCCGGAGCGCTGCGTCGAGCCTTTCCACAATCTCCTCCGTACGTTCGTTCGGTATCGTGACGGTCTGGATCGGCTTGCGCCCTGCCGGCTTCTCCGTGAGCTTGGATACATCCATGTCGCCGAAGGCGGCGAGCACGAGTGTTCTCGGGATTGGCGTCGCGGTCATGACGAGCATGTGCGGAGAGATCCCCTTGGCCGTCAGCCGCAGCCTCTGATGCACGCCGAAACGATGCTGCTCGTCGACCACGGCGAGGACGAGCTGGCGATAGATCACGGCGTCCTGGAAGAGTGCGTGCGTGCCGATGACCATCTGCGTCTCGCCGGAGGCAATGCGTTCCAGTATCGCGTCCCGTTCCTTGCCCTTAGTCCTGCCGGTGAGGATATCGATCGTGATGCCCGCCGGCGCGGCCATCCGCGAAAGCGTGGCGTGGTGCTGCCGCGCGAGAATTTCCGTCGGCGCCATCAGCACGGCCTGGCCGCCGGATTCCACCGCCGCCAGCATCGCCATCAAGGCCACGGCCGTCTTGCCGGAGCCGACGTCTCCCTGCAGCAGCCGCAGCATGCGGTCGGCTCCGGACATGTCGGCAAGGATCTCGTCGACGGCCGCCGACTGGCTGTTCGTCAAGGAGAAGGGCAGGGCGGCGATTACCGGACCGCTCAACCGGCCGGTCGGACGAATCGGTGTACCGGCGACTTTGCGCAATCGCTGGCGAACCAGCGAGAGCGAAAGCTGCCCCGCCAGGAACTCATCATAGGCGATTCGGCGGCGCGCGGGCGCCTGTGCGTCGACATCGGTTTCGTCCCGCGGTTCATGCAGGCGCTGGAAGCTTTCTTTGGCGCTCTTGAAGCCCTGTTGGCGCAGAAGTGCCTCATCCAGCCATTCCGGCAGGTCCGGGACGCGTGCCACTGCCGCCTCGATCGACTTACGAAGGGGCCGCGAGGTCAGGCCCGCCGTCAGCCCGTAGACAGGCTCGACGAGCGGCATGTTCTCCGATTCGGCCGCACGGACCATGTAGTCCGGGTGGACCATGGAAGCCCGCCCGTTGAACCAGTCCACCTTGCCGCTGACGATCACCGTCTCATCGATGGGCAGGGCCTTCTCGAGCCAGTTCCCCCTGACGCGAAAGAAGGTGAGCGCCAGTTCGCCGGTCTCGTCGTGGAGAAAGACGCGATAGGGCGCGTTCGATCTGCCGCCGGGAGCCGGTTGGTGCCGGTCGACACGTCCGGTGATGGTGACGATCGACCCATCGGGGGCATAAGCGATTCCGGGCTGGCGGCGACGATCGATCAGCGAATGAGGGATATGGAACACAAGATCGACCACGCGGCAGTCTTCGACCGTCTCGCGCCCGAGCAGGCGCGCGTAAAGTTCGCCGGTCTTCGGGCCGATGCCGGGCAAGGTGTCGAGGGGCGAAAACAGCGGATCGAGCAGGGCAGGGCGCATAGCAATGAAATTGCGACGATAATTCCGCCTTTGGCAAGGCTGACAACCCGCTTTCCAGCGTTTATAGAGCCCATGATCTCGATCCGCCGGAGCGGCGGAGGGCAGGAAGGACATCCCATGACCGGCATTTCGCGCACGAGCGCCGATCTCGACCCGCGTCGGCGCAGGATTCTTTTCCGTGCGTGGCACCGCGGCATTCGCGAGATGGACCTGATCCTCGGCCAGTTCGCCGAGGCGGAGCTCGCCACCTTGTCCGAAGCGGAGCTCGACGAACTCGAAGCAATCATGGGGGAGGAGGACAACGACCTCGTCCGCTGGATCACCGGAGAAAAACCGCTGCCCGAGCGTTATGCGACGGAACTCTTCTTCCGGATCGCTGCCTATGGCCCGGATTTCGACCCGGTTCGCCACGAAACGAAGTAGACATAACGATGATACCTGGCCTCGACCCTAGGAAGATACTTGCGGCGACGCGGGAAATTACGATCGGCCCGGTTCCCACGGGCGCCGAGGCGCTCGTGCTCGCCGAACTTGCCCGGGCCGGGGCACCCGTCGCCTATATCCTCTCCGATGGCCAGAAGGTCGCCGACCTCGAACAGGTGCTCGGTTTCGTTGCTCCAGACATACCGGTCCTGACGCTGCCCGGTTGGGACTGTCTGCCTTACGACCGCGTCTCGCCGAGCGCCGACACCTCGGCGCGCCGGCTCGCCGCGCTGAGCGCGTTGATCGCCCACCGCAGGAAACCGCATCCGGCGATCGTGCTCGTCACCATCAATGCAGCGCTGCAGAGGATCTCACCGCAGGATGTGATCGAAAGCCTGGCCTTCACGGCACGGCCCGGCAACCAGATCCGCATGGACGACCTTGCCGCCCGGCTCGAGCGAAACGGCTTCGAGCGGGTCCCGACCGTGCGCGAGATGGGCGAATTCGCCGTACGGGGAGGCATCCTGGATGTCTATGTACCCGGCAGCGGCGAGCCTTTGCGCCTCGACTTCTTCGGCGACACGCTCGAGGCGATCCGGTCCTTCGACCCCGCAAGCCAGCGCACGATCGGGCAGGTCCGGTCCCTCGACCTCAATCCGATGAGCGAGGTATCCCTGACGCCCGAGACGGTCAGCCACTTCCGAAAGCAGTACCTTTCTCTCTTCGGGGCGGCGACGCGCGACGACGCGCTTTATCAGGCCGTGTCGGAGGGACGGCGCTATGCCGGCATGGAACATTGGCTGCCGCTTTTCTACGATCGGCTCGAAACGGTCTTCGACTATCTCGACGGCTTTCGCATCGTCACCGACCACCTGGCGCGCGAGGCCGCGGCAGAGCGCTCGAAGCTCGTTCTCGACTATTACGACGCCCGCCTCGCTTCGGCTTCGCCGGGCAAGTCTCAGGTCACCCAGAGCACGCCCTACAAGCCCGTGCCGCCGGACATGCTCTATCTCACTGCGAAAGGCTTCGGCGAAGCCCTGAATGATCGCAATGCGATCCGCCTTTCGCCCTTTACCGAACACGAGGGCGAAGCGCGCCAGGTCGTGAACATCGAAGCGCGTCAGGGCCTGCGTTGGGCCAAGCCGGCGGGCGAGGCCGATACCGATGGCACCCGCACCAACGTTTTCGATCAGGCCGTGAAGCATATCGCCGAGAAGCGGGCAAAAGGCGCCAAGGTCATCGTGTCCGGCTGGACCGAAGGCTCGCTCGACCGGCTGCTTCAGGTTCTGGCCGAGCATGGTCTCACCAATATCCGTCCGGTCAAGGCGCTCGCGGATATCGGTTCGCTGAAGCCGGGCGAGGCCGCATCCGCGGTGCTAAGCCTCGAAGCGGGATTTGAGACGGGTGAGCTCGTCGTCATCGGCGAGCAGGACATCCTCGGCGACCGTCTGGTTCGCCGCTCCAAGCGCCGCAAGCGAGGCGCGGATTTCATCGCGGAAGTGACCGGTCTCGACGAGGGCAGTTATGTCGTGCACGCCGAACACGGCATCGGGCGCTTCGTCGGCCTCAGGACGATCGAGGCCGCCGGCGCGCCGCATGACTGCCTCGAGCTCGTTTATGCGGACGATGCCAAGCTTTTCCTCCCGGTGGAAAACATCGAGCTTCTGTCGCGCTATGGCTCGGAAGGAACCGATGCGGTCCTCGACAAGCTCGGCGGTGTCGCCTGGCAGGCGCGCAAGGCCAAGCTCAAAAGGCGGCTGCTCGATATGGCCGGCGGCCTCATCCGCATTGCTGCCGAAAGACATACGCGCCATGCGCCGGTCCTTGCGGCACAGGACGGGGTCTACGACGAATTCGCCGCCCGCTTCCCCTATGACGAGACCGAGGACCAATTGAACTCGATCGATGCCGTCCGCGACGATCTCGGCCGCGGCCGCCCCATGGACCGTCTCGTGTGCGGCGATGTCGGCTTCGGCAAGACGGAGGTGGCGCTGCGGGCCGCTTTCATCGCGGCGATGAACGGCGTGCAGGTCGCCGTGGTCGTGCCGACGACCCTGCTTGCGCGGCAGCACTTCAAGACCTTCTCCGATCGTTTCCGCGGCTTGCCGATCCGAATTCAGCAGGCCTCACGGCTGGTCAGCGCGAAGGATCTGGCGCTCACGAAGAAAGAGGTCGCCGATGGCAAGACGGACATCGTGGTCGGCACGCACGCGCTGCTCGGCTCGTCGATCAAATTCGCCAATCTCGGCCTGCTCATCATCGATGAGGAGCAGCATTTCGGTGTCAAGCACAAGGAACGCCTGAAAGAGCTGAAGAGCGATGTGCACGTTCTCACGCTCTCGGCGACGCCCATTCCGCGGACGCTGCAGCTTGCCCTCACCGGAGTGCGCGAACTGTCGCTGATCACGACGCCGCCGGTCGACCGCATGGCGGTGCGCACCTTCATTTCGCCCTTCGATGCTTTGGTGATCCGTGAAACTTTGATGCGCGAGCACTACCGCGGCGGCCAGAGCTTCTATGTCTGTCCGCGGGTGAGCGATCTTCCGGAAATCCATGATTTCCTGAAATCCGACGTGCCGGAACTGAAAGTTGCCGTGGCACACGGGCAAATGCCGGCGACCGAGCTCGAAGACATCATGAACGCCTTTTACGAAGGGCGCTACGATGTGCTCCTCTCGACGACGATCGTTGAGTCTGGTCTCGACGTGCCGACCGCCAACACCCTGATCGTGCATCGTGCCGATATGTTCGGCCTTGCCCAGCTCTATCAGCTGCGCGGTCGGGTAGGGCGCTCCAAGGTCCGCGCCTTCGCGCTCTTCACGCTTCCCGTCAACAAGACGTTGACCGGGCCGGCGGAACGACGCCTGAAGGTCCTTCAATCGCTTGACACGCTCGGAGCCGGGTTCCAGCTCGCCAGCCACGACCTCGACATCCGCGGCGCGGGCAACCTGCTCGGCGAGGAACAGTCGGGTCACATCAAGGAGGTCGGCTTCGAGCTCTACCAGCAGATGCTCGAGGAGGCGGTTGCCGAACTCAAGGGCGAGGAGGAGATCCACGATACCGGCTGGTCGCCGCAGATATCGGTCGGAACCCCGGTGATGATCCCGGAGGAGTATGTGCCGGACCTCAATCTGCGGCTCGGCCTTTATCGGCGCCTGGGCGAGCTGACCGACCTCAAGGAGATCGACGGCTTCGGTGCGGAGCTGATCGACCGTTTCGGGCCGCTGCCGACGGAGGTACAGCACCTCCTGAAGATCGTCTACGTCAAGTCGCTCTGCCGCACGGCGAATGTCGAAAAGCTCGATGCCGGACCGAAGGGCGTCGTGGTCCAGTTCCGCAACAAGGAATTTCCCAATCCCGCGGCACTCGTGGGCTACATCGCGAAACAGGGAACAATCGCCAAGATCCGCCCGGACCAAAGCATCTTCTTTCAGCGCGACCTCGCAACACCGGAGAAACGGCTTTCCGGCGCCGCGATGGTGATGACGCAGCTTGCAGCGCTCGCTAGAGCCGGATGAGGAAAGGTGTGCGCGGTTGATCGCGACCACCAATTTCGTAAACCCGTTCCGGACGGCGACACCGTGCTGCGATCAATCGTCCGCGGCGGGCCAATTGTTGGACGGTTCTTCGATGACCTGTTCGCTGACGGAGTCGGCGGGATCGGGGTCTCGCTCGTAGGCGAGCCGAAGCTGTCCGATCTCGTCAAGAATGGCGGCGTAGACATCCTGTTGGCGCGCGCCGACAACGACGGCGGCGTCGACCAGTTTTTCCAGTTCGAGGCGCAGCTCGGCACGCCAATCTTTCATCGTCATCGACCTTCCTCCTCAGCTCCATCTGAAAGTTCGATCCAGGTCGGCGCGTGATCGCTTGTGTGCTCCCATCCCCGGACATGCTTGTCGACCCCCGCAGCCGAAAGCCTTTTGGCGACATCCGGGCTGAGCAGGAAGTGGTCGATGCGAAGGCCGGCATCCCTCACGAAGGCATTTCGGAAGTAGTCCCAAAAGGTGTAGACGCGCTCGCCGGGATGAAGCTGCCGGAGGGCATCCGTCCAGCCCTGTCCAAGCAGGCGATGATAAGCGTCTCTGACCTCGACGCGGAACAGCGCGTCGTTCACCCAACGCTCCGGTTTGTAGACATCGAGTTCCGTCGGCATGACGTTGTAGTCGCCAGCGAGGATCACCGGCACGTCGAGTTCCAGCAGTTCTGCCGCGTAAGCCGTCAGCCTGTGGAACCATGCCAGCTTGTATTCGAACTTCGGTCCCGGATAGGGATTCCCGTTGGGCAGATAAAGGCAGCCGATCACGATGCCATCGATGGCTGCCTCGATATAACGGCTGTGCGTATCGTCCGGATCACCAGGCAGGCCCTTGCGCGTCAGCATTGGCTCCCTGTCTCTGGCGAGGATCGCCACGCCGTTCCAACTCTTCTGGCCGTGCCAGATCGCCCCGTATCCGGCAGCCTCGATGGCCTTGACGGGGAACTTCGGGTCTGGTGCCTTCAGTTCCTGAAGGCAGACGACGTCGGGGGACGCCTCCTCCAGCCACCGAAGCAGGACTTCCAGACGGCCATTCACCCCGTTGACGTTATAGGTGGCGATCTTCACGGAGCTAGTTCTTGCGATCGCCCTTGTCGCCCTGGCCGGGCTTGGCATCGTGTTTCGCCTTCTGTTTCCTGTCCGACGACAGGGAACGGCCGACATCCACCGATTGTTTGAACTTCCCGCTTTCGTCGCGCCGCACGTAGCGCTTGTCGGTCCCGGTATCGATGAGTTCGCGCTTCGACATCACTGCCTCCGTTCCTCAGCTTGCCCGACAGAACGCACGGAAAGCCGAAAAGTTACAAACCACCGGCCGCCGCGCTACCTAAGCTTTCCTGTAATCCGGCTGGTTTGGCGGCGCACCTCATGGGGGTTGCAGCCCCAGCACGCAATGTCGGCCGCGTTTCATCTCACTCCGCCGGATGGTCCGGCGAGTGACTCGACGTGATGGACGTAATTCCGCCGCGTGTTCTGATCGACGAGGGCAGCGGGAGCGGCAACGACCAGTCCCGCGGCCGTTCCGACGGAATGGGCGGCCCCGGCGGTCGCCGCGACGATATGGTCCCCGAGCCCCAGGCGACTGTCGGTCAAGGTCTGGCCGCTGGACAGGCGGCTGCCGATCAGTCGTACGATTTCGGGCGACTCCGCGAACTTGGTGTGGTGCAGATTGTCGCCTGCCTTGATTTTGGTGAGGTCGACGACGGTAATCCCATTCGCCGCCAGCTCCTCCTTGTAGGGCGACTGCTCCGGATCGATCGCTCCCAGCCGGGAGACATTTCCCCATACGCGACGCGAAACGGCGAGCGCACGGTCATCACGCGAGACGAAGAGGGTGAAGCGCGGCCGTTGCTTGCCCATGTCGGCGATCTGCGAACCGAAGACGTCGACATCGACGTCCGGCGCCGCCAGCATGACATTCCTGAACTTTGCCGGCAGCCCGTCGTTGCGGATGGCCATCTGGCGCAAGGACTCCAGCGCCAGCCAATTTCCCATCGAGTGGGCCAGGATCGAGACTTCCTTCACCTCGGGATCACGCGCGAGATATTGGAATAACCGTTCTACTGCGTTGCGAGTATAGTTGGTGCTTTCGCGATCATAGCCATAGGCCAGCAGACTCCCGCGTGACGGCCATGTCGCGAGCACCGGGACACTGCGCGCGCCCGAGTCATGGACGATCTGCGCGAAACGGAAAACCGCATCCTCGAAATGGTTGTTGAACCCGTGGATAAAGACAAGGACACTGCCGTCCGGGCTCTTGCGCACCTGGCTGTTCAACCATTTTTCGGCCGCACCGCGGTCGATTTCCTCGGCCTTCAGTGTTGCGAAATCCGTCTCGGGATTCGGTGGAAGCTTGCGCGGCCAGGCGACTTCGCCGGCCTTGCGGACTGTGTCGGACGGAATAGACACGGTGATGTCTGCGAATGTCGGGCTAAGCGCGCGCTCGCCGCTGAACATCTCGCCCGGTTTTTCCGCCCTGCCTCGGGTGGTGGTGACCAGCATCTCGACTTGAGCGGCCGACGGACTGGCCGCTACCGGCTCGAGCACCCCTGTCGGGCGGCCCGCACATGCGGAGAGCAGCATCAGGCACAAGACGCACGGCAACGACGGCCATGATGGTACGCCGCCCCTGGCGTTCCGGTTAAGGTGCCGCGCCAAATCGATTACTCCTGTAAAATACCGTATCCACGCCGGCAGGAAGAGGAGCGGCGATCGAACAATTCGCCGCTCCCAGGTTCTCAAGCGCCCGATACAGACGTCAACTCACCTTCTTCACGGGCGGTATCGTCCAGGAACCGTCGATAATGGAGGGATTGCCCTCGTCAGGCCAATACAGGCGCATCATGAGGATAAATTTTCCCTGGGGGGCCGGCAGCCAGTTTGATTCCATGTCCGATCCGGGGGATTCATGCTGAATCAGCAGGTCGATCGAGCCATCCGGATTGGCCTTGAGCGGTTGCCGAGCGCTGATCGAATAGCGATTGAGCGGATTGTCGACGAAGAAGTACTCCGCATCATACATGGTCAATGACCAGAAACCCGAAACCGGCGGCGTAAGCCCTTTCTTGAAAGTCAGGAGGTATTTTTCGGATCCATCGTATGCCCGCTTGATCACGCCGCTGTCGGACTTCAGCGAGGTGGGGTAGATCGCATCCTGTGGCCGGTTTGCCCCAAGCCCGATCGCGGTGATCAAGGCACGCTGGAGATAATTTGTGCCGTAGATGCCTGTTTTCGTGGTGAAGCCCCAGCCGTCGATGTCCTGAACGTCGCCATCGCTGAATTTGAAGTGCATCATGATGCGCGCAAAACCGACCTCGGGGACGCGCTTTGCGAAGGCTGGATCGAACTTGGTCTTGTCGAAATCCCGGCCGGGAACGATGCCCAACTCAGCAAGCTTGGCCACCATGGGCGCATCTGCGTCGGTGGGCGGATTCCGTTTCAAGAGTTCGGCGAACAGCGTGAAGTATTCGACGGCGTCCATCTTGTTGACTTGCTCGCGAACGGCGGTCTTCATGTCGATCGCCGGATCGACCTTGCCCTTGGGCGCGGTCCAGTCTTTCCCCCAGGCGCTCAAGGGGTAGAGCTTCACTTCATCCTGCAGCTTGTGGACTTCGGCGTAGTCTTCTGGGGTTCCGGTGCAGTAGATGCGCCCGAGCAACCAGACGATGCTCGTCGGAGACTTGTATTGCTTGACCCCTTCCGGGAGCGCGCCTTCCCATCCGGGACCGGTAACCACGAAGGTCTGTGCCCCCGTTCCCGTGGTCCGCTTTCCGGGAACGTCGAACACGGTCGTCCAGCCGTCCAACATCGGAAACAGCGCATAGCGATCGTTCAGGTCGGGCAGGCTGACCACCCACGGTTCATCACCGACGTCGAAGAATGCGGTCGTATAGAGCGTATCGGCGTTGGGCGCCGTCACGTCCCGGAACTTGGCGTCCGGGTATCGGCGCAGCTTGATGATATGCCCCATCGGGCCTCGGGTTCCTTCGGTCTCGGCGACGTTGGTGATCACACGCCTGGTGATCTCCATGGTCACAAGAGGATAGGCATAGATGTAAGCCTCCACGGCCGAAGCAAACTCGTCGAGACCCTCCGGCAAATTCGCGACCAGCCCATCGCGGGCGGTCGCCGGCGAACCTATGGAGCCCGCTGCCATCAGGCCGAGACCGGCCACCGTCAACTCACGGCGCGTAATATTCATTGTACCCTCCGAAAAAATAGATTTGTGACGAAATGCTTCAAGCTCAGTCGATGCAGACCCCGGCGTAACGCCGCCATAAGGTTGGTAATAGACCCCGAAAACGCCGGAGGAACTCTGCTATGGACAACTTAATCGCGAAAGACTTCCAACGAAGTTGCATACTGCTATAGTGCGTGTATTTCGTCTTGCCTTTTCATGCCAAGTTTGGTCCCCGAATGTTGAATTCTGCACCCTCGATCAGGATCAGGGCTTTCCTGCCAATTGCGCCCTATCTGGCCCGGCGCGGTGTCTCGGCAATCGAATTCTGCGAACGCCTCGGCATCTCGCCGAACGTGTTCCAGAACGCAGACGGCTGGCTTCCCCGTGCCCAGTGCTTTCACATGGCCAACGAGCTGGCGAAGGTTGCGGCGGACCCGTTCGCGGGCGCGCATGTCGGCTTCATGACTGAACTCCGCGATCTCGGCGTGTGGGGACAATCGGTTCTCGCGGCGAGAGACGTGGCCGCCGCATGCGCGCTCGCGACCGTCAATGTGCCTACGATCCACCGCGGATCGGAGGTACGCTTCATGACGGAAGGCAAAACCGCTCGAATCGTCTTCCGCTTCGCGGACCGTTACGAGTTCGATCCCCGGCAGTTCATCTTCGGCAGCCTGGCGGTACTTCGCAAAGTGCCGCTTATGGCCGGCGAACCCTCCGCAATAAGGGTTCGGCTGACAGCTTCGAGGATGCTCGGAAACGGGGCGCTGGAGGAGTGCCTGGGGTCCAACATCGAAACGGGATGCGATCACGATATGATCGAGTTCGATCGGGAACTGCTCGACCTTCCTCTCAAAACCGCCGGAATTCGGCCTTCGAAGGCGACAGAGGCCCTAGCTTCCGCGGTAGAGGCGGCGAAGATGCTCAGCGAAAGGCTGTCCGATGGTCATGCGCTTGGACTGGAGACCGTCGCGAGAACCCTTGGCATGTCGCCTCGGTCCCTGCAACGGCGCCTCAAGTTTTGCGGCGTCGATTTCGAGGAGTTGCTTGATGACACGCGCCGCAGTGAGGCAATCCGGCTGATCTGCGAAGGTGTTCATAGCATGACCGACATCGCCTTAAGGGTGGGCTACAGTGATTCCGCGCATTTCACCCGCGCGTTCAAACGCTGGACGGGAGTAGCGCCATCCCGCTTCCGGAAATGATCGGAAATGACCGGCTGTAGCTATCCCCGCGGAAAAGAAGGTTCTCCCGATGCAGTGAAACGCCGCCGTTCCACGCGGAATTTGCTCTCTACGCAAGCTCAGTGAGCCGGATGCTCGGCCTTCATCTGCGCAATCTCGCGCAAAGCGCTGGTCAGCACCTCGACCGACTGCGCCCCCATCACCGCATACTGCTGCTCGATGATGAAGCAGGGAACGCCGGTCACGCCGATTTCCCGGGCCATGCCGATTTCCTGCCTTACGGCGTCCTTATCGGCGTCTGAGGCGAGGAGAGCCGCGATAACCGGCCTTTCGAGGCCGGCCTGTTCGGCGATGTGGAGGAGGACGGCGTGGTCGCCGAGGTTGCGACCCTCTTCGAAATTCGCCTTGAACAGCAGGCTCACCACCTGGTCCTGCGCCGCTTCGCCGCCGGTCGCGGCCCAGCGGATCAGCCGGTGCGCATCGAGCGTATTCGGGCTGACCCTGACGGCATCGAAATCGAAGGCGATGCCGTCTTCCACACCGAAGCGTTCGAGCATCCGGTGCGCCTCGTCGACGGCGGCCTGACCGCCGAGCTTGGCCGCCAGGTGCTCTTTATGGTCGACGCCTTCCGGCGGCAGATCGGGATTGAGCTGGTAGGGACGCCACTGGATAGCGACGTTGATCTCGCCGGCGACATTGGCGATCGCCTGGTCGAGGCGATTCTTGCCGAGATAGCACCAGGGGCATACGACGTCCGAGACGATATCGATATTGACGGTTTCCATGGTGCCGGCCTTTCGCTTTACCAAAACTGCGACATAGGCCGGCTGGAAACATCTTTCAATGCATCAGCGAACGGGTGCCTGCCTACTGAACACGCTCGTCCCACCAACTCGGCAACTGATAACCGTAAAGCGGTACCGTCGTCGGCCGGCCGATATGCTTCCATCGGGCAATCCATTGCGCATCGAGATGGTAAAGCGGAACAAGATAGGAATTGTTGACGAGGAGCCGGTCGTGCGCACGAACGGCGGCGGTGAAGTCCTCGGGGTTGCGCGCCTGCAGGATGTTGTTGATCAGTTTATCGACGTCCTTGTCGGCGACGCCGGCGAAGTTGTCGCTGCCTTGCCGGTCCCGAGTTTGCGAACTCCAGCGATTGATCTGTTCGAGACCGGGGGAGAGCGACGAGGGGAAGGACTTGATGATGACGTCGTAATCGAAGGATTGGCTGCGCAGCTGATATTGTGAATCGTCGACGGTGCGAACCCTCGCTGCGATGCCGAGCGGCGCGAGAAACCGCTGATAAGCAAGCGCAACCTTCTCCTGGCCGGCATTCTGGCTCATGATCTCGAAAGCGAGCGGCGTACCCTTGGCGTCGACCATCTTGCCGTCCTTGATGGAGTAGCCCGCTTCGCGAAGAAGCGTCACCGCTTCCCGGAGCACATTGCGATCGCGACCCGAGCCGTCCGTCACGGGGAGCCGGTAGGTGCCGTCGAGGATCGCCGGATTGATGCGCTCCCTTACGTCTCCCATGAGGTCCAGTTCACGATTGTCAGCCGCCACCCCGAGGAAGGAAAGCGACGAATTCTGCCAATAACTCTGCGTACGCGTATAGGCGCCGTCGAAGAGATTCTTGTTGACCCATTCGAAGTCGAAAACGAGAGCGAGCCCCTGCCTGAGCTTGATGTTGTCGAACATCGGCCTGCGCGTATTGAAGACGAAGCCGAGCATGCCGGACGGTGTCTTCGGCTTGAACGTTTCCTTGATCACGCCGCCGCTGCGAACGGCGGGAAAATCGTAGGCGCGGGCCCATTTCGTTGCGCTGCCTTCGGCGTAGATGTCCACCACACCCTTTTTGAAGGCTTCGAACAGGGTGTTCTCCTGCAGGAAATATTCGACTGAGATCTCATCGTAATTGTCGAGGCCCACCTTCGAGGGCAGATCCTTGGCCCAATAGTCGGGGTTGCGGCGATAGACGATCCGTTCGCCGGGCCTGACTTCCGCGACCCGGTAGGGACCGGAGCCGAGCGGTGGCTCCAGGCTCGTCCGATCGAACGTCTCGACGTCGATCGCATGCTTCGGCAGCACGGGCGAAAGTCCCAGCAACAGCGGAATCTCGCGATCGGCCTCCTCGGTGAAGGTGAAGCGCACGCTACGTTCCCCGACCTTCTCCATCTTCGCAACCTTGGAGAGGCGGTTGCTGAAGGGTGCGCGCCCTTTGTCGCGCAACAATTCGAAGGTGAAGATCACGTCTTCGGCGGTCACCGGCCGGCCGTCGGCCCAGCGCGCCTTGGGATTGAGGTTGAACTGGATGAAGGTGCGGTCATCGTCCCATTCGACGGTTTCGGCGAGCAGGCCGTACATCGTGAAAGGCTCGTCCTGCGAGCGCTGCATGAGGGATTCGTAGACCAGGTTGCCAAAACCCGGGTCCCACATGCCGCGCGCGGTCGTGCGCATGCTCTTCAAAATGAAGGGATTGAGGCTGTCGAACGTGCCGACGACCCCGTAGGCGACCTTCCCGCCCTTCTTCACCTGCGGGTTGACGTAAGGGAAGTGCTTGAAATCGGCAGGCAAGGCGGGTTCGCCATGCATGGCGATCGCATGCACGGGCGCGGCCAGAGCGCCATTGGCAAACATGCTGGCTGCCAGGAGCATCACCAGGCCGGAAACAACTGCGCGCAACTTCACCTCCCGTGGGGATTCAACAGGCCGATTCCGCGCAAGGTATCAATGCGGGAGCGCATTTCCAACCGGCGCCGGGTCGGGAAAAGAACAAAGCAGGCTCCTGCCACATCCCTCGCCGGTTCGAAAGGGCCGCTCAAAGCAAATGATTGCACAAAATCGCAACAAACACTGGATAAACCGCACGAGCCAATGTAACAGGTGTTTCCGGAATCGGGGCCATTCAAATGCCTCATTTGGCCAACAGGACAACGGCGGCTGACGATACTCACTCTGCGGAACTCTGTTCCGTGACCGGATTTCAGGAGACGGAATCACAATGATCTTCAAGTCGAACTTCACCACACGCGCGGGATTGGCAGCGCTGGCGCTTTCTTTCGCAGCAGCCGGTGCGCCGAACGTCGCATCCGCGCAGCAGGCGGGAGGCAAGCCGCCGCAGGGTTGGTTCAAGGTCTGCACCAAGCAGGAAGACAACGATGTCTGCATCGTGCAGAACCTGCTCACCGCCAATAACGGCCAGCTGGTGACGGCCGTCGGCCTCATTACCGTCTCCGGCAAGGTCAATCGCAAGGTCATGCAGGTTTCCGTACCGTCCGCGCGCATGATCCCGCCCGGCGTTCAAATGCAGATCGACGGTGGCAAGGGCGTCAAGCTCGACTACGCGATCTGCATGCCTGACAAGTGCGTTGCCGAAGCGCCGCTCTCCGACGCGCTTATCGCGCAGCTGAAGAAGGGCAACGAGGTTGTCTTCACCTCCGTCAACTTCCAGCGCGCTCCGAACCCCATCAAGATGACGCTCGAAGGCTTCACCGGCGTTTTCGACGGCGAACCGATCGAGCAGTCCCAGCTTGAAGAGCGTCAGCGCCTGCTGCAGGAAGAGATGCAGAAGAAGGCAGAAGACGCCCGCAAGAAGCTCGAAGAGGCGCAGAAGGCTGCCAAGCAGCAGTAATCGACAGCTTCGCTGAACAGGTAAAACGCCCGGGTCGGTTCACACCGAGCCGGGCGTTTTTTCGTACCTGCTTCCGCCGGCGAAGTTGCGGCGACTCTGAGTGGTTTCAGCCCGGCGCTGAGCGGATGCGGCAGCAACCCGCACGCACCTCTTCCTCATTCCGCTCTAATGCTGATAGGTGGCCTTCGGCTTGTAGTGTCCGGCGTCGGCCTTTTCGAACAGAGCGTCCACCTGGGGGTGCCGGATCGGCCTGTCGCTGTCATCGGAAACGAGGTTCTGTTCCGAAACATAGGCGACGTATTCGCTTTCGTCGTTCTCCGCAAACAGGTGATAGAAGGGCTGGTCCTTTTCGGGCCGGATCTCCTGCGGAATCGCATTCCACCATTCTTCGGTGTTCGCATATTCCGGGTCGACGTCGAAGACGACGCCGCGGAACGGGAACATCCGATGGCGAACCACCTGTCCGATCTCAAACTTGGCGTTTCTTTGTTTCATGACGCAACACATCCTTTCAGACAGTTATCTGGGTTGTCGCATATGGAACATCAAGAGGCCCGCGCCCCGGGCGCGAGGCTTCCATCGGCGTCGAACTGAAAAGGCGGGCTTCGGATGAAACCCGCCTTCCTCGTTTCATCTTGCATGGACAGAACCTGTGAGGGCCGTCCGCTCCGCCATCAGACGGAATAGTACATGTCGAACTCGACCGGATGCGGCGTCATTTCGAAGCGCATGACCTCCTGCATCTTCAGTTCGATGAAGGAGTCGATCTGGTCGTCGTCGAAAACGCCGCCGGCGGTCAGGAACTTGCGGTCCTTGTCGAGGCTCTCGAGCGCTTCGCGCAAGCTGCCGCAGACGGTCGGGATCTTCTTCAGTTCCTTCGGCGGCAGGTCGTAGAGGTCCTTGTCCATGGCCTTGCCGGGGTGAAGCTTGTTCTTGATGCCGTCGAGACCGGCCATCAGCATGGCGGCAAAGGCGAGGTAGGGGTTCGCCGTCGGATCGGGGAAGCGGACTTCGACGCGCTTCGCCTTCGGGTTGGTGCCGAAGGGGATGCGGCAGGAGGCCGAGCGGTTGCGGGCCGAATAGGCAAGCAGAACCGGTGCTTCATAACCCGGGACGAGGCGCTTGTAGGAGTTCGTCGACGGGTTGGTGAAGGCGTTCAGGGCCTTGGCATGCTTGATGATGCCACCGATGAAGTAGAGGCAGGATTCGGAAAGCCCGGCATATTCGTCGCCGGCAAAGGTAGGCTTGCCGTCCTTCCAGATCGACAGATGCACGTGCATGCCCGAGCCGTTGTCGCCGAAGATCGGCTTCGGCATGAAGGTCGCGGTCTTGCCATAGGCATTGGCGACCTGGTGCACGACATATTTGTAGATCTGCATCTTGTCGGCGTTGCGCACGAGGGCATCGAACTTGACGCCGAGCTCGTGCTGCGCCGCTGCCACTTCGTGGTGATGCTTTTCCACCGTCACGCCCATTTCGGACAGCACGGTCAGCATTTCGGAGCGCATGTCCTGGCTGCTGTCGACCGGCGGAACCGGGAAATAGCCGCCCTTGACGCGGGGGCGGTGACCGAGGTTGCCGGTCTCGTAGTCCGTGTCGTCGTTGGAGGGAAGTTCGGAGCTGTCGAGCTTGAACCCGGTGTTGTACGGATCGGCCTTGTACTTGACGTCGTCGAAGACGAAGAATTCCGCTTCCGGACCTACGAAGACGGTGTCGCCGATGCCGGAGGCCTTGAGGTAGGCTTCTGCCTTCTTGGCCGTGCCGCGCGGATCGCGGTTATAGGCTTCGCCCGAAACCGGATCGAGAATGTCGCAGAAGATGACCATGGTAGACTGGGCGAAGAACGGGTCCATATGCGCCGTTTCCGGATCGGGCATGAGCACCATGTCGGATTCGTTGATAGCTTTCCAGCCGCCGATCGAGGAACCGTCGAACATGACGCCGTCGGCGAACATGTCTTCGTCGACGCAGACGACATCCATCGTCACGTGCTGCAGCTTGCCTTTGGGGTCGGTAAAGCGCAGGTCTACGAATTTGACGTCGTTTTCCTTGATCTGCTTCAGAACTTCATTCGCAGTCGTCATTTGTTGCAATTCCCTGTGTGATGACGAGGATTGGAAAAACGGGGCCGGACGGCCCCCGGATCGGTGAGATCGCCGGACGCGATCAGATGGCGTCGAGACCGGTTTCGCCGGTGCGGATGCGGATCACTTCTTCCACATTGGATACGAAAATCTTGCCGTCGCCGATGCGGCCGGTTTGCGCGGCATTGCGAATGGCTTCGATCACGGCCTCCGCATTTTCATCCGCCAGCACCACTTCGACCTTCACCTTCGGCAGGAAGTCGACGACGTATTCTGCGCCGCGGTAGAGCTCCGTATGTCCCTTCTGCCGCCCGAAACCCTTGGCTTCCGTGACGGTGATCCCCTGCAGGCCGACCTCCTGAAGGGCTTCCTTCACTTCGTCGAGCTTGAAAGGCTTAATGATCGCTTCGATCTTTTTCATGAGAAAATGTCTCTCCGCTTCTCCCTTTAAAGCAGGTTCTGCCCGCTTGGCCTCACACTATGCACGTAGCGTGCCACTTTTGTAGCGGAATGACGCGCAGATTGCGAAATTTCCAGTGGTAACGCGATGGGTGCCGATGGGGCAGTGGCTTCTGCAACGGCATTCTGCCTATTTTTTATGAGGTTTTGAGTGTTCGACACCGGTGCGCGACGGATGATCGCTGCGTTTCGTGGTCGAAGCATGTTATTTGAGCACTTATAGTGTGCAATTGCATATTTTTTAGTCACGTCACTTTCCGTCAACGCTGCTCTTGTCTTGCGCTTTCGGTCGGGCTTAGATCGTTTCCATGCTTCACGCGCTTTCGCATATCCTCGTGACCCCGGCGGAAATGACAGAGGTCGACAAGGATGCCGCGCGCTCGGGGATCGACAGCTTCTCGCTCATGCGTTCGGCGGGAACGGCCGTATCGGCCGCCGCCTTGCGGCTTTACCCGGAAGCACTGCGCTTTGTCGTGCTTTGCGGCCCCGGAAATAACGGCGGCGATGGCTATGTCGCCGCAGCGGCGCTCGCCGAAACCGGCGCAAGCGTCGCCGTCTTCGCGCTCGGGGACGCGGCAATTCTGAAGGGCGACGCCGCGCAGGCGCGCGATGCCTGTGCGCTGGTGCCCGGCCCCCTCGACGCCTACGAACCACAATCGGGTGACGTCGTCATCGACGCACTTTTCGGGGCGGGGCTTGCGCGCGACGTGCCGGAGGAGGCGGGAACGATCATCGAGCAAGTGAATGCGAGCGGAGTACCGGTCCTCGCCGTGGACCTGCCATCCGGCATCGACGGGCGTACGGGCGAAATCCGGGGCTTGAGCTTCGTTGCGGCTCACACGGTGACGTTCATGGCGGCCAAGCCCGGCCATCTGCTGATGCCGGGCCGCGCCCGCTGCGGCACACTTGAAATCTTCGATATCGGCATTCCTGCAAGGCTCGTTGCGGACAGAGCCGGCGATCTCACCGTCAACACGCCCGCGCTATGGGAGCGACACCTCGGCGCGCTGGATCCCGCGACCCACAAATACAAGCGCGGCCATCTCGCCGTGCTTTGCGGCGGACCGGTTTCGACCGGGGCCGCGCGGCTAACGGCCGCCGCGGGCCTGCGCGCCGGTGCGGGGCTGGTGACGCTTGCCTCTCCCACGGAAGCGCTTGCCGTCAACGCGTCGCACCTCACCGCCATCATGCTCAAGGAAATCAGCAACACTGCCGGCCTTGCCGACTGGCTCAAGGACAGACGCCTGAATGCCTTCGTTCTCGGACCCGGCTTTGGGATCGGTAAAAAGGCCCGGGATTTCGTGCTCATGCTCTGCGGTCGCGCGCTGGTGCTCGATGCCGACGGGATAAGTTCGTTTCGAGAGGGCAGGGAGCAGCTTTTCGACAGGATCGCGGCAGAGGGTGGCGAGGTGGTGATGACGCCGCACGAAGGGGAGTTCGCCCGGCTCTTCCCGGATATAGCCGAGGATGCGGCGCTGTCCAAGATCGAGAAGGCGCAGGCCGCAGCAAGGCTCAGCCATGCCGTGATCGTCTATAAGGGTGCGGATACGGTCGTTGCCGCGCCGTCCGGCCGGGCCGCAGTCAATGTCAACGCGCCGCCCTGGCTCGCGACCGCAGGTTCGGGCGACGTGCTTGCGGGAATCATCGGCGCCCATCTGGCACAGGGAATGCCTGCCTTCGAGGCGGCAGCGGCCGCAGTCTGGCGCCATGGCGAGGCGGGCGTCGGGGCCGGCCGCGCGGCAACGGCCGAAAGCCTTGTCGAGTGCATAGCGCCGCTTGGAGAGAATGCTTAGAACGCCGAGCGTTCTGCACACTTCCAGGGAAAGCGTGTAACGGTTTTTCCGTCCGGAAGTGCGCACTTTCAAAGGGCTAAAGTGCTTCACTACGCCGATGAACAGTGGAACGATCTGCGCTAGCCGCGCGTGCCCTTGGCGATCGGTTCCTGGTAGGTGAAACCGAGGTCCCAGGGGAAGTAGATCCAGGTATCCTGGCTGACCTCGGTCACGAAAGTATCGACGAGGGGGCGACCTTTCGGCTTTGCGTAGACCGCGGCGAAATGCGCCTTCGGCAGCATCGCACGAACCTCGGCGGCAGTCTTGCCGGTATCGGTCAGATCGTCGACGATGAGAACGCCTTCGCCCCCATCCTTCGCGATCTCAGGTGAGATGCTCTTGAGCACCTTCATCTGACCCTGCGTGTCGTAGTCGTGATAGGAGGCGATACAGACCGTTTCGATCATCCGGATGTTGAGTTCCCGGCTGACGATAGCCGCCGGAACAAGGCCGCCGCGCGTGATGCAGACCATCGCGCGCCATTCCTGTCCGTTGTCGGCCAACCGCCAGGCCAGGGCGCGGGCGTCACGGTGGAACTGATCCCAGGATACAGGAAAGGCTTTCTCGGGAAGAGACATGGCGGACTCCGGCTCTTTTGCGCTGTCGGCGATAAGCGTTGCTGCAGTTCGACGGCCACGCCGCCGACACTTGTTCATGCCTGATGCAATAGCGGCAATGAAGCCGAAAGTGCAAGAGCCAGTGCGGCCGCGAAGCACCGCGATCTGCAATGATTTCGCGGCCGCGGAGTTCAGGGCTGGTTTTTCTCGCGCGAGCTGCCGATCGCCTCGATCATCGCGATCACCCCGGCTTCGGCGGCGCCAAGGACCGCGGCATCGCGGGCCCGGATCACGATATCCGTCGAGAAGCTCTTGCCGTCGAATTTCGGATAGGAGCCGATGCTCGTTTCGGGATGGTTCTTCTGCACCTCGGTCAGCGGCGCTCCGATGTCGCCCTCGCCATAGGGGGAGCGAACCGTACGGGACAGGACGGGCGTGCCGGCCTCGAGGCTCGGCAACAGCGCGTCAAGCATCGCCTGGAACACCTGGGGCACGCCGGCCATGACATAGACGTTCTCGATGGCGAAGCCGGGCGCGGTCGATACCGGATTGGGAATGTGGGTCGCGCCATCGGGCATGCGGGCCATCCGCTTGCGCGCTTCGGTGAACTCCATGCCGCGGCGCTCGTACATCGCGCCAAGCAGCTCCATTGCCTTCGGCTCGTGAATGCACTCGACCCCGAAGGCCTTCGAAATCGCATCGGCAGTGATGCCGTCATGGGTCGGACCGATGCCGCCGGACGTAAACACGTGGCGGTAGCGGCTGCGCAACGCATTGACCGCCTCCACAATCGCGTCCTGGTCGTCGGCGACGATGCGCACCTCGCGCAGATCGATTCCGACCATCGTCAGCATATCGGCAAGGTGGCCGATGTTCTTGTCCTTGGTCCGGCCGGAGAGAAGCTCGTCGCCAATGGCGAGCATGGCGGCGGTGACGATCGTGGGGCTGGTCATTGGTGCTCCGGGCGTATTCGGATCGCGAACGCGATCTCGTCGGTGTTGAAAAAAGCTGAACAGTCTGTCGACCATCCCTGCACTGGCAGTGGCATGTGTTTTGATAAATCCTGCCGGCCGCGGCGATCAAGCGGAATTGCCGGACAACAAGGAGTATCGTTTTGGCTAGAGTACTGGTTCTTTACTATTCGGCCTATGGGCATATCGAGACGATGGCCTATGCGGTCGCGGAAGGTGCAAGATCGGCCGGCGCCGAAGTGGTCGTCAAGCGTGTTCCGGAACTCGTGCCGGAGGACGTGGCGAAGGCTTCGCATTTCAAGCTCGACCAGCCGGCACCGGTCGCGACCGTCGAGGAACTGGCGGATTACGATGCGATCATCTTCGGCGCGGGCACCCGCTACGGGACTGTCGCTTCGCAATTGCGCAACTTTATCGACCAGACCGGCGGCCTCTGGGCAAAAGGCAAGCTCGTCGGGAAGGTAGGCTCCGCGTTCACCTCGTCGGCGACCCAGCACGGCGGCCAGGAATCGACGATTCTCGGCCTCATCCCCACGATGATGCATCACGGCATGGTGGTCGTCGGACTTCCCTATGCCTTCCAGGGTCAGATGGGCATTGAGGAAGTCAAGGGCGGATCGCCCTATGGCGCCTCGACGATTACCGGCGGCGACGGTTCGCGGCAGCCGTCCGCGGTCGAACTCGAAGCGGCTCGCTTCCAGGGTGCGCATGTCGCGCGGATTGCCGCAAAGCTTGCGGACTGACGATCTTCAACGTTCGTGCGCGGCTCCCGATCGAGCCGCGCGCTTTTTTTAGCGGGCGATTCGCATCTCAACTCGCCCATCGGCGGGGTCGCCGAACATCGGCCGAGAAGCATTCGCAAATGTGGCCCAATGGGGCAATTTTGTGTTAACATCGCAGCATTCGGCATCAGAAATGCCCGACGGCGACGTGCGCTTTTTAGGTAGCCACGGTCGCTACAGCACTTGAATGGCTGCGGCGCTTCTCAAACCGGCTCCGATTCAGGGAAGCATGCGGCAACAAGGAGGAGCATAAGGGGCCCGCGCGGCGCGGCCCGTCGAGGGCAGGGACTGTCCTTGAACATCCATGGGAGTGAAGGATGGTGCAGATCACATATTTCATCGTTCCACACGATGGAGGCTGGGCCTACAAGGCAGCCGATGCATATTCAGAGCCCTTTCCCAGTCGCGAGATGGCGCTAGCGGCCGCCAAAGCTGCAGCAGCCGAACAGCAGGTCGGTGGCGACGACGAGGAGATCAGCTTCCAGGATGAGAAGGGAAACTGGCATTTCGAGCATGCCGACGGCGGCGATCGACCGGAAGCGACCGTAGAGGATGGCTGACGATGTTGCGTTGGAGGGCAATTGACGCGGGGCAGTTGTCCTTGGCTATGTGACCGGCACGGCCGGCGACTGAAATGGAGAATTTCCATGCATTACAATGTTCAGATCTTTACCTGGACTGCACGCCTGGGCGTTCACCAGGTCGGATCGGTCATCGAAATAGACGCGCCGAACCCCAAGGCGGCGGCGATTTCGCTGTTGGGATTGCGGCTCGAGGAGACTGGCGAGTCGTCAAAGCTGGCGGTCAGGGTGTGGAAGGGAGAGGACGCCACGAGAGCCGACTGCGACTGTTTCTACTATCATTGAGCCGGTCATTGACCGGCTCCTCGCCGCACGGCCGGGATTTCTGTTCAGGCCAATCTCTTTTGTGCGATGGCCTGGCTGACGAAGGCTTGCCCGGCTCGCAGAAGAAGTCCCTCATCTGTCGTGCCGGCCTGATATTCCCGGATCAGCATCCTCCCGAACCGTCGAGCCTGCGCGCTCTCGCGGGGCCATCGATGTTCGCGACACAGCATGTCGAACACACGCTGCAGCGTGTCCAGGTCTTCAGGAAGCAAGGCGATGCCGCCGAACGCTTGCAGTGAACGCACGCCCCACCCTCCTAGTCATCATCAGGGATGCCATTGAGCCCTGCATCATCTTGCCATTGACATGCCGCGATTGAACCCCTGGCGAATCAGGGGTTGCGAAATTTCTTGGGCAGACGCCATCCCCCATCCTCCAACGGACCGGCCAGGCCATGAGGAACCTTCAGAAATGTCCGGGGTTGATCTGGCGAGACCGAAAGGAGCGAGCCCATGAGCGATCCCAAACATGACGATCTGACCGACCAGCCGATGCCGTCTCCCACATGGAAACCGGAACCGAAAGAAATGGACATGGAGCAACAGCCCCTCCCGGACCAGGGCGCAGAGTCCGGCACCGAGGAGGCAGCCGAGCCGCCGGCCAGAAGTGGCCAGACCACAAAGAAAGAGAAACCGACCGAAGGCGCAGGATCGGACAATCCGATCCATCACACAGGCCGTGTTCCTCCAAAGGTGACCAAAGGCGAGCTTTGAGCACGTCGAGCGGCTGACGCAGCTGGGCTTGCCCGCGCGCTTCGGAAACGATCTAATCGCCTCGACTCACGAGGGCGATTCATCGGGATCGCTTCGCATCCCGCGTGACTATGCAACCGTGTGCATGTCGTTGTGCCTGCCTGGGCGGCGTATGGGAGATTGTAGAGGGATCCATGTTCTACGCGATATTGGCCTATCACGAGGAAGAAGTGGTCGAATCCTGGACCAGGGAGGCAGATGCCAAGCTGATGGACGATCTGCTGGAGGTCAATGATCGCCTCGTCCGGGAGAAGCGATTGGGGCCGGCCGCACGGCTTGGCTCGACCAGGGACGCCGTGACGTTGCGGGGCGAGGGTGCCGGCATGATCATCGACGGCCCCTTTGCCGAAACCAAGGAGCAGTTGCTCGGCCTCTACGTGGTCGATTGCCCGAACCTCGAAGCCGCCGTCGAGACGGCGCGCGAATTGCGCCGCGTCAACCCGACCGCCGTCTACGAGATTCGGCCGATCTCGCTCTATCTGCCCGGTGCCGCGCTCTCGGCCTCCGACGAGAGTCCGGCCTGATTTCGCGCGGCATGGTCGGTAATCGTAGGGAGCGGTTTTCGTCGACCTTTCTGCTCACGCTTCGTGCCTCGACCGAAACGGCAACCCACGCGACGCGCCGTCTGGGCCGTGCCGGTGCGGCGTATATGCGTTCGAAAGCCGGAACTCAGGATTGAGCCAGGTCCCCAACCGCTCTCTTTGGTTCTATATCGTACCCCATATGTTCAACGCCGGGCTGCGATGGCAATCTCTACGGGTGTAATCGATGCAACCCGAAGGAGAGGCGTTCATGCCCGAAGTACCACACGAACCACTATCAACGAGCGATGAAGACCGGCGAGAGTTTCTGAAAAATTGCGGTCGTTTCGCCGTTGTGACACCTCCTGCAGTAACAATGTTGCTTTCCACCAGCCTGACGTCAAACGCAATCGCCAAGTCCGGCGGCGGCGGTGGCGGGAAGGTTAAAGGCAACAACGGCTGGGGTAACGGCGCAGATCCAAGGAACCCCGGCAGCTCCCATGGCAAGGGCGTAGCTCGCGGCGGCCGCGGCGCGGGACAATCACAAGAAAGCTCGAAGACCGGCCGAGGTCGGTAAGCCGGTCCGTTTACGCTTCGCGATGAAATTGGTGTCGTTTCTTGCGCCGTGCGTCATTTCAGACGCACGGCGCTTTCGCATAATGTGAAATTCTGGCGTTGCTCAGCGATCTCGCTGGGATTGTCCGGAAAACGCCGTTCGCAAAACATTGCCTTGACTGAATCGACTAAGTATTTGATTTAGGCTGCGGGCGGACGTGGCGAAACTGGTAGACGCAAGGGACTTAAAATCCCTCGGGAAACCGTACGGGTTCGATTCCCGTCGTCCGCACCACGTTGATTTTGTTCGGAAAATCGAAAATATCACTGCACGCGTCGCTAAATACAAAAACGCGCTTGGCCCTACATTTGGTCCTATCGTTGCCGTAGTGGCCCCGCGCGGTATGTCCTGCGGGAAGCATAATAAGATAATTACGGAGGCGAAACGATCATCTGCTCGGCCGCTGTCGCAAGCCGCCACCGGACATAGACTCCCGCTGTGGGGACTGCTGAGGTTTGACGCCACGCGCTAGATGGCTAGTTTGCGCCAAAAGCGGCCATCTCGAACATGGTTGGCGATGACCAAAATGGGGCCGGGAGTGGACTGTCCGCTACAACGGTGTTCATTGCAAAAAGCAGACATCAGAGGCGTCCCCGGGGAGGTCCGGGATCGGCCCGAAGCGGCCATCCCCGAAGGTAAAGTTCTCATCGCTACCTTTTGGAAGGAGCAGGACTACGAGTGATTTCTTCGGCGACGAGCTGTTGAAGTCGCCACAGATTCCGGTCGCGGATGCCAGCGGCTTCGAGGTGGCTTACCGTATTGTAAAGGTACTGCGCACATGAACCCGCTGGTCCGCACGCTACGGCGATCCGTGCCGCAGCATCCTCCAAAGGGAGGGGCGCGGTGAGCTGATGGCTCGGGGTGCTTGCCCAGAAGGTCAGGGCTTTGCGTTTTCCATCTGCCGTATGAACGTCCACCCATCTGATCATCGGCGCGACTTCCCGATAGCGGATTTCCCGCGCCAGCAACCGCCTAAGATCGTCAGGTTGGTTGGACTGCCGCGTTCGGAAAGCGATACCTTTGCAGGCCCCGCTGCGTTCGAGGGCGAGCATCAGACCGGGTTTGCCGGACGTAGCTCGCCATCGCTCGATATGCAGTGAGAAGGAGCGGTGCCAGCCGTAGATCGTTCCAAACTCTCTCGCATCGAAGTCGAAGTCCGGATTCCAGATCAGGGAGCCGTAAGCGAATATCCATTGGGGCTCGTTTTTGCTCTCCTCGTTGACCGCTGCACCAAGGCGTCCAGTTCATCCTCTGGGATAGGCGTCCATCTTGGCTCCGGCCCTTCCTCTGGGACAGGCCTCAGCGTCCGCAGGACGAGTTCCGGCGTGAGCGCCATCTTCGTTCTACTCATGATGTCACCCGACATCTTGCTTCGACAATCGCGATGTGAGCGGAGCAGAAATCGAGATAGGCCCGGACTATCGTCGAGGGATGACGCTGCCTCTTGTAGACCAGGTGTAAAGCCGTTTCCGGGAAGGGGTACTCGGGCAGAAGCTCTACCAGTTCGCGTGACTTCAGGTATTCGGCTGCAAGAAACGATGGCAGTTCCGTTGCCACATCTCCTGCCATCGCCCTTGCTCTAAGGTGCAGATAATCATTCGCCGTGAAGGTCGCATTGATCTTTTGCGTCTGGCCTCCGAGTGTCCAGGTGGGCTGCGCATCGAGCGTAGAACCCCATGCCGCACAAGGCAGCCGCAAGATGTCTTGCGGACCTTCTGGCCTATCATGTGCTGCCACAAGCTCGGGGCTGGCGACAAGGATATGCCGAAACGTCAGCATGTGACGCGCGATAACAGTGTCGTCAGCGATTGCGCCCACGCGAAGCGCGACATCCACTCCGTCCGCGAGCAAATCGACGCGCCTCTCCGTGGAATAGACGTTGATCTGAATGCCGGGGTGGGCGCGCTGGAACAAAGCCAGCAAGTCCCACCACGGCTCGAAAGACTGCGGGAGCGATAGACGCAAGCGGCCCACCAGTTGTGCCTGCTCGCTCAAGATTGCTCGTTCAGCTTCCTCAAGAAGATCAATTCCACCACTCGCTTGCTCGAACAACCGCGACCCGGCTTCTGTGGGTCGGCATCCCTTCGCAGTCCTCTCCAGCAGTTGAACCTTGAGGTCCGCCTCCAGCTCAGCCACCTTCCGGCTAAGTGTGGGCAGTGGCACACCGAGACGGGCGGCAGCAGAGGAGAGACTGCCCGTCTGAGCCACCGCGACAAACATTCTGACAGCGTTGTAATCCATGTCGGGGCTTATCGTATAAGAGAGGCTGATTTTCAATTTCGCCTCTACATTACCAATATTGGTTGGCCTATTTTTAGGCGACCGGACGGCTTCTCGTCCGCAAAGATTGGAGATGAGATGCTCGGTTCATCGATACTAAAGGCAGGAGTGATTGCCGCCATGATTTCAACTCTCGGCACCACGTCCTCTGCTCTCGCGGAGATCGCGTATTCAGGGCGGGACAAACTGATCGCTCACTCGGATGAGTTTCAGAAACGGATCATTGAGGTGACCGATGGCGTGTATGCGGCTGTTGGGTACTCTGCCAGCAACGTCATGCTGATCCAGGGCAAAGACGGATCGATCATTGTTGACACATCAGCCAACCCGGTCGATGCGAAGGCGATCATGGCGGCATTCGGAAACCGGTTGCGCCATCCAATCAAGGCAATCATCTATACGCATAATCACCCGGATCATACGGGCGGCGCGACGGTCTTCGCGGGCAAAGACAAGCCCGAGATCTACAGCCACAAACTGCTGGTAACAGCGAAACCGGATACCGGACGGGGACGCCGTGATGGTGGTGACGCTTTCGGAACCATGTTGCCCGACGAAGACTTCATCAATGCAGGGACGCAACTCGAATATGGCAGGACGACCCCTCACACGCGCGACGGCTTCATCCCGCCGACGAAGACGTTCGAGGGCGCGGAAAAAGAGCTGACGATTGCGGGTGTACCGCTCAAGTTGATCTTCACACCGGGGGAAGCTGACGAAAATATCTCCGTATGGCTGCCGGACCCCAAGGTGCTAATCGCAGGTGACGTGTTCCTAAAGACATTTCCCAATATCGCGCCACTGCGCGGCTTGCCTACGCGTCCGGTAGAAAAGTGGGTTACGAGCCTCGATAAGTTGATCGCGCTCGGCCCGGACTTCGTCATCCCCGGCCACATGGGCACCATCCAAAACGCTGCTGAAGCAAAGGATGCCCTCACTGCGTACCGTGACGGCATCAAGTTCGTTTACAGCAAGACCATGGAAGGCATCGCAAAGGGCAAGACGCCGGATGAGCTGGTTCAAGAGGTAAAGCTGCCGGAGAGACTCGCGAAACACCCTTATCTGCAAGAGTTCTACGGAACCGTGGCATGGTCGGTACGAGGCATCTACTCGCAGAATGCGGGCTGGTTTGACGGAAATCCGACCAACATATTCCCGTTGGCTGACAAGGAACGGGCAGAAAAGCTGATCGCACTGGTTGGTGGAAGCGATAAGGTGCTGAAAAGCGCCCAAGATGCTCTGGAAGCAGGCGAGTTCCAATGGGCCGCTGAACAGGCTGACTACCTTCTGGCGGTCGACGGGAAGAACGCAGCCGCCCTCGATGTGAAAATCAGAGCTTTCCGCGAGTTGGGCGAACGGCAGATGAATGCCACCGCCCGAAACTACTATCTCACGGTGGCCAACAGCCTGAAGACAGCTCGCTCCAGCGACAGGTAGACTGTGACAAGGCATCGCCTGACTAAGCCAGGCGATGCCCGCATATCGGCCAAAGGCATGTCTGCTAATGGCGCACAGGCGACATGACGCGGCTGCCAAGACGATGTCTGCTTTCGGGCAGGCGTGATGACGGCCTCTACGACTGACATGGGGGCGCAAAAGAGACGTGGCCTAGCAGCATTCGGGCACTTTGCTGCCGTTCGAGGTCGATCCGAGAAACGTGCGGTATGTGCTAGAATGCAACCGAAGGGCGGAACGCGACAGACGCACTGCGAGGGGCGGTGTGATCGAACCGGAATTCGCGCGACCGAGAGCCGGCGTTGTGCTCTTGGAAGGGGAGACGAGGACGATGCCGACACCAGAGCGACCCAGTCTAATAGTTCGACAGAAATCCCCACAGAACATCGAGTTTCCGTTTGCGTCGCTCTCCGATTGGCTGATCCCAACCGAGCTGTTCTTCGTGCGAAACCATTTCGCGTCGCCGGACCTCGATGCGCGAGACTGGAGATTGCGCGTTGACGGGGCGGTGGAGCGGCCGATCGAACTTGACCTCGACAGCATCAAGGCGATGCGGAGCACGACTTTCACCGCCGTCGTCGAGTGCGCAGGGAACGGGCGCGTCTACTATGTGCCGCCAAAGGAGGGGCTGCAGTGGCAGAACGGAGCCGTCGGCAATGCCGCGTGGACAGGTGTTCTTCTGCGCGAGATTTTGGAAATGGCGGGCGTTAAGCGAACCGCATGTGAGGTTCTGCTCGTGGGCGCAGACAGCGGCGTCGTCGACACGAACAAGAAAACGGCTTCTCCCGGCCCCATCGCTTTTGCGCGCAGTTTGCCGCTTGGGAAGGCCATCGCTGACAGCACGATCCTTGCCTATTCGATGAACGAGGAGGCGTTGACGCGCGATCACGGCTACCCGCTACGCGCGGTCGTGGGTGGGTGGTTCGGCATGGCTTGGGTCAAGTGGATCACGCATATCACGGTTGTGGAGCAACCGTTCCTTGGCTACTGGCAGGCGCGCGACTATTTCCGTTGGGAGCGCAGCCTCGGGGAACCCAGGCTGGTCCCGCTTGCGGAGATGGAGGTCAAAGCGCAGATCGCGCGTCCCGTGCAGGGGGCGCATCTCATCGCCGGCCAACCGTATCGGATTTTCGGAGCCGCCTGGAGCGGAGAGGCTGTTATCCGGCAGGTGCAGGTCTGCACCGGAGATCGCAGGGGCTGGCGTGAGGGAAGGCTCCTCGAAACAGAACGTCCCTTTGCATGGCGCTTGTGGGAGTACATGTGGACCCCTGAAGAAGTCGGGCGATATATACTGCGATGTCGCGCGATCGATGGGGCGGGGTGCGTGCAGCCCGAGCTCCCGCGTTCCGACTGCGAGAGCTACGCGGCCAATTGGATCGTTCCGGTGGAGGTTACGGTCGTTCCCGAGCCACAGACGTACGAGGAGGAATTCGTGATCTAATCACCATCGCTTGAAGTCCGAGATCACTCCAAAGCAAACATGGGGTCAGATACTTCGACAGTCTATTTGAGCCGACCGACTGGCTGCCCCTCCGTGATGCTCCGTTCGCGCGGGCCGCGTGGCGAAGCATTCAGCACCCCTGAGGCAAGCCAACCGCTGGTCTGGAAGCCCTTAGGATTTTGTGTTGCCGTGGATGCTTTCGCGCCTCATGCCATAAGGGGCGCTGAGATCAACAAGGTGCATATGTAGACGATCGATCACGGTAGATCGTGTTCCGGAGCGACGTTCTATCAGGCCGATGTGACGATGGACCTGAGGATTGCCGAACGGAACGGAAACGACCTCATTCCGGACGTCCCGTAAGGCGATCCAGGGGATGACGGAAGCGCCTAGCCCGTTGATCACGCAGGGCACCACGGATGCTATGGTGTCTATCTCGGCGATCGGGTTGGTGACCGAACCGCTCTTCGCCAGTTCCGTTTCGATAAGCTGGGCGAGCCTGAACTTGCTGTTGAACCTGACATACGGCAGCTTCGACAGTATCTCTTCTGCAGACATTTTAGGCGTGCCTTTGGGAGCGATCACGAACAAGGGTTCGTTGATGAACGGACTCCAGCGCAGCGTAGCTGGGATGTTGGAGTACTCCGCGACCATCGCGCAATCCAGTCGTCCGGAAACGACGTCGGCGAGCAGTTCGTCGCTGTTGGCGACGTGCAGCTTGATCTTGAGCTCGGGGTAGTCCTTCTTGAGAGCCACGATCGCTCTGGGAAGCAGGGAAAGGGCGCTTGATCGAACTGACCCGATGATAAACGTTCCTCCGATAGCTCTGCCGGATATGGCGTCGATGACGTCGTCGGCGGAACGGACAATAGTTCGCGCTGTTTCCAGGAGCCTCAATCCATGGCCGTTTAGCGTCATCGGTCTCGTCGTCCTGTCAAAAAGCTCCGCGCGGACCTCGACCTCCAAGGCTTGGATCTGTTGACTTATGGCCGAGGGTGTGAGGCCCACGGCATCAGCCGCCTTCGCGAAGGTTCCATGCTCTGCAATGGCAATGAAGGTCTTGAGTTGGCGCGTATCCACTCGCAGGAAGCCTCAAATTAAGGTTTGCTGTTCAACATAGACAGTATTATTCGCTTTAATCAAGACATTCTTATGTTAGGGTCCGTGCTCAGAAAACGCCGAGAGGAGCTTGGGCGTAGGGAGGATGTATTTGAGGGGCCGAAGCGTCTCTGCGTCCTCGCGCATTTCAGTCGAGGTACGCATGGCAAGCCGCAACATCCTGGTCACCGGACCAGCCATCAATGAACAAGCCGCTCAGCTAGCGGTCAGTAGAGGGTATGCGGTAGCCTATGTTCCGCCTTACACCAGCGAAGAAGATCTCATTCGTACGGTGACCGAGGTGGACCCGGTGGGCGTCATTGTTCGGATGGGCCGGTTCGGAGCGGCTGCTATCGATTCCGCTCCATCGCTCCGTGTCCTCTCCAAGCACGGGGTCGGGGTTGACAATATCGATGTGGACGCGGCGTCGCGCAGAGACATTCCTGTAGTCGTCGCCGCCGGCGCGAATGCCCTTTCCGTTGCTGAACATGCGATCGCCCTCATCATTGCGTCCGTGAAGCGGATCGTTCCCTTGGACAGCGGTCTCCGTGCTGGTCGCTGGGAGAAGCCGGGCTTTGCGGGGAAGGAACTTGCCGGGATGACCGTAGGATTGGTGGGCTTCGGGGCGATCGCCCGGCAGACCGCCGCCTTTGCCCAGTCCCTGGGCATGAAGGTGCGTGCGTACGATCCATTTGCCGACGAAAACGCGTTCGCATACGCCGGAGTTGCAAGGGAGACGGACGTCGACGTCCTCATAGCGGGCTCCAACATAATTAGCCTCCACTGCCCGCTCACGCCGGACACGCGCAAACTGCTGGACGACAGGCGTCTCGGCCTCATGAAACCGGGTTCCTACGTGATCAACACCGGAAGAGGCGGCTTGATCGACGAGGATGCCCTCCTGCGGGCGATCGAAAGCGGCCACATCGCCGGAGCGGGACTGGACACCTTCCAGACCGAACCTCCCGCAGCGGATCATCCTTTTTGGAATCACCAGAATATCGTCGTCACGCCCCACATCGGAGGTGTGACTGAGGAGGCGAACGCCCGGGTCGGCGTCGAAGCCGTCGAAGGCGTTCTTGCAGTCGTGGAAGGGCGGCCGCTCGGTCGCGAGAGGATCGTGAACTTCCGGGCTCTGGCCAACACCCCGACCTGATCGTCATCACTACCAAAACATCAGGAAATGGGGAGAAGACGTTGACAATCGGATTCAGGGTTCGGAACAGGGACAGGGCCATCGATCATCATTGGATCGACAAGTTCAGGGAACTCCCCGTCGCCAACATCAGCGACAGCATGCACCGCATGTACGCCGCCGGCGCGCAGCTCCGGCCGATGCACCGCCAGGGCAAGCTGGTTGGTCGCGCCCTCACCGTAAAGGCACCGCCAGGAGACAACCTGATGCTCCACAAGGCGATGGACATGGCCGTGGACGGCGACGTCATCGTCGTGGACGCGGGCGGCGACGTCACCCATGCGCTGATGGGGGAGATGATGCTCGACTACGCGCGTCGCCGGGGCGTCGTAGGCTTCGTCCTCAATGGCGCCATCCGGGACGCTGATGCCTTCCTGGAGATGAACGTTCCCTCCTATGCCGTTGGCGTGACTCATCGCGGTCCCTACAAGAACGGTCCGGGAGAGATCAATACGCCGATCGCGATCGGCGGCATGGTTGTCACGCCGGGTGATCTGATCGTCGGGGATGCAGATGGAGTTGTCGTCGTTCCGATCGACGACGTTGCGGAAGTCTACGAACGGACTGTCGCGAAGCATGCCGCCGAGCAGACGCAGATGGCGGCGATCGCGGCAGGAACACACAACCCGACCTGGTTCAACGACGCGCTTGCGAAGGGCGGGTGCGAACTGCCGACCGGAAATTAGGATCCTGTCCGGCATCTCCTTGGGAGGAACTGCCGGACAGCCATCTCGACGTAAGGGCGCGGAGTCGCTGGGCGCCGACGACATCGCAATTGCTATCCGTGGGAGGATAAAATGAAGCAGTTGATCAGGAATACCACGCTTACAGCCACCCTGTTGCTGGGCACGAGCATGGCCCATGCCGAGTGGCCGGCCGACCGCCCGATAGAGTTCATTGTGGCGTTCGCCCCCGGCGGCGGCACCGACGTGATGAACCGCACCCTCGCTCCCTACCTCGAGGAAGAGCTTGGTGCGAAGATTACAGTTCTCAACCGGCCCGGAGCCTCTGGGGAAATCGCCTATACCGCACTGACGGAAGCACGGCCAGACGGCTACACAGTCTCCTCTCTCAACACGCCGGGCTACCTGACTATGCAGATGGACCGGAAGGTCCGTTTCGACCCCGCGAAGCTTTGCTTGGTCGCGCGTATCGTCGAGGATCCGGGCTCCTTCATCGTCCAGGCGAACTCGGAGTTCAACTCGCTCAAGGATCTGGTCGCCTATGCCAAGGCGAACCCCGGCGCAGTCACGGTGGGCACGACGGGCCTCGGAACGGACGAGCATCTGGCCATGCTCCAATTGGAAAAGTCGGCAGGAATCGACCTCACTGCCGTCACCTTCAATGGCGCGAACGAAGCCCGGACCGCCTTGCTGGGGGGCCATGTCATGACCATCGGCATCAATGTCGGCGAATTCGTCAGCAGCGACAGTTCAGCCTTCAAGAACCTCGGCCAGTTTGCTGAAGAACGCTCTGTCATCGCCCCCGATCTCCAGACCGCCGAGGAACAGGGCTTTGAAGTCCTGATGAGCTCGGAACGCGGCATCGCGATGGGCTGCGAAGTTCCCGAGGAGATCCGAATGAAGTTCTCAGACGCGGTCAAGAAAGCTCTCGACAACCCCGAGTTCCAGGCGAAGGCAAAGCAGCAGTCACTCGCGCTTTCCTACCTATCGGCGGAGCAGTGGAACAAGGAGCTTCCTGTCCGAGGAGAACGCTTCGGAGCGATCTGGAAACTCGCCAAGGAACAGAAGTAATGGAGGATTCACGCAAGGCTGGAGGGACTGGCGATCGGCCGGACCTCCTTACAGCCGCTTTGTTCGTGGGGTTCGGAGCGCTTGGCCTTTGGGCCGGGCGTGACCTGACCATGGGCACGGCCTCCGCGATGGGGCCGGGCTACCTTCCGCGAGTCATCTGCTGGCTGTTGATTATCGTCGGAGTGACCGTTGGCGGTTTCGGAGCAGTTCGGGCACGCGAGGATATAGCAAAGCCCAAGCTCTGGCCGCTTGTGATCATCCTTGGGGCGGTGGTGGGCTTCGCATTCGTTGCGGAATTCTTCGGCTTCGTTGCGGCGGCAGTCTGGCTGCTTCTCGTTGGAAGTATCGCCGACCGCGAGTCACGGCTGCGCGAAGTCATCCTTCTCACTGCTGGACTGACGGCGTTCGGCGCCCTCGTGTTCATCGTCGGCTTGGGCGTTCAGATGCCCATCTGGCCCTCCTGGGGTTAACCCATGAACTTCATCGACCTTCTTGCGCTCGGTTTCAGCGAGGCGTTCACTCCCACCAATCTGGGCTTCTGCCTGTTGGGAGCATTGCTGGGAACTCTCATCGGCGTCTTGCCTGGTATCGGACCGACCGCGACCATCGCCGTCCTTCTGCCGATCACCTTCTACCTGCCTCCTCTTGCAGGGCTCATCATGCTCGCCGGCATTTATTACGGCGCGCAGTACGGAGGCTCGACGACGGCCATCCTCGTCAATCTTCCCGGCGAGGCCTCATCGGTAGTCACGGCGGTGGACGGCTATAAGATGGCGCAGAAGGGGAGAGCTGGCGCGGCGCTTGCCGTGGCGGCGCTCGGGTCCTTCTTCGCCGGAACCGTCGCTACGCTCGGCATTGCGATCGCTGGGCCGACGCTTTCGTCGTTCGCACTTTCGTTCGGACCTGCAGAATACGTCTCGCTCATGCTGTTCGGCCTGCTGGCCGCCACTATTCTGGCCCGTGGGCCGGTGCTCAAGGCGATCGGGATGATTCTTTTCGGGTTGTTGCTTGGCATGGTCGGTATCGATGCAAGTTCCGGCGAGGAGCGTCTGACGTTCAATGCCGTTGAATTGTTCGACGGCATCGACTTCGTGGTGATCGCGATCGGCCTGTTCGGCTTCGCCGAGATCATCGAGAACCTGGAGAATGTCGAGGCTCGCGGCGTCCTGGTCAGCAAGCTGAGCCGGCTTTGGCCCTCTCGCGAGGACTTCCTTCGTGCCTGGCCTGCAGTCCTTCGTGGAACAGGGGTCGGCACCTTCCTAGGCGTCCTCCCCGGCGGCGGTGCGACACTCGCATCGCTCTGTGCCTATTCGGTTGAGAAGAAGGTATCGAAACGACCGGAGGAATTTGGCGAAGGTGCCGTCGAAGGCGTCGCCGGACCTGAGGCTGCCAACAACGCCGGCGCGCAATCGGCGTTCATCCCGCTGCTTACACTCGGCATCCCATCAAACAACATGATGGCCATGATGCTGAGCGCCTTCATCATCCACGGCATCACGCCGGGGCCGACGGTGCTCCAGACCCAGCCGGAGATCTTCTGGGGACTGGTCGCGAGCATGTGGATCGGCAACCTCATGCTTGTCGTCATCAACCTTCCGCTCATCGGCGTCTGGGTGAAGTTGCTGACGGTGCCGTACCGGCTGCTCTATCCTGCTATCCTGCTGTTCTGCTGCGTCGGCGTGTACAGCATCAACAATCGCATCTTCGACGTGGTGCTTGCCGCGGGCTTCGGTCTCCTGGGATATGCTTTTCGCAAGGCCAAGTGCGAGCCGGGCCCGCTTCTTCTGGGTTTCGTGCTGGGACCGCTGCTCGAAACGAACATTCGCCGGGCCATGACGATCTCCCACGGAGATCCCAGCGTGTTTGTCGAACGACCGATCAGCCTTGTCCTGCTGCTTGCGACAGCAGGCCTGCTTTTCCTGATGATCCTGCCATCGTTCCGCAAGACACGCGAAGAGGCGTTCCAAGACGAAGAGGTCTGATCCTCAAGCAAGACCCGGTGGCCGGATGAGTTCGGCCAGCGCTTTTCCTCGAATACCGCCCGCCTTCTATGTCCGCAACACCGCTCTACGTATCGTTGCTCGACCGCAACACCCCGCCTCAAGATGTTTATGTCCGTTGATACGCGAGGCCGACGACGTCATCACCAACAAGGTTCCCGTACGAGGGCCGGCGATCGGACGCCGCAGAACTGAATCTCGTCGCGGTTGCCGCCACCGGGACGGTCGTGGAGGTCGCCGCCTGCGGCGAACATGGGGATCACCGTCTCGGAGTAGTTTTGCCGTCTGCTGGGATGTCCGCTCCGGAATTTTTCGCGGATCCGCTTAATGACCGGAATGGGGGCGCAAACCTGCTGTCTCCGCGCAACGAACTGGCAGTCCGCTTCGGGCCGACTGCCGCCATGTCGCTGAGGCGCCGTAGTAAGCCACCACTGGACAACGCCTAATACGCTTAAATAATGGTAGTTTATGGAAGACGATATCGCCCTAGCGCACAAGCATAGTGCTAACCATCGAGCGGAAATCGAAACGAGTTCACTCTGTGGCTGCTTCTACTGCTGCTCAACCTTCCCACCTAACGAGATTGATGATTGGGTGGACGATGACCGCACCGCTCTTTGCCCACGCTGCGGCATTGATTCCGTCATCGGTGACGCCTCCGACTTCCCCGTGACGACGGTCAATTTCCTGACACGGATGAAACAATATTGGTTCTAGACGTCCGCTTAGGGCCGAGTTGCGCCATGGCGCGAGCAGGTTCGGATGGCTGCAATGGGGTCGAAACCGGTGTTTCGACTCCGGCTCCGGGATGGAGGGCGGTCGCGCCGAGGTCAGGGCCGGGGGCGGCCTGTTAGACGGGGTTAAAATCGGGCTATTGCCCACCAACCCGGAAACGACGCGAGACTCACCAGCGCGGGCCCCGGCAGTCCGTCCCGTCGTCCGCACCAGAACCACCAGATTCCCCACCAGCCAAGTGCTCCGCCTTCCGATTCCGGCGTGCTACTGCCTGAGACAGGCAACTCTCAAGAGCCGGAGATCTCGAACGGTTGATCGACGCTTGCGCTCCTGCCGCTGTTGGTGTCGTTGAAGCGGTAGCGCAGCACATAATTCCCGGATGGTGCCCCGGCGACGTCGATCCTCAGCGTCGCATAGATTTCCTGGTTGCGCTGATAGCCCTTGAAGGTGAAGTCGCCGAACGCCTTCTGGCTGGCGAGCACCTCTCCCTTGGGGTTCAGGATGTCGAAGTCGACCGTGAAGCGTGTCTCGAGCTTGCCCTCGTCGCTTGCTTCCTTCCAGGTAAGTCCCACGGGCTCCACATAGGATATGAGCGTTTCGCCGGCTTCGAATACCGGGTCGGGCCGGGGCTCGTACATTGCAAAGCCCGCCGGTGCTTCTGTGACGAAAACCGCCTTGCCGATGGCGAAGGGAAGGGTCTGCGAAAAGTCGCCCACGGCCTTGCGCAAGGTTTCCTGCGCGCCGGCGGCATCGCCGGAGCTCGCCTGCTGTTCGGCCTTCGCCGCAGCGTCGGCAAGCGGACCCGCCTCTGCCTGCGTGTCGGCAAGCATGACGGTGGCGTTCGTGAGGGCCGCCAGCAGGAGCAGGTATTTCGGCATCGCGCTTTTCCAGAATGCCCGATCGCTCTGAGCTTTCGGTATTTGGCACCCCAAGTCAAGGCAAGGCTGAAGCGGGCGGCGGCCGTTACTGCTTCCAGAAGATCGGAGTGAGCACGACGAGGACGGTCAGGACCTCCAGACGCCCGAGCAGCATCATCAGCGACAGCAGATAGAGCTCGGGATCCTGGAGTGTCGAGAAATTGCCCGCAGGGCCGATAAGGCTGCCGAGGCCGGGGCCGACATTGGAGAGGCACGTGATCACGGCCGACACGGCCGTGACGAGATCATAGCCAAGGGCGCCCATGACCAGGCTGCCGAAGACCCAGAGCAGGATATAGGTGATGAAGAACAGCAGGATGGCGCGCTGCACGTCCGCGTCGACCGTATTCTTCCCGTACCGGACCGCATAAATCGCATTCGGGTAGACGAGCTTGTTCAGGGCAGACCGAATGGCGTTGAAGAGCACGACGAACCTATAGGCCTTCATGCCGCCCGCCGTCGAGCCCGAACAACCGCCGATGAAGGTGCATATGAACGCGACCATCACCGCGAACGGTCCCCAAAGGCTGTAGTCTTCGCTCGCATAGCCCGTGGTCGACAGTATCGACGTGATATTGAAGAAGGCATAGGTAAGCGCCAGGTGGAACTCGACACCGTTGGCGAGCCGGTGATAGGCGGCAACCGCAACCGAGAATGCCGTGAGATAGCCCAGAAATACGATGATCTGAGGATCGCGGAGCGCGTCCAGCCGTCCGCGCACGACGAGCACGATCAGGATGGAGAAGGGCAGGCTGCAGAGCGTCATGAAGAACGTGCTGACCCAGAGCAGGGGAATGCTGGAAAAGTAGCCGAATGACGCATCGTGAGTCGAAAAGCCGCCCGTGGCGACGGTCGTCATCGCGTGGTTGATCGCGTCGAACCTGTTCATCCCGAGCATGGCGTAGCTGATCGCGCACAGCAGAGTTATCGATACGTATACGACGAGGAAGGCGCGGCCGAAGCTTGCGAGCCGGGCAAAGGGTTTGTCGCTGGTGTCGGAGGATTCCATCTTGAAGAAGGACATGCCGCCGACACGCAGATAGGGAATGATGAACAGGCCGAGAACGACGATGCCTATGCCGCCGAACCAGCTCAGGAGCGACCGCCAGAGCAGGAGGCCGGGCGGCGCGTCATCGAGCCCGACGATTACGGTCGAGCCGGTCGTCGTTACCGCCGACACGGACTCGAACAGGGCCTGGGCGAAATCCAGATTCACCGAGGAAAGCCAGAGTGGAATGGCGCCGACGATCGAAAACACGATCCACAGGATGTTCACCACCAGGAAGCCGAATTTCTTCGAGAAGGGCGGAGGACCTGCGCGTGTCGCCATGAACGTCGTCGACGAGATTGCGCCCGTCATGAAGGCCGTCACGGCGAAGACCTGCCAGTCCGCGTGGCCGTAATAGAGATCGACCAGAGCCGGAATCAGCATCGCGCCGGAGAGATAGAGCCCCAGGATCGCCGCGAGATGGACAGCATGCCGGATCAGATTCGCGTTCAAGCTCTTGATTTCCTGCAAGCGGTTTGTCGGTGGGCCGGCGATCGCCCGAAGCGGGCGCGATAGTGCCGTGCGTGACTGATTCGTGTCAAATCGATGGTCTCCGGCGCGGCAATGTGCAATAGCGACTGCAATCGGCAAACTCAACGGGTGAAGTCACGTGATGAAGCAGGATGTTGAAAAAGCGGCAGCGGCGATGCGCGAAATCTTTCCGCCGACGCCGCTTCAGCTCAACGAGCACCTGAGCGCGCGCTATGGGGCGACCGTCTTCCTGAAGCGCGAGGACCTTTCGCCGGTGCGCTCCTACAAGATCCGCGGCGCCTTCAATTTCTTCCGCAAGTCGCTCGGCTCCGGAGCGGCCGGGAAGACCTTCGTTTGCGCGTCCGCAGGCAATCACGCTCAGGGCTTTGCCTTCGTCTGCCGTCACTTCGGCGTTCCCGGCGTCGTCTTCATGCCCGTGACGACGCCCCAGCAGAAGATCGACAAGACGCGAATGTTCGGGGCCGAATTCATCACGATCCGCCTCGTCGGCGATATATTCGATCAATGCTACAAGGCGGCGCGCGAGCATGTGGAAGCGATCGGCGGCGTCATGGTGCCGCCCTTCGACCATGAGGATATCATCGAAGGCCAGGCCACGGTTGCAGCGGAGATAGCCGAACAATTGCCTGCCGGCCTCGTCGCCGATCTTGTCGTCCTGCCCGTTGGCGGGGGCGGCCTGGCCGCGGGCGTGACCGGCTATTTGGGCGACAGCCTCTCGGCCGATCGCTTTCTGTTCTGTGAACCGGAGGGGGCGCCGAGCTTCAGGCGCAGCCTGGAACTCGGCAGCGTCGTTACGCTCGACCAGGTGGACAATTTCGTCGACGGCGCGGCAGTCGCACGGATCGGCGACCTGAACTTTGCTGCGCTCCGGAGATTTTCGCCGGAGCAGGTGTTGCTGCTGCCGGAGAATGCGATCTGCCTGACGATCACCGAAATGCTGAATGTCGAGGGCGTGGTTCTCGAACCCGCCGGCGCGCTTTCAGTCACCGCACTGGAAGCGCTTGGCCGCGACAGTCTCGAAGGCAAGATCGTCGTAGCGGTCGTTTCCGGAGGCAATTTCGACTTCGAGCGTCTGCCGGACGTGAAGGAGCGGGCCATGCGCCATGCGGGGCTCAAGAAATACTTTATCCTGCGGATGGCGCAGCGCCCGGGCGCGCTTCGCGATTTCCTCGGTCTCCTGGGCGAGGAGGACGACATCGCCCGGTTCGAATATCTGAAAAAATCGGCCCGAAACTTCGGCTCCGTGCTTATCGGTATCGAGACGAAGCACGCCGAGAATTTTCCGGTCCTCAAACAGCGTTTCGATGCAGCGGGGCTGCGCTACCAGGATATCACCGAGAACGAGATGCTGGCCAACTTCGTCATTTGAGAAGGCGGCACGTGACCGGCGCCGGTTCACCAATTTTCGCTTTGACAGGGCCGGCGAGCACAGCTAACTGTGAGACATGGCATCGTTTTTCTCGAAATTATTCGGTCGCTCCGGCGGCTCTGAAACGCAGGCGCAGCCTGCGGCAGGCAAGTCCGAGAACTATGCGGATTGCGTAATCCGCGCGACGCCTCAGCGGGAGGGGTCGCAGTACCGGCTTGCCGGCAGTATCGAAAAGTCGATGCCTGACGGTGCAACGAAAGTCCGCAGCTTCATCCGGGCAGATCTCTTCACCTCCGAGCAGGACGCCATCGACTCGGCGTTGCGCAAGGGACGGCAGATCATCGACGAGCAGCGCGCGGCCCTTTTTGCCGACGACGCTCAGTCCCGGCCAGTCTGACGTCCGGTACCTGTGACGAGCACAGGGACCAGGCAATCAAACAAGCCGAGCCGGACGAGGAAAAGCATGTTCGGCTCTCCGCCCGCATCGGGAGTCAAAGCTTGATCCTGAACCGGGCGAAACCGTCGCTGCCGTCGCCTGCATCCTCGATCTTCACCGCCTTGACCTCTGCCAGGAATCGACGCGCCTTCGGGCCGCTATCGAACAGCACGCTCGTGTCCTTCTGCGGCGCAAATGTCCAGTTCGCGTCCGCAGAGGGGTTGATCGTTCCCTGTTCGACGATGTAGCGCACGATGACATCACGGTTGGTGTCGGGCGCGACGAAGACGACCTTGTCGCCGGCGATGCCCGGAAAATTGCCGCCGCCGCCGGCACGGTAGTTGTTGGTCGCTACGACAAATCTCTGCTTGGGATCTATCGGCTTGCCATCGAATTTCAGGTCGCGGATGCGGCTGGCCGCCGGGTTCGCCACGTTGCCGTCCTTGTCGTATTTCGCAGGCTGCGAGAGGTCGATCTGGTAGGTGACCCCGTCGATCACGTCGAAATTATAGGAAGGGAAGTCGCCATTGATCAGGCTTGCATCGGCTGATCCCGGCGCGATCCGGTTGAAGATGCCGGCGGACATTTCGAGCCAGTTGCGCACCTCGTCGCCGGTGATGACGACCGCCTGCACCGTATTCGGATAGAGGTAGAGGTCGGCAACGTTCTTGATGGCGATGTCGCCCGCTGGAACGTCCGTATAGTACTCGGCGCCGCCGCGCCCGCCGGCCTTGAACGGCGCCGCGGCGGAGAGGACCGGCAGGTCGCGGTGCTCGGTGTCCTTGAGCATGTCGCGGATATACCAGGTCTGGGCCTGGCTCACGATCTGCACCGACGGATCGTCCGCGACGAGCGCGAAATAGGAGTAGAGCGGTGCGGAGGTTTTGCCGACGGGGGTGCGGACATAGGCGACCGTCGCTTCGTGGTCCTTCTGCGCGGCTGCCAGCACTTCCGGCTTGTCACCGACCTCGGCGATCACCTTCTTTTCTTCCCGGCGAAAGATGGGCCGCGCCTCGCTTGTCGAACCGATCACACGCCACTCACCCCCGTCGCGTTCGAGCAGGAGATCGATGAGGCCGAGATGCGATCCCCAGAAGCCGCCCATGACGCCGGGCTTTCCGGAAATCAACCCTTTGGCATTGTCGACGCCCGGCGTTCCGTCGAACTTGGGTCCCGGAAAATCGAGGTGGCTGTGGCCGGTGACGATGGCGTCGATACCCTCGATTGCCGCCAGGGGTACGGACGCGTTTTCGAGATTTTCGGCATAGGCCTGCTGCCCTATGCCGGAATGGGACAGAGAGATGACGATGTCGGCACCTTCCTCACGCATTTGCGGCACCCAGGCTTGCGCGGTCTTGACGATGTCGCGCGCATTCGCCTTGCCTTCCAGGTTCTTGGCGTCCCAGGTCATGATCTGCGGCGGCACGAACCCGATGACGCCGATGCGGATCGGGTGTTCCTGACCGGCCCCGTCCTTCACTTTCCGATCGAGGATCACATAGGGCTTGAGGAAGAGCTTGTCCTGGCGCGGGGCGGCGGCCATGGCGCCATTGATCAGATTGGCGCAGACGATCGGAAAGTTTGCGCCGTTGATCACATTGAACATGAAGTCCAGGCCGTAATTGAACTCGTGATTGCCCAGCGTGCCGCAGTCGTAGCCGAGCACGTTCATCGCGGCGATGACCGGATGCATGTCGCCTTCCTTCATGCCGCGCTTGTAGGCGATGTAATCGCCCATCGGATTTCCCTGAAGAAAATCGCCATTGTCGACAAGGATCGCGTTCGTCGCCTCGGCGCGGATGGCGTCGACGATCGAAGCGGTGCGCGCCAGGCCGAGCGTGTCGTTCGGCTTGTCGGCATAGTAATCGTAGGGAAAGACATGGACGTGCAGGTCCGTGGTTTCCATGATCCTGAGATGCGTCTGGTTCGCAGCCGCGCGGGTCGCGAAGGGATGCAGCACGACACATGCCGACGTGGCGGCAAGACCGCCGAGCAGGGTCCGGCGCGAAATGGGATGCAAAACGGTCATCGGTGATCTCCCCTCGAAAGCGCGTTCAGATAAGCGCAACTATGGCGGAATGGCCCGGCTACGCAAAGCGGCTGATTTTTGCAGACGGGGTTACCGCCGCGTCTCGGCGGATCACGGTCTCAGATGCCGACATTGGGGCGGTCGATGACCTCGCGCAGCGAAAAACTCGAATTGATCTTTACGACATGCGGCAGCGCCGAAAGCCAGTCGCGGTGGATGCGTTCATAGTCCTCCAGATCCTTCGCTGCGACGCGCAGGATATAGTCGTATTCCCCGGACATCAGGTAACAAACGAGCACATTGGGGCAGAGCTTCACCGCGGCTTCGAACTCCGCAAGCGTCTTGGCGAACTGCCCGGAGAGCGAAATATGCACGATGACCATGATCTTGTAGTCGAGCGCCTTGTGGGCGATACGCGCATGGTAACCGGCGATCGTCCCGGACTTTTCGAGGATATCGACCCGCCGCGAACAGGCGGACGGCGAGAGGCCGACCCTCCCTGCGAGGTCGGCGTTCGAGATTCGGCCATCCTGCTGCAGAATGCGCAGAATCGAACGATCGATAGCATCCAAGCCAGCCATTCGCATCTTCTTTCGAATAGTCGTTGTTTTGCGCAATAACTCCCTAAAGCAATGCATGGATGAGCACGTCTTTGCAAGGACATTCGGAATGCCATCTGCTTTGCTGGACCCCTCATCAGCGCGGCAAAAAAGCCCACAGATAGGAGAGGAACGCAAAGATGCGTGTCGGTTGCCCGAAGGAAATCAAAAACCATGAATACCGTGTCGGCCTTACGCCCGGATCAGTACGGGAATATGTAGCCCACGGCCACGAGGTCATCGTGGAAACAAAGGCCGGGGCAGGGATCGGGGCGGATGACGACTCCTATCGCGCAGCCGGTGCGAGGATCGTACCGACAGCCAGGGAAGTCTTCGAAAAGGCGGATATGATCGTCAAGGTCAAGGAGCCGCAGCCCTCCGAATGGGCGCAACTGCGCGAAGGCCAGATTCTCTATACCTATCTTCATCTCGCACCGGACCCGGAACAGACCCAGGGACTTCTCAAGTCCGGCGTCACGGCGGTCGCCTACGAGACCGTGACGGATGAGCGCGGCGGGTTGCCGCTGCTTGCGCCGATGTCCGAGGTCGCGGGACGGCTGGCGATCCAGGCGGGCGCGACCTCGCTCCAGAAGGCAAATGGAGGCCGCGGAATCCTGCTCGGCGGCGTACCGGGCGTTCTTCCGGCCAAGGTCGCGATCATCGGTGGCGGCGTCGTCGGCCTGCATGCGGCCAAGATGGCTGCGGGTCTCGGGGCCGACGTTTCGATCCTGGACCGGTCCCTGCCGCGTCTACGCCAACTCGACGATATCTTCAACGGCCGTGTCCATACGCGCTATTCGACGATCGATGCCTTGGAAGAGGAAGTCTTCTCCGCCGACATGGTCATCGGAGCCGTGCTCATTCCCGGCGCTGCTGCGCCGAAGCTCGTCACGCGCGAAATGCTGTCCGCCATGAAAAAAGGCGCTGTCATTGTCGATGTCGCGATCGACCAGGGCGGCTGCTTCGAGACGTCGCATGCGACGACGCACTCCGAACCAACCTACGAGGTCGACGGCATCGTGCATTACTGCGTCGCGAACATGCCGGGGGCCGTGCCGATCACGTCGGCGCACGCACTCAACAATGCGACGCTCCAATACGGACTTCAGCTCGCCGACCGCGGCCTCAAGGCGATCGCCGAGGACCGGCATCTGCGCGCCGGCCTCAATGTCCACCGAGGCCGCGTAACCAATGCGGCCGTGGCCGAAGCGCTCGGCTACGACGCCCACGCTCCCGAGGCCGTCCTTCACGTCGCCTGACACGCTGAACCGCCCGGCGCCGTCAAGCGCCGGGCTCCCACTCAGGCCGCTTCGATGCGGCACTGGTAGCAGTTGTATTTTCCCGAGCGAACATGCACGAAGGCGACGTCCGGCCGTGCCAGCAATTCCTCGGCCCGCTGCTCGAGGTACTCGGCATCGACGGCCCCGCCGGTGCCGTAGACGATGCGCTCATCACTCCCGTAGCCACGCAGAAGATAGCTCTTGCTGGACGCGAGAATCGGCGGCACGGAGGCTCCGCCGTGAACCGCGCAATTTTCGGCATGCATGAAGATCGGTCCCGTTTCGGCATAGGCCTGAACCGACGAAAACGGCCGGTAGGCCAGAACGAGATAAGGCTGGCCTTCATCGACATTACGAAGACAGTGCCGGCACGGCACGCCGTCGCCGTCCGAAATGCGCCGCTCGGGCCGGTGGCCATAGGCATCCCGCCCGCCTTGCCTTAGCCGTTCCGCCTCTTCGACGGGCATTGCAACGTAATTGAGTTTCATGGCGCTTCTCCCGATTGGCTGAATTCAGGAGAAAGATGCGCACCGGCGTCAGGGAACGACACCCGATACTTGCCGAACTTAGATCTAAGATCCTGAAGCCGTTCAGAGCTTCTTCGCGAAGGTGAGAAGTTCCTCGTCGCACAGCGGCTCGACCACCGTCTCCCGCGTCGCGACCGGAGAAAAGCCGAACTGCTGGTAAAGCTGCAGCGCCCGGGGGTGATCGAGATTGTTCGTCGTGACCGTGACCTTGCGCGGGTTCATGGCCCAGGCCGCAAACAATGTCTGCAGCAAAAACCACTTACCGAGTCCCAGGCCGAGCGCGTGCTCCATGAGCCCGAAATGGGTGAGGTCGATGAGGTCATCGTCGAGTTGCCGGAATTCGAAGAAACCGGCCGGCGCACCGTCCACATAGAGGACCATGACCGTCGTTCGCTTGTCGTGGAGGATAGCCGCCAGATCGTCGTCGCTCATGCGCAGGCGCTCCGCCCAGTGCCAGCGCTTTCCGACACGCAGATAGAGAAAGCGGTAATAGGCGAGGGGAATATCCGAAACGCGCAGGATCGCCGTATGGATGTTGATCGGCATCGGCAGACTTTGCTTCGGCGGCGACGTCATTTCGAGTTCGGTCACGTGCGCCGTGATCGCGGCAGGCTTTGACCTTGGCATGGCTCTCACTCTTTACCGATTGCAACCGGAGTATCCGGCCGGCTACCCCATTCCGACCAGGAGCCATCATAAAGCGTATTGTCCTCATGTCCCAAGGATTGAAGCGCAAGCGTGATGATGGCGGCGGTAATGCCGGAGCCGCAGCTCGTGACGACCGGCTTCGTCAGATCGATGCCGGCATCCGCGAAAGTCCGGCGCAGCGCATCGAGATCCTTGAACCTGCCCTTCTCGGAGAATACGCCCGAAGGCAGGCTCCTTGCACCCGGCATATGGCCCGACCGCATGCCGGCCCGCGGTTCCGGTTCCTCTCCGGCAAAGCGCCCGGCGCTGCGCGCATCGGCAATCTGCGAGAGCCGGTGCTCGACCACATCTCTCATGCGCTCGAACGAGGTGACCGCGTTCGGGTTGAAGACTGCGTTGAAAACCCGCGGGCTGAATTTCGGGACCTCGGTCGTCGTCGGCCGGCCGTCCGCTTTCCAGCCGTCCATTCCGCCATCGAGAACGAAGACGTTTTTGGCGCCCATGATTCGGAACATCCACCAGACTCTCGGAGCGGTGAAAATCCCCGGGCCGTCGTAGACGACGATCGTGTCGTTCTCGCTGATTCCCATTGCGCCCACGGCGTCGGCGAATGCCACGGGAGAGGGCAAGGTGTGCGGCAGCGCGCTCGACCGATCGGCGATCGCGTCCTGATCGAAGAAGACCGCCCCGGGAATGTGCGCGGCGGCGTATTCGGCTTGCCCGTCGCGGTTCTGCGCCGGCAGATACCAGGAGGCATCGACTATCTTGACCGACGGATCATCGAGGCGCTGTTCAAGCCAATCCGCAGAAACGACAAAGCGGCTCTTGTTTTCGTTATCACCATCCATCGTCGTCACTCCACTGGCTTTCTCATGTGAAAGAACAATTTCCCTGCGCACACTAGACCGCAACCCCATCTTCGGGCGTCGCGAAGCGTATACGGAAGCGTCTGTTTTCCTTGCCCTTCTTCTCGATCTTGGCGATGTGGATCGCACCCACTTCCTGGGTCTCGGAAACATGCGTTCCGCCGCAGGGCTGGCTGTCGATCGATGAATTCTCGCCGATGCAGACGAGACTGACCCGGCCAAGCCCCATCGGCGGGCGGACGTTCTTCGACTTGACAATGCCCGGATTGGCGGCCAGCTCCTCGTCGGTGATCCACTGCACGTAGACCGGATGGTTCTCTTCGACGAGTTTCATCAGCGCTGCCGTGACCTCGTCCTTGTCGATCGTTTCGCTCATGTCGAAGTCCACGCGGCTTTCCTCCTCTCCCACGGCTGCGCCGGTGATCGGGAAGGGGCAGACGACCGACAGCAGATGACAGGCCGTGTGCATGCGCATCAGCCGGTAGCGGCGCGGCCAGTCGATGTGCAGCACGAGCTTCTCGCCGACCGCCGGCGTGGGCGCGCCGCCGGCAGGCATGTGAGCGATGACGTCCTTGGTCGCGCCATGCCGGGTTTCGACGATGTCGATGCGGCTGCCGTCCTCGCGCTCGAGGAAACCCGTGTCTCCCGGTTGCCCGCCGGATGTCGCATAAAAGCAGGTCTGATCCAGCTGGATGCCGCCGCCTTCCAGGATTGCCGTCACACGTGCTTCGCAGGTCGAGAGGTAAAAATCGTCTCGGAAGAGGGCGGTGACGGTTCCGGTCATGGCAATCCTATCCAGCGGGTTCGTATGGCACTGCTATGTTCGAGGTCGTCTTCAGCCAGTCCGGAACCGGCAAACCCTTGGAGGTCAGGAAGTCCGGATTGAAGAGCTTCGACTGATAGCGGTTACCATAGTCGCAGAGGATCGTCACGACCGTGTGTCCCGGCCCGAGGTCACGGGCAAGTCGCACGGCTCCGGCGATGTTGATGCCGGTCGAGCCGCCGACGCAGATACCTTCCTGTTCGATGAGATCGAACACGTAGGGTACCGCTTCAGCATCGGGAATCTGGTAGGCGAAGTCCGGCGTGAAGCCTTCGAGGTTGGCGGTGATTCGGCCCTGACCGATGCCTTCGGTGATCGAGCTGCCGCTCGACTTGAGCTCGCCATGGGCATAAAAATTGTAGAGTGCCGCCCCTTCCGGGTCGGCGATGCCGATCTTGATCGCCGCATTGCGGGCGCGCAGACCTTCCGCCACACCGGCAAGCGTGCCGCCGGAGCCGACGGCGCAGATGAAGCCGTCGACCTTGCCGTCGGTGTCTCGCCAGATTTCAGGCGCGGTCGTGTCGACATGCGCTTGCCGGTTGGCGACATTGTCGAACTGGTTTGCCCAGATGGCGCCGTTGGGCTCTGTTTCGGCGAGTTGGGCCGCCAACCGGCCGGAGATCTTCACGTAGTTGTTGGGATTCTTGTAAGGCACAGCCGGAACTTCGACCAGTTCGGCCCCAAGCAGGCGCAGCGCGTCCTTCTTTTCCTGGCTCTGGGTTTCGGGGATGACGATGACGGTGCGGTATCCGAGTGCGCTGCCCACAACGGCAAGGCCGATCCCCGTATTGCCGGCCGTACCTTCGACAATCACGCCGCCCGGTCGCAACTGCCCGGCCTTCTCGGCCTGGCGGATGATCCAGAGCGCCGCCCGGTCCTTCACGGACTGCCCGGGATTGAGGAACTCCGCTTTGCCGAGAATGTTGCAGCCGGTCGCTTCGGAAACGGCCTTTAGCCGGATCAGCGGCGTGTTGCCGATTGCTTCGAGCACGGACGGAAGAACAGGCATTTTGAAAACCTCGCGCTAGACGGAACGGGTGCCGGCATTAGCCAAGCACTAACCTCGGTCGACGGCAAGCCGATAAACATTTGGTTTCATGGGTAGGATTGCCGAAATATTGGCGTGTTTTCGGCTCACTCTGTCTTACAGGCAAGGAATAGCGTTTCGCAGCTTTCCTGTCCCGGGCAAAAAACGTCTCTGCCGTCAATCGACGGGCGGGAAGCGGAGATTGCGGGGCAGGCGCTTGCCGTCCGGAGAGGTATGGGACCGGCCGCTTATGCGGTGGCCCCGGTGAGAACCCCCGTGGACGAGCGAGGAAAAGATGACAGCCGTATTCACCGCCCGCCCCGAACATGGATTGGCCTGGGTCACCGGCGCGAGTTCCGGAATCGGTCGCGCCGTGGCGCTTCGATTGGCCGAGGAAGGCTATTCGGTGGTCGTCACGGCGCGAAGTCACGAGAAGCTGGTAGATCTTCAGCACGATGCGGCCGGAGCAGGGCGGATGATCGTTCTCGATGGAGACGTCACCGATCCGAAGGACATGGAGCGGCTCTTGGCAAAAATCGAATACGAGCACGGGCAGGTGGCACTCGCCGTGCTCAACGCCGGCGTCGTCCTGCCGGTCCGTGGCGACGACCTGCACCGAGACGCCTTCGACAGAAGCTTCGCGGTCAATCTCAACGGGGTCGTCAACTGCCTCGTTCCGCTTGTCGAACATATGAAGGCCAAGGGGCATGGACAAATCGCGATCATGTCGTCGGTGGCCGGCTATGGGGGGCTGCCGATGGGCGCCGCCTATGGTGCGAGCAAGGCGGCACTCATCAACATGGCGGAGAGCCTGAAATTCGATCTCGATCGTATCGGCATCCGCCTGCAAGTCATCTGTCCCGGCTTCGTGGATACGAAGGCCGTGCCGAAAGGCGGATTCCCGAGACCCGCGCTGGTGAGCACGGAGGAGGCGGCAGAGCGGATATGCGCGGGGCTGAAGTCTTCGCGTTTCGAGATCACCTTCCCGAAACGATTTACGTACTTGGTCAAATTGCTGCGGATCCTGCCCTATGGGCTTTATTTCGCGCTTCTCGATCGGCTGGTACCGGGGAGGGCAGCCGTCGCCGCGCCTCCGAAGAACAAGCGCTCAGGATCCGACGGACAGCCGTCAGGCGCTGTCAAGCATCAGCACCGCCCTCGACCCCTGCAATCTTGACCCTACATCCCATGCCCGGCCAAGGTCCGCGCCGATATGGGTCTTTCCGCCGGGGACCGTGTGGACTTCATCCGTATGGAGGACGGCCACTACGCCGTTGTGCCCGCTTCCCATTCGATCAAATCGCTCAAGGGGATCGTTCCTCGTCCGGACAGGCCAGTCAGTCTCGAGGATATGCAGAAAGCGATATCCGTTGGATTCACCGGCGAATGATCGGCATCGATACGAACCTGCTGGTGCGTTACCTGGCGCAGGATGATACCGCCCAGTCGCCTTTGGCTTCGCAGATCATTGACGGCTTCACATCCGAGGCGCCGGGCTACATCTCGCAGGTCGTTCTTGTCGAAACCGTCGGGGTCTTAACGCGCTCATATAAGATGCCACGCGAAGCCGTTGCTCGCGTTATTGAAACTTTGTTGCGGGCGCGTGAGATCGTGGTTGATCGAGCGGATGCCGGTTATTTGGCGCTTGCCACCTACCGGACGACGAAGGGGGACTTCTCCGATGCGCTGATCGCCCACGGCGGGCGCTTGGCAGGCTGCGCCGAAACGCTGACCTTGGACAAGCCGGCAGCCGATCATGCCGGAATGCGCCTCGTAAACCGATGATCAGCTGCTGGTGCCGGGCAGGCAGCCCGTCGCTTCGCCCCTGGAACAAGCGCTCAGGCTCAGATGGACAGCCGCGTCAGGCGGTGTGAAGCACCAGCACCGCGCCGAAAATCAGTGACAGTCCAAGCCAGCCGATCGGTTTCAGCCTCTGACCGAAGAAAAGGCGGCCGCAGATGGCCGTACCGAAGATTCCGGTTGCGCCGAGAATGGCATAGGCGATCGCCAGGTCCATGTCCTTGATCGCTTCCGCCAGGAGCGCGAAGGCCGCAAGCACCAGGACGATCGAAAGGGTACCCCAGCCGCGGCGGGCAAAGCCGTTCGACTTCGTCGAGGCGAGATTCGCTGCCACATCGAGCACACCGGCGACGACCGCGAATGCGAAGGAGAGACCCGACGCGCTCATGCGGCGGTTTCCGCGGCATCGCTCCTGCCGGCATTGAGGAGAAGTATTCCCGCGACGGCCATCGCAAGGCCCAGCATCTCGCGACCGGAAAGCGCATGGCCGAAAACGAAAACAGAGACGAGCGTGATCACGGCGACGCCCGATCCTTCCCAGACCGCATAGGCGACGCCGACCGGAATGGTCTTCACCGCTCGCGCCAGGAAGACGTAGGAGAGCGCGATCGAGGCATACATGACGATATGCCCCCAATAGGTGCCGGAGCCGGATGCCGCCTTCATCACAGTCAGGCCGACGACCTCGGTCGCGATCGCAAGGACCAGGAAAAGCCATGCGATACGCATGAGGAAACCTACGAGAAAAATCAGCCCGAAAAAATGAAAGCTGGCTCGCCGGGCAGGATGAAACCGCGAATTACGAATTCTCGATTCCACTAACCGTGTCAACGCCAAAGACGCCCGAAACCAGCTCTCAGAGAGCGAGCTGTCGCTTTGGCGAGAACGAGGTATCGTTCGAACGCGAGATCTCACCGCCGTCGGTGTTCCTCGCTGGTATCCAAGCGCCATGTGCCAGGAATGTTTGCTCGTGAAAGTCTGCTATGGCCTCTATCGCGCGACTGAACTCGAAGCGACCGTATGCGATCTTGGCAGCGACCGTTGGGGCCGGGAGCCGAATAGCGGACATTTGGCATCGCCGATGCAGCCTCATTCGTTTGTGTCACTTTCTGGATAATTGCCGAGACCACCCTCTTCGGTGTCGGAACCGAAGCAGGTCATGCGTCCTCTGGACGTCAATCAAGGAGACATTCCATGAACGCACTCAACGACAAGTCTTCCTCGGCCATTGTCGCGGTGAGCGACATCGATCGGGCGAGGCGTTTCTACAGTGATATACTGGGGCTTGAACTCAACGACGAAGGCATGGAAGGCGTGCTGGTCTACAAGACGGGGCGCGACGTATCTGGTCGTCTACAGTTCGGAATTTGCCGGCACCAACAAGGCCAATGCCGTGGTGTGGGACTGCGGACCAGACATCGACGCCATCGTTGCCGACTTGCGTTCCAAGGGTGTGACGTTCGAGCGCTATGAGATGGAGGGCGTGTCATACAAAGACGGGCTCCACGATGCGAACGGGTTCAAGATGGTCTGGTTCAAGGATCCCGACGGCAACATCCTCCATCTGAACAGCGCATGAGCGGCTTCACCGACGTAAGGAAGGGACGATCACGTAGCGCACTTGCTGCGCCAGATATCCGGAGATTGGAGCCGCGATGCAGGGCAATTCGGTCGCGGCTCTGGATAGGCCGGCTGACTTCATACTGAACTGTGACACACAGAGATGGACAATTCGCGAGAGATGACATGACGCGCAAAGATTTCGACGTCAATTCGGTCAGGCCAAGCGGAAGCGCGCCTGCTCATGCAACGCTTTTTGATCCGGGTGCTGAAGGTCCCTGGCGTGGCTCTTTGCCGGGTGACACACTCGGAGCACCGGTGACCGTGCTCGCTTACGGCACCAACCGCACTGGCGAAGGCCCACGTCTTCACGTGCATCCCTATGACGAGGTGTTTGTCGTGATCGAGGGCCGGGCCCGTTTTTTCGTTGGAGACACTGTCCTCGACGCGACTGCCGGTCAGGCTGTGTTTGGCCCGGCTGGCATCCCACACCGGTTCGAAAATCTCGGACCAGGGCGCTTACAGACTATAGACGTCCACCATTCGCCGCATTGGATCCAGACCGACCTCGACTAGACGGCCCCGCATAACACCTATCCGCCCTTCAGGAGGGGTGACTCTTCCAATGCCTCGATCATGTATTCAATGAAGGCTCGAACCCGATGCGGCAATGGTCCACCGCCGACGTAAATGGCGTGGATCAGTTCGAGATCACCTGGATTGCCGTCCTCGAGCAGAGGCACGAGCCTTCCGGCGGCGATGTCGGCGGCGACGTGAAACAGCCCGAGCCGTGCAACGCCGACTCCGGCCAGCACCATCTGCTTCATCGTCTCACCGTTGTTGACGACCAGGCTTCCGGTGACCGCCTGGGCGATCTCCCGGCCGTCCCACCGGAAGGGCCATGAGGGCCGCTCGCGGCGAAAGTTGAAGGTCAGGCAGTCATGACGCTCAAGGTCGGTGGGCGTCTGGGGCTTTCCTTTGCGTTCCAGGTACGAAGGCGCGGCGCACACCACTCGTCTGCTCTGACCGAGCTTTCGCGCGATCAGGCCGCTGTCCGGCAGGTTGCCCATGCGAATGGCGACGTCGGTCTTTTCCGCGACGAGATCGACGATACCGTCTGCGAAGCTGAGATCGACGATCAAATCGGGGTTCCGCGCGATGAAGGCGGGCATCGCCGGCGCCACGAACATGGTGCCGAACGGAATGGTGGCGTTCACCCGAAGCCGGCCACGAACGGCGCCGCCCGACGCTTCCTGATCAGCATCGTTCAGAGCCTGCAAGATCTTGAGCGCGGCGTGATGATAAGCCTCGCCTTCTTCGGTCAGCGTTAGCGCGCGGGTCGTGCGCATCAGAAGGCGCGTGCCAAGTCTTGCCTCCAGACGCGCGATCAGCTTGCTGACTGCCGATGGCGTGATGTCGAGGCTGCGCGCGGCTGCCGAGAAGCCGCCCTCCTGCACCACTCGCGCAAACACCTCCATCTCGCCAGAGCGTTCCATCAAAATGCGCGGCACTGATGATCTCCATTCACAGGTGCATGTCCAGTGGCGGCAATAGTTCCTCAGGCTCTCAGATCATAGATTGCGTTCGGACACAATCAGGAGCCACGTCATGGATTTGCAACTGACCGATAAAACCGCGCTCGTTACCGGCGCCACCGCTGGTATCGGGCTCGAAATCGCCCGCGCGCTCGCCCGCGAAGGCGCGAATGTGATCATCACCGGCCGCGACCGGCCGAAGCTCGACAAAGCCATCACCGACATCAAGACCTCCGGCGGGGAATCCGTTGCCGGCATTCTCGCAGACGCTGCCACCGCTGATGGCGCAGCGACCATCGCCAACGCCGCGCCGTCGGTCGACATCCTGGTCAATAATCTTGGCATTTACGAAAGCAAGGACTTCGGCGCCATCACCGACACTGACTGGAACCATCTCTTCGAGGTGAACGTGATGAGCGGCGTACGCCTGTCGCGCGCTTACCTGCCTGGCATGCTGGAGCAGAACTGGGGTCGGATCATCTTCATCTCAAGCGAGTCCGGCCTCGCCATTCCGCCCGACATGATCCACTACGCGACCACCAAGACGGCGCAACTCTCCGTCTCGCGCGGCTTGGCGCAACTGACGCGCGGCACCAACGTCACGGTGAACGCGGTGCTGCCGGGGCCGACCCGTTCGGAAGGCATCGAGACCTTCCTGCGCAGCCAGGCGACCGATCCTTCCGCTCCGATCAAAGAGATCGAAGCCGAATTCTTCGCCACTGCGCGCTCCGCTTCGATCCTGCAGCGGATGGTGGAGGCAGAAGAAGTGGCAAACCTCATCACCTATCTCGCCAGCCCGCGTTCGTCGGCCACCAACGGCGCAGCACTGCGCGCCGAGGGCGGCCTGGTCAATACGATTGCCTGAGAGAGCGCGTCCGATGTCAAACTCTCCGCTCACCATCATTGCCATGACTACCGCCAAAGCCGGCAAGGAGGCGGCCCTTGGGGCTGTCCAGGAAAAGCTCGTCGCCGAGACTCTCATGGAGGACGGCTGCCTGCGCTACGAACTGCACCAGTCCCTCGATGACGGCCGCATTCGCATCTTCGTCGAAAGCTGGGAGAGCGAAGCACAATGGCGGGCCCACCTGGAAGGCGCTGCCATGCAGCGGTTTCTGGCCAGCGGCGTCGGCGACTATTTCGCCGATTTCTCGCTGCATCGGCTGGCGAAGATCGCCGGCTGACACAGCCGCAACACACTCCTCACAACGCAATTTTCAAGCATTCGGAGACAGACGATGAAATACCTGCGTCGCCTCGCCATCACCCTTGCCCTCGGTTTCAGCGCCGCCAGCGCCCATGCAGCAAACGTGCTGGTGGTTCTTTCCGATTCAGACCATCTCGACCTGAAGGACGGCAAGGTATTCCAGACCGGCTTTTACCTCAACGAACTGATGCAGCCGGTCGAGGCGCTGCTCGATGCCGGTCACGAGATCACCTTCGCCACCCCCAAGGGCACGGCGCCGTCCATCGACAAGACCTCTATCGACAAGATGTATTTCGGCGGAGACGAAGCTGCGATGAAGGCGAGCGAAGCGCAGCTTGAGGAAATCGGCTTGCTGTCTGACACTGCCTCGCCCGTAATCAGCCTCGCGCGGGTCGAGCAGATCGGCTACGACCATTTCGACGCGGTCTACGTCCCTGGCGGCCATGCCCCGATGCAGGATCTTCTTGTCAGCCCTGAGCTCGGCAAGTTGCTGACGCATTTCCATGAACAGGGCAAGACGACCGCGCTCGCCTGCCATGGCCCCATCGCGCTCATCTCGACCCTGCGGGACCCGAAGGCTTTCACCACACAGCTGGAAACCGAAGGCGCAGCGAAAGCAGACCGTGAATGGATCTATGCCGGCTACAACCTCACTGTGATCAGCAATGAGGAAGAGGAACTGGCAAAGGGATTGCTCGGCGGCGGCGCGATGAAGTTCTATCCGCAGGATGCTCTCACGCAAGCAGGTGCTCGCTATAGTCAGTCCGATGCGCCCTTCAGCGCGCATGTCGTCACCGATCGGGAACTGATCACGGGCCAAAATCCGGCCTCGGCCCCCGCCGTGGCGCAGGAACTCCTCAAGCGCTTGAAGTAAGAGGCGACATGTCCGGCCAGCACGAGGCCAGCCGGCGAGACCGCGCTCAGTTGCGGCGTTGATGCGGGGCTCTTCGAATGCAAAAGCCCGGCGCAGCAGGAATGCCGCGCCGGACCTCGAGTTGAATTGAGCAAAGAGGAAATCTGAAGCTGAGAACATCGAGGCACTGATTGAGCCGTGGACGTCCCTGATACGGTGAAATCCTTACCGGTCGACGGCGCGCCCCGGACTATGACATCACCTAGAAACGCGTCATAAGCCCGCCCTTGCCGAAGCGTGATCCGCTCCTATTCTTCATCCAAGTACATGGAGAAAAAGAGTGGCAGATAATGACAAGGAGCCGGATCGTAACCGCGATCTCGTTTCCACTGAGGGGCATGGGGTCGCAAGTGATGAGAAAAGTGCAGCCTATAGGAGAAGGATGGTACAGGAGGCCCTCCGTGAAGGAAACCCTGCCGGGGTGAAAGCGAAGGACTATCTCAGCAATAGATGGTTGTCGGGCGGCTCGTGGTAGACCGTCGATGAAGAGGAAAGCATGGCAGATAATCCGAAGAAGAAAGGCCGCGACCGCGAGCTCGTTTCCGAACAGGAGCACGAGGTGGCCTACCTCATGAGAACGGCGAAGGTGACGCGGCAGAAGGCGTTGAAGGCGATCCGTGAAGCTGGGCCGAACCGCGAAAAAGTGATGGAATATCTCGGCAAGAAATAACGCTCAAAAGAGCGTCGCCTGCTGGACCTCCTTTGTCTCCGGCTCAAAGGGAGACCGCATTCCGCCTTTCGTGGCGTTCGTCTCCTGATCCGCGCCTTCTCCCATGCCGCGTGATAGTTCGTGTGCAACTCGGCACGCGGCGATAATAGCGATAGATGCCGCTTGCGGCGTTTCTCATTGCGTAACGCGCAATAGCTTCGGACCCTATGAATTCCCCGTTTGCCGGCCTGTGTGGTCCGAAAAGCAGCCAAAATGTAACCAAAAAGCAAGCCAGCACCGAACCCTTGGAGGCTTGGTGCATTTGCCATGATCGGTTAAGCGCTTGAAAATACTCAAAGAAAAAGCCCCGCACCGCGAGGTGCAGGGCTTTGGAAACTGGCTCCCCGGGCCGGATTCGAACCGGCGACCTATCGATTAACAGTCGAGTGCTCTACCGCTGAGCTACCAGGGATCATCTGCGCCGCAGAAGTGAGGCTGCTAATACAAATGCTTTTCCGATTTGCCAAGCGGTTTTTCAAAAAAAATGTCGGTAGGCGGTTGCCGCCCTGTGGAGAAGGCACCAACTGTGGGGTCATTGGTACGGAAGAAGAGTGATGGCGAAGAAGCATTTTGGCATCGATCCCAAGACGCGTGAGATTGTGCTCGGCAAATGGCGGATGAGCCTGCCCAATTCGCCGGCATTGCGCGTGCTCATCGGCGTTCTGCTCGTCTTCGGCGGTCTGCTCGGTTTTCTGCCCATCCTGGGCTTCTGGATGGTTCCTCTGGGCCTGCTCGTGCTTTCGCACGATATTCCCTCGATGCGCCGACGGCGGCGCAAGCTGGCCGTATGGTGGGCCCGATGGCGCAGCAAGCCGAACTCGTCCGGCAGGTCCTGAGAGGTGGGCCTTGCCAAGAGTCCCGCCAGCATCCGGATGCACGCATTTCAGTCGTCGGAATTGCGCGGCTTTCGACGCCGTTTGGGCAGGAGGGCGACAATGACGCAGGCGAGGACCAAAGCGACGGGCCAGAAATCGGTCGCCTGATCCCAACTCCACCTCCACATTTCATAGCCCTCCAGGTGAGGCGGCAGCAGCTTTGCGCTGATCTCGAAATCACGTTTCTCGCGGCCGTGAAAGTGTCCGATGGCGAAGGCGAGGCCGATGATCAGCGCCAGCCTTCTCGGCGCAATCGCCACGAACAGGAGGGCGACGACTGCTGCAATACAGAAGCCCTCGACCACATGCCCGAGCCAATCGAAGTGGCGCTGAATGTAGCCCCAAGGAATATCCATCACGTCGCGCTTCGAGTGCCGCCCTCCCGATGAGGCCGGCCGACGGACCGCTATATCACAACCGCCGATCACGAGACCACACGATCCTCGAGGTTTCGCCCTTCGCGGACGTCTTCGGGAGCGTGGGCGAGCTCGTCCTTCTTCCAGTATCCGGACGCTGAGTGTCGCCGCAAAGTACAACTTGTAGTTAATCCAAAGTGGTCAATAGACAGGAACATCACGTTCGGCAACATTGGAGCGCTTTCAGGAAAAGGGTGTAACGGTCTTCCGTAGGAAGTCGGTATTTTCATAGCGTTAGCTCGTCACTCCGACGGAGCCCGACGAAGTCGGCGCCGCGAAGGCCGTCCGGGTTTCCCAAGACGAGCATCGCCTACTTTACAGCACTGTGGAGAGAAAAATGGCGCATCTGATCGGTGGCATCGCCCCTTGGCTCGGGCTGGACAACCACATCTTCGGAACGAACGATCCGGATATTATCTTCGGAGACCCGTTCACGACCGGCAATAGCCTAGGAGTCTCCGAAATCGGCGGCTTCCTGTCTTCGGGGCAGGGTGGCCGCGACAGCCTTGACGGCCTTGGGGGCAACGACACGCTCTTCGGCGACGCTTGGACGATCTCCAATCAGGGGCGTGGTGGCGACGACCAGCTCGACGGCGGCGCCGGCGACGACACGCTGTACGGCGATGCCTTCCAGATCGATGCGATTGATTCCGCTATCGTCGCCGGAGGGAATGATCGTCTCTCGGGCGGCAAAGGCAACGATACACTCTATGGCGATGGCTACGATTGCCTCAGCGGACGTGGTGGAGACGACTGGCTCGACGGCGGCGCCGGAGACGACAGTCTCTCGGGCGACGCTTTCTCCCTGGGCGATTTTTTCGTTGGCGGGAACGATCGACTCCAGGGCGGAGAGGGCCATGACAAACTCTACGGCGATGGCCTCGACCAGGGCGTCGTGGAATCCGGCATTGGCGGCAACGACCACCTCTATGGTGGTTCGGGCAATGACTTTCTCGTTGGAGACATTCTTTTCTCACGTGGCGGCAGTGGCGGCGACGACCTGCTCGACGGAGGCAAAGGCAATGATGTCCTGTATGGCGATGCAGAGGTCGGCGTGGACACCGCGGGTGGGAACGACCTCTTGATCGGCGGCACCGGTAACGATCAGCTCTGGGGTGATGGTCGACTGACCGCAGGCTTCGCGGTCGAGACCGGTGCCGATCAGTTCCTGTTTTCACGAAACAGTGGTCGGGATGAGATCTTCGACTTCGAATTGGACAAGGACGTCATCCAAATCGCTGGCTATGGCTACGACGACTTCGCTGATTTTTTGCCCAACATCGGCAACGATGCTGACGGGAACGCTGTCCTGCAGTTGAATGGCACGGTCGATCAGGTCACTCTGATCGGCATCCACGCTGCCGACCTCAGCGCTGCCAACTTCGTCTTTGCGGGCGCGGAGTTCGCCTTCGTCTGACGCAGGTAAGATTTGTCGGTAACAAAGCTGAATAGGGGTGGTTTTTTGGAGGCCTCGCCCGGAATTGAACCGGGGTACAAGGATTTGCAGTCCTCTGCGTCACCACTCCGCCACGAGGCCTCTACGATTTGCGATTTTCAAATCGTGGCGCGGATTTAGAATGATTGCCCGCAATCCGCAAGAGGGTACATTTGGAATAGGGTCTTTTTTATTCTGTATAAATATGGCTTCGGTTCTGTGGAGGCGTGGCCATAGCGCCCCAAGGCGCAATGCGCCCACTTCTAACGCTTTGAAATTGCGTACTTCCGTGGGAAACGCCTGCACACCTCGTCGGGAGGCTAGTGGTACCGCCGGATGAGGCCGACAAGCCTGCCTTGGATCTTGACCCGATCCGGACCGAATATCCGTGTCTCGTAAGCCGGATTGGCGGCTTCGAGCGCAATAGAGGCGCCCTTGCGACGGAAACGCTTCAGAGTTGCTTCCTCGTCGTCGATCAGGGCGACGACGATATCCCCGGGGGTGGCAGTGCTTCCGTTCCGGATGATCACCGTATCGCCATCGAGGATGCCGGCCTCGATCATCGAATCACCCTTGATCTCGAGAGCGTAGTGCTCGCCGCTGCCGATCATTTCGACCGGTACGGAAATATCGTGCATGTTGTTCTGGATTGCGGAAATCGGCACGCCGGCGGCAATGCGGCCCATGACCGGGACAGCGACCGACGCGATCTCGGCCGGGGGCGCTGGTTTCGGTGCGGGGGGCGGGGCCGCAGGCTTGCCCAGACTGCCTTCGATCACGCTCGGCGAAAAGCCGCGGCGGACCTGCGAAGCGCCGGCATATGCCTCCGGCAGCTTGATGACTTCGAGGGCCCGCGCGCGATTCGGTAGCCGGCGAATGAACCCGCGCTCTTCGAGTGCGGTGATCAGACGATGGATGCCCGATTTGGAGGCAAGGTCCAGGGCATCTTTCATCTCGTCGAAGGACGGCGGAACCCCGGATTCCTTCATTCGTTCATGAATGAACAGAAGCAATTCCTGTTGCTTGCGGGTCAGCATGGCGTCACTCCAGAATCGCGAAACAAATCAAGAACAGAACCTATCTGTTCCATATGTGTTCCGCAAGTGCCTAAAATTCCGTGAATACCGCTTGCTGCTGAATGCCTGTCCGCTTTCCATCCGGCGTGCGATGGCGATCGCTCGGAATCTGGGGGCAGGGGCGTACGCTCACTTACAGCGGCCGGCCCAGTCGCTCGCCTACGCCATGCTAATAGGCAAGCCGCAGTCCGCCCGGCGTAAGAACGTCGAATTCAGGCTCGGGATAGGGCCCGTACCACTGGGTATAGGTCGTGTTGGTCGAGCCTGTGCTGGCGCACCCCGAAAGGGCGAAGAGGGAAAAAATTACGGCTGCCACCAAAGATTTAACAGGCATGTTTTTCTCCACTCGCGGGAGTTGCCCAGACCTCGAACGGGTCAGACTAAAACTTTCTCTCAAATCAGCTTTTTTGGCAAGCGCAGCCGAGCCTCGGCATCGACCGAGCCCTGGCAGCCTGACGTCCGGCATCGGTCGAAGTTGCCCCAGGTAAGTTCTGTCACCTAGGTCTCCGGGCTGAACAAAAGAGGGGAATGGTGGACCGAACGGGAGAAAGTACGAACCAACTATGGCTGGCGGTCGTTGAAATGTCGTCGTGGGTGGACGTCTTAAAACACACGAGCCTACGTTAGGATCATTCGCGGCTCCGGCAAACGCCCCGGCCTCGCCGATAGTGCCGAAGCACATTGCATGCTGGACGCTCCACAAAGTCGAGACGCCGAATCAGAATCGATACCTGTGCATTGCGCAACTCGATCCACGGCCGGCGATCTGCTCGCATCAGAGCTTCCGGACTGACATCGTGATCTACTAGCCTAGAGGATTTTGATATCCATGCGTGGAGGGTCCGGACGCCAGCGGACGCCCCCTCCCACAATCTCGCCACTCGTTTCGGAGTTCACAGCGATAAATTGGACGTTGTGGGTCTCGAGTGCCGTCCGCAGCTTGTCGCTGGCTTTGGCGGTTAGCGGCTTCTTTTCAAGCTCGAAGTCGCTGAGCGCTTTTTGCGTCACGCCCGATCTGTGCGCAAGTTCGAGCTGACTCCACCCGAGCAGGGCTCGGGCCGCACGTATCAGATCAGCCGTCAACAACGTCGCCATGGCGTCGAAAAACCGGCATCCGGCATCCATGTCAATTAATACGTACTGTACGAAAAAAAGACTCTGATTTACGGTAAAAAACACCTATATAAGGACATCGATCAAACGAATCACGGGGCCGACCGCTGCGGTCAGTGCGGTTCCAGCCATCCGGGTTGCGGTGCCCAGGGAGGCCTCAAGGCGAGGTGTTAGATGCAAGACGATTTTTTCAACAACTGGTTCGGCGTTAGCCGAGCCGACCTTGTTGTCCGTTTTCGGTCCCTGGCCGACGACCTGGAAGTTATTGGCGACCGGACGGTCGTGCCGCTTCCGACAGTTCGGCTTGACCAATGGGCTTTGGCAAAACGGACGGTCCCCTGCCTAATTGGCAGACCGAGCGGACACCCGGGGATTGACGACGGGAAGCCGTGTTTTTCCAGCGAGCTCTACTACCTCGACCCGCAAGCCGGTCTCGCGAGGACGTTCTCCCGCTGGTATAGGCTGGGGACGCCACTTGATCCTGCGCACTTCGATAAATGCAACAGGGGCAGGTCATGAAGGCTTGGATTTTTTCAGACCTTCACACCGAGTTTGACGAGAAAGTCGCTCCCTTGGAAGTTCCCGAGGCTGATGTCTGCATTTGTGCAGGTGACATCTGCGACCGAGGGCCGGCGAAGAGCGTCATCTATTTGGGCGTACACGTGTCGCAGTTCATGCCGGTAATTCTGGTCCCCGGCAATCACGAGTACTACCGCAGTTCGATCGTCGAGGGGCTGCAAGAAGCGCTGGACACGGCTTCCGATCGCTTCCCGAACGTCCATGTGCTGAGCCGCCGCGCGGTTACCCTTGGCGGGGTTCGTTTCGTTGGCGCGACGCTGTGGAGTGACTTCAATCTTTACGGCAACATGTCCTGGGCGATGCGTTGCGCGCAGAACGAACTGAACGACTTTCGCAAAATCAAGGTTTCGAAAGAACCGTTCCAGCGGTTTACGTCAGGCCACGCGAGCGGCTTCAATCACTTCGACAAGCACTTTATCCGAACCACCCTTGATGAGCCATACGGCGGCCCGACGGTCGTCGTGACACATCACTCGCCCAGCATATTATCTCTCGCTCCGGAATTCGTCGGCGAACCGTTGACGCCGAGCTTCGTCTCGAATCTCGAGCCCGATATCGCCAAGTACCAACCGATCGCCTGGGTTCACGGTCATCTGCACAATAGAAGCGACTACACCATCGTCGACACCCGGGTGATCTGCAATCCGCGCGGATATCCCGATGAACCGGTCCCCGACTTTGATCCGAGTCTTGTAATCGACCTGGGAGAACGCCGCGATGACTAGGCGTTCCGACAAGCGGTCTCGCTGCCCATGGAAGCTGTCAAAACCGAACGACGATCCTTATGTCACCCTGCCGGTTTTCCTGGCCTATTGCGGTATTGCGGCGGCGCTTCGGCGTTGGAATCGAAAGAACTCGAAGTTCATCGCGATCCTGCAAGTCCAGCGCGACTGCTACTTGCCGATTTACTCCCGCGCCGCTGAGGTCTTTCTGTTGGGGCTCTGGGATAGTCGAGACTACAATCCTTGCATCAGCGCTTGGGACGAACATCGCCACCGGGACAAAATCGTGGCGCAGAATAAGGACCAGGCGATTTTTTTCGTGGAGGCCGGCCGACAGCTCGACACTGAAGCGTGGCTTCTTGCGGATGCCGTCGTGGATGTCAGGCCTCCGACGAGAAGGCAGGCCGAGGCCGCGCTGCGACGTTTCGGTATTCCCGTGACCGAAAGGGACGTCGATATTCTGCTCTCGGAGTCTTGGTCTCAACTAGACCAGGCTTTCCACACTCGTCGTGGGCCGATCGCCGCGCTGGAGCGGTTGCGACAGCATCCACGTGCCCTCCCGTCCGCTGTACCGGAGGAACCCGACGGGCCAACGCTCGACGAGATGCACGGGTTCGGACCGCTTCTCGATTGGGGGCGCGATCTCGCGATCGACCTGGCGGACTACAAGGCTGGACGAATTCAGTGGGAGGACGTCGATTCCGGAGTCTTGATTTCCGGACCACCTGGTTCGGGCAAAACAATGTTCGCCGCTGCACTGGCCAAAACCTGCGGCATCCCGGTGATTTACGGTTCGGTTTCCGCCTGGCAGACGGCGGGTGCCCTCGATCAACACTTGAAGGCGATGCGTGCTTCTTTCGAGGAGGCCGAGGCAAAAGCCCCGGCGATCCTTTTCGTCGACGAGGTCGATACGGTCGGAGACCGAAGCGAAACCGACCGTAATCGAAACTACATGCGCGCCGTGATCGCGGCGTTTCTCGAGTTGCTGGACGGGTTCAACCGCCGCAAGGGTGTCATCGTCGTTTCGGCGTGCAACAACCCCGAACAGCTTGACCCGGCACTCCGCCGCTCGGGCCGGCTCGGCCAGCATTTCGAGGTAATGCTGCCGGACGAGAAAGCCCGGCGTTCGATCCTGAAGTATCACAGCGGGATTGACCTCGATCCGAACCAGGCGGAGCAGTTCGCGCTCGCGACCGAGGGCTACTCCGGAGCCGACATCGAGCAACTGGTGCGGTTTGCAAAACGATCGGCAAGAAGGCGGAGGGAGGACCTCGCCGGCACGCACATCGTAGGCGAATTGCCGCCGGCACCCGAGCTTCCGCCGGATTACCTTCGTTCCGTCGCTGTCCATGAAGCGGGGCATGCGCTTGTCGCCGTTGAGCTCGGGTTCGGTGAACTGGTGAGCGTTAAAATCGCCAGCTACGCCATACCCGGAAATGGCGATCAGGTCGGCGGGGCGACCTACGCGATGCCGCGGCATATGCGCAGGACCAGGGCTGGATACCTTGACGATATAGCGGTGACCTTGGGGGGCATCGCAGCCGAAACCGTGGTGTTCGAAGCCTTCTTCGACGGCGCGGCCGGTTCCCACAATGCCGACCTGAACACCGTGACCAGGACGGCAACTCTCTTGGAGGCCGGCCTCGGCATGGGACACACGCTGATGGTTGCGGATAACGTCCGGAATCGCTTTGATGCCCTTCGTGCCAGCGATCCCGAATTGCGGAAGCGGGTGCACGACCTCATAGCCAACGAGTTCGAGCGATCAAAGGAGATCGTCCTCGGCGGACGCGCCGCATTGGATGAGATCGCCGGACGATTGATCCAAGCGAAATCGCTGTCTGGCGACGAGGTCCGGGAGATTGTTGAAAGACGTCGCCGGCCGACAGTCAGCCTTGCAAAGCGTCCGCGTAGCATGGGTACGTAGACATGCCGAGAAAACGACGATCTCGAAAGAGGCAAGGGACCCGATCGATCAAGTCGAAGCCGGGACAGGAGCAACGCGCTGAAGGCCGCTCTTTTGGGTCTGGTCTCGACGAGGTCGGGTTTCGTCCACTCAGGCGACGCATCTTGGTCTCCAAACAACGATTAGGCGCTGCGCCGGCAAAAACGGCGACCGAAACGGAGCGGCCAGCTTCGAAAGACCCCTCCATGCCAGCTACCGATGACCCGTTGGGGTACGATACCCGCGATCCATCCTGGGTTCGAAAAGCGGCCGAAGATGCCTTATCGGGTACGGACAAGGACGCGATCGAGAAGGAAGTCTATGCGGCGCTGCGGCGATGGAGGTTCCGGGAATAAAAGCACACTGCCGATGGGCGTTGGAGAATTAAATAGTCTAGGTGGGTCTGCCGCGGTATTTTAGATTTTCTGCCAACATTGCGGCCGAACTCCTGTTCACGGATCAGGCAAAGCGGCTACAGCTTTAAGTTGTTCTGCCCTCCACGATTTCATTGTTTCGACTGTAAATTCTTCGCGCACGAATGCCACATCCAAGGCGACAGTCGTTGTGTCTAACCCAATAATGCGCGGCATAGTTCTCGTATGAAAACGGTTTATCCGTAACTGAGAGGGTTCCTGCAGTTCCCTGAGCAAGTCCTCGGGGGAAGGCTCCGTCCCCGACCAGAGCGCTGTGTGCTCGAACGTCTCCAACGCTCGCAACGGGCCGTACGTCATAGTCAAGGATCGTGAATGGAAGAACCGTTGCAGAGCCGAAAAGTCGTAAAAATGTACTCCATCTCTCTGGCGACCCATTGAAAAGGGTAGGTTGCGCAGGACAACCATCGTGATTGGTTTTTCGGAGGTTCCGGGACCGAAGTGATCGTTCAGCATTTGGGGCGATGCTAGCAAACCATCTCGCTGCCTCGTAATCTGATGCACGTTTTCGGCCAACTCCATCTGGAAGTAATAGGCGGGAATTGCTCGTGCACCCGGAAGGCTGCGGTTCTTGCATTCAAATAGAAAGACGTGGTCGCCCCAGTTTACGATCGCATCATATTCATACTCTTCACCGGCAATCTTAGTTTTGAAAGCTTTTACCGGAATGCCATTCGCTTCAAACAGCTCTCGCACTCTGTCTTCGAAATCCGCACCATCGACCTGAAAGCCCAGCCGTGCGAATACAGACGTAACAATCTCCGCTGGACTGCTGTCGATGGCGCAAGGCGCAATCAAGATTATGCGGCCGTCGTGCAGACGCAGAAGCGGACTATCAAACAAGTCGTTTCGCGCTTTTCCGAATGTTGCGTTCTCAAGGAACACGGTCGCCTTATTAGGTTGCAAGCCACCCTTGCACAGGGCGGCGGAAAGCTCTTTCAGATTCCAGATTTGCAGGTGCTCTCTGTTTTCATCAAAGCGCTGCCTAGCCAACAAACTCAAAACCGCATACCCGCGCAACCATTCGACTATTCTCAGCCCACCATACAGACGTTTGCTGTTGCCGGTTTCTAACCCGAGACGATTGTTCAGCCCCGCGTGTCCGTGTATTTCATTTTCGCTTACGAACTCGAGCGGCGCGAGCGCCGGGCTCTCCTCTAAGCTCCTTGGAATGGGTTTAAGCGGATGTCGATCGATTTCGTTTCGGCTTTGACGCGACTGGTCCACCGTCCGCCATTGAGCAGCATGATTGAACCATTGGAAGTGCGGGACAGAGTACCGGTAAGCTAGGTCGTGTACTTCCGGGACCTCAGGCGGTAGTTGGTCTTTGGAAAGCAGCTCAAGGTCAGGTCCAAGAAATCTCGCGGATTCTTCGATTGACTCCCATTGCTCCCAATGGCCGGCGAGCCTGAGGGCGCTACCCGCCTTGTACGTGTCATTGACATCGACGGCCGGTAAATTCGGCAGTACTAGGATGTCACCTTGAAACCATCCTTCCTGGTATGCCGTCATCATGAGTGTTGCTGCGAGGCCCGACATCGTCGTGTCAATCGGGCTTTCGACGTCAACTGGCCGACCTTCTTCGTCGCGAACTACTGGTGTACCGAAGTTCATATGTTTATTGGCAGCGACTTGTTGCCTCGCTAAATCGAGGGCGTCGTCTACGTCCTCCATCGCACGATGGAGGGCGGCCGACACCCTTTGATTCGGCTCGAGGCGATACCAATCCGTTTCGGTAGTAAACCCAAGGATTCGCCGATATCCGTCCTCGGAGAACCGGAGCTGCCTCCTCGATCGACGGATTTCGAGCAGACCCTCCGGGCATTTTTCCTCGATGAGCTTCTCTACCCCGTCCAGAAAGGCCTCTCTGCGGGTTTCCTTCTTAGCGTCCGGGTGCTGAATCACTAAACCGTTCGCACGCCTCAGATACCCAGCGAGTTCTCCGACGAACGAAATCTCCCAACCCAGCCGCGCCATTTCATTTGATAGGTGCTCGAGCTTCATCCCGGATATCGCCTTAACGACCACGTCTTGCTTTAGCCTGCGGGTTGGATTCTCATTCTGCCGAGGCATCGGTTTTCCACTTCGTCAACTGGCCAGAAGGTGGCGGTCGCCGCTGAGCGGCGATGTTTGGGATCGCGCGATTGGGCCGTCGAAGCTGCATCTATTGTTCTGCGCCCGACGTCGACTCGAGCGTCAGTAGGGTTTTTCGTCCATTTTCCTGAAACCATAGATCGACGATCTGAGCATCAGTGCTTGCAGGCACCGGGTCAGCACGGCGAACCTTGAACGTCGTAGGAAGATTGACGGAATTGCCGAAGACGAGCGCGTGCTGCTTCGGAAGCGAAGGCAGCCGTTTCAAGACGCTGTCGGAAATGAAAGGCGTCATCTGCCTGATCTGGGACAGGTCATCAGGGTTTTGAATTCGGTGAACGACGAAATTCGAACACTGGGAAAGCACGGTCTTGGACAATTCGCTCGGGCGCTGCGATGCGACAAGGAGGAACAACCCATATTTCCGGCCCTCCTTGGCAATGCGCTCGAAGATGCGCCCGGCGTCCATGGCATATCGCGAAGGCGTCGAAGCCACGTAGCGATGAGCCTCCTCAAGCAACAGATGCACGGGGAAGTGGTTGCGTGGTTCAGCGTGCCGAAGGAGCCGAAACACAATCCGCGCGAGTACGGCACTGACGAGCTCCACGACCTCGTCTTCCACGGCGTTCATGTCGAGAATGACGATCTGGGACGATTTGACGTATCCGTCCCCTTGAGCGGCAGTCAGGCCCAGCAACCCGGCAAGGAATTCGGACTGCGACACCTGATCGGTGGATGTATGCCGGAGAAACTCGTAATCAAGCCGTTTCTCCAGCGCCTTGAAGCGGGTGACCATCTGCGAGCAGTAATCTCGGATTTGCCGGTTTCCGTGAGCCTCCTCGTAAAGCAGGGCCAGATCGATCGCATCTCCAAGCGCGATGAAATCGAAAGGTATGTTTTCGTAGTCAGGGAATTTGATCGCCGGGTCAATGAAACCGCCCGCACCGTTGGAGCCCGCGAGGTATGTATATGCATTCGCCAGTCCCGGCATGTTGCCGAAATTGACCTTGATGTCCGGGTCCAGGACCCCCGCGTTTATCTCAGTCGTGCGAAATCGCTGTAGGATACCGCGAATCCGCGTCTCCTTCGCCCCCGGCGGTGTTTCGTCACCCAATATCTGTGTGATGCAGGTCGCGAGGATGTGGTTTCTGATCTTCGTGAGTTGAGCTCCCGAAGCTTGGCCGAACAGCGAAACCAAACCCAGTGCCATCCGTAGGATAGGGAGTTGCGTTCGCTCGCTGGCCTGCAGTAGGAGCTCCCATTCCGAAAGGTCGAGGAACCAATGGGGCAGTCGGAAGGCCCCGGCGGCAGACGTCCCGTCGATGATAAGCCGCTTGACTCCGATCTCGGCCCGGATTCCCAGTTCACTGAATGCTTCATGGTACTCGCCGTTTACGTCAAGGACGACGAATGTCGCGCCTCGGGCGCGATGCTCGTCCGCTTTTTCGAAGAGCGATTGCAGGACCGATGCGACGGTGCACGACTTGCCGCTCCCGGTGTTGCCAAGCACCGCCACGTGGCCGCCGAAAAAGTCGTCAATCCTGACCTTGACCTGGTAATCTTCGAAGATGACGGACTTGCCGATGGCCAGATTGCGGAAGCGGGTCGCTTTGGGTGGCGTGGGCGGTCCCCCATCCTCGCCCGTCGACGGCTCCGCGTCTTTCTCAGTGTCGAATATGCGATCTAGTTCAGCGTCCAACGAATACAAGACGTCGGCGAAAAGCGAGGGGAAAACCGAGACGCCGAAGCGGAACTTTCCGTCGCTCGCCATGGGGAGCATCCCGACCGGGACGAGATCGAGAAACTTGGCTGCACTTGCCTTTTCCATTTCTCCGCCGTCACGGGACTGGCCGTCCCTTTCCCGTAAGCCCACGACCTCCGCCACGACATACTCGGGAGGCGTGGGAATCATTAGAAACGATCCGAGGCGTGCGACGTAGTGAACGCCATCGAATCCGACGACAGTAAAATTGTCGGTTCCGGCGTGAACCTCGACTACAAACCGGTCCGCGGAGACGGATATCACTTTTCCGATGGCGCGCCGGCGATCGTCATTACCCATCTGTTGCGTCTTTCTTCGCTCCCATGGTCTCCATGACCCGGCGAACCGCGTCGTCAATCCTGTCGCTCTGCCTCTGCGGCATGAAGTGCTCGACGATCATGTTGAAGTAGTGGGCGGGGTTTTTCTCGTCGGGACCGTCGCCGCCGATGATCCAGATGCGTTCGTCACAGAGTCCGCGCAGCTTGGCGATCTCTCCCTTGGCGTTGGGATTTGCGAACACGATCAGCCTGAACGTCGGAATGGTCAGTGCCTGATAGATGATGTTGTTTAGATGCTCGTCACCGAACGCGAAACCGGCCGTAATCAGTACGCTCTGCTCTCGTACGACACGGCTTTGAAACTCGCGGAAAAGGTCAGAATAAGGCGAGCCGAGACTCGAATTCTGCTTAGCCGGAGTCGGATAGATCATAACCTTGGACGCACCATCCTGCGGCCAAAGCTCGCGGATGGGAAACAGGCCGTGGTCATCCTCTGTCCAGCTCAACGAGCCGTGCAGCTTGCAAAGATACACAAATCCGTCGACGGCGGACCACTTCCGGCTCGTGACGTCGAGCTGTTCGGCGAGGGCGTAGCGGAAAGTGGCAGGATTGAATCGACGCTCGACAACTCCCGAAAACCCGTTGGCATATGGCAAACCGAGGCGATCCATCGCGCGCTCGTTGAATAGGTCGTAATTGGTTGTGAAAATCCATGGCCGGGGCAACGACCTATCCCGCAACACCAGGCGGCGGTAGAAGCTCTCGTACACGTCCAGGACCGCGTTGTCTCCGGAGGCGAACTCCCCTTTTGTGCACCTTTCCCAGAGAAAGCTTTTCACCTTGTTGATAATGACCTCGACAGTCTGAAGGAAGCTGGCATGCTTAGGATTGTCGCTGCGCCTGTAGATGAACGCTAGGCTGAACAGGAGCTCCATAAGCCGTTCGAGATTCCACGTGTATTCGGTTTCTTGTAGGGCTGCGCCTCTCACTTTGAGAAACTCGACTTCTTCGGAAGTAAGCCCCCACTCGGGCGGTTTGATAGGGTCGAGATTGTCGTCGAAGTCCGGCGGCAAGGGATGCTTGCAGAACTCGGAAGCCAACGGGGCCATCGTCGGGATACCCCGCTGGTTATCGTCGATTTCCAGCGAGGAGCAGCCTGCTCCGAGGAGAAACGCGATATTGCGCGCATTGAGAGCTTCGCTCAGAGCTTTACGGACGATGCTAGGCCCAGTCTCCCAATCGAGTGCCGTGCACGATTGATCCCCATGACGAACGAAGTGAAATTGCCGCGGCTTCGCCGGGTCCTGATCCGACACCAAATCTTCCTCATCTGCATGTAATCGGAGCGGGCACCACAGTGAATCACAGGCTCCGATTGCGAAACACTATCGAAATCCTCAGCGATATCCAGTGGGGGTGAAAAACCAACGACGCTCCCAGCTTTACGGGGGTCGCCTCTGCACGCATCAGTGCTTGGACTTGGTCAAAGGAGGGCCGAGCCGTGTAACGGCGATTAGTCTTGCATTCGCATCAAGGTCGGCTCTAATTGGTGAGAGCGTTTTCCGGACGCCTATCTTTACCACGATCATGGCGCGGGGCAAGAATCCGCTTTCGGCGACAACGACATCGGTTCGCTTTGAGCCAAGTGGGAGCGGGGATTCCAATCAGGCCTTTTGGTTAATGCTGATGAGACCAGTTCACGATTGAGGAACTCCACGCTAACTTCGTAATATTTGTCCAGAAAAGCGCGGGCGATATCAGCGGTTAACATGTACTCTGTTCGAGTAGGTGCGCCGTGGTATTCGGTAAGATATGCCATGAATGTTTCGGTTCGCGAAACGCCGTCTTTTAGAATACTGACGAACTTGCTTCTTGTAAGCTCTTGGTTCAAACGAATCTCCCTAAGATTCAAGCTAATACAGACCGCCGCCCAATCGAGGAGGCGGCTTCACTCGTCGCAACGCTCATTAGAAAATGGGCTTATGATCTGCTGAGCCATTCGGCTAAATAGGTCCGGAAGATTGTGCCAACCTAAGCGGGCAAAAGAAGTGTTTATTGGCAACCCGGATTACCGTTTCTCGGCGGAGAAAATCGAAGAGCGCAAGCGCCACGTTTTAGCGTTTCCCAATCAGAAATCGGACGGCTCCTTCACCCCTCATTCGACGATCGTTGAGGTGGCGGTATTCAGGAGAGGCTCAGTGGAGGCGGCGCTCCAAGCAGGGAACCTCATGAATGTGCGTCAAGATATTCAGGTCCTATGCCACGAAATGACGCATTGGTTCGATTTTTTCGGTACCCGATGGGGACGGAATTATGCGATCGCAATATGTAAGGCTCTCCGGGCAATGGAACGACGACGCGAGGACGGATTCCCCGATATTGTGTCGCTGTTCGATTTGGATAGGCGGGTGCTTTTGCCGGCCTATTATCAACATACGCGCCCGCCCAGATCGCTGCATGGCCTAACTCGACCTTGGTCGATCGAGTTTTCCGCAGGAATGGAAATCGATCCCAAAGGCCAGTTGGACAGCAGACTGCCGCTTCTCTTCGTCAAGTTCGGCGAGCATGACACCAAGGAAACGTTCGCGCGGCAACCTATCTCGGTTGGGGCGCTCTTAGAGGCGAGGGCAACATCGTCGGAGTTGAACGAGGCAATCCGTGCAATTCATAGCGAGCCGGATGAGAATGTAAGGCGTGTCGAATTGGTCGGACTGGAGAGGGAATTTGCAAGCCTCGTTTATGATCACCGGCTCATCGAATATAATGCGGCCGCCCACATTGTCGCGTTTCATGCTCGGACAACCGAAGTCGCGCTTACCTATCGCTTGGCCGCGGCCCTCGCGCTAGTGGCGCTCAATATGAGCGAGCAAGACTTCAATCTTTTGCGTCCTCCAAAAGAGTTCGCGATCTTGAAAGACGGAAATCGTGTGTTCCGTCGCAACCAGGACCGAGGGTACGCTTTTGCATGTCTGGTTTGGAACGCAGGCCAATACGACGGAGACGAGGCCGCCTACGTCGCACGCAGCCTCGTGCAATCCAACCTCGATGACGAACAGACCATACTCGCCCGGGCGGCCGCTTCACTAGAACAGCCGCTCCGACTGGCGGATGTGAACCCTTCCATGGAGAGGTTCATCAAAGAGTCGGAGGCGGGAGGCGCAATTTGCGCAGAGTACGCCAGACAGGTCGAGCGTGTGGTGACACTAGATATGCTTAGCGGTCCCTTCCGCGATATTGCCCCGCCGTTTATAGACGGCACAGGCGAGTTTTTCGAATTGCGAGATGGGAGAATTGAACAGTTTCAAGCCGATGAGCGTCACGAAGCTGCGCACGCCCTGCGAGACTACACGAACAATCTCCTCGCCGGGTGTCGGGGTTTGAGAATGGAATAGCGCCTTGCCGAGGGCAGGCGCGAACCTGAGGTACCCGGGTATCGGTTGATTGAATTGATCCCGGGGCAGGAGAATTAGTCGAGCGCACAGATCAGCGAGAATGATGCACTCCAACGCGCGCAGAACCTGATCGATAAAGTCGTGCGTTTCGTAGGGCGGTACAGGTAGGCCTCAACCTGCTACGGCGCGAAACTCTGGTGCATGACCGGTCCGCTTTCGGCGGTCATTTTGGACGATCGAGTCGTTACGGCCGCAGCCAAGTCAGCTTGTTAGAATCTTGCATATCCCCCGGTCATCGCCTGCTGCCAAAAATGCGCGTAGACGTTGTTGGCAACAAGCTGTTTTTCCTCTGGCGTGAAGGGTGGCGTCGGGAGCTTGATGAAGACTTCATCCAGAATTAATGTCTCCACTTCGCCCTTCGTCTGCTCCTTTTCCCAAAAACGTTCGAGTTTTGCGAGCTGCTGCTTGATCGTGGCCAACATCTCCCGGCTCGCCTGCTTGACACGTTCACGATCCGTCTTGCTCAGATCGTCCCGTTTCAGCAAGTCGAATACGGCCAGTTCCTCATCCGAGAGGTTCTCTCTCGCAGCCCGCTCCTGTTCCTCGTCGAGGCTTTGAACAAGTTCAACCAGCCGCCTGAAGGTCTCCTCGATCGTCGTGCGGTCCTTTTCGCTGTTGTAGTCGGCAACGATGTCTTCGTATTTTCTCTGGAAGTCCATGCGCGTAGGATTGCGCGCCAGCATCTCCGCAAGCTTCTGCTCAACGATGCTACGGATGTCCTGAATTGTCGTCGCTTTGCGGCTGACCTTCTTGGAGAACTCGTCACGCAGCCGTTCGAGGTTTATTTGGCTGAGATCGAAAGTCAGGCCCTCGGCCTGGTCTTGACCAAGTGCCTCAGTCCGGATGGAGTCGTTGACGATCCGATGCAGCTCCTTCAACAGCGCGGTGACATCGGCCGTGTCGCGCCGTTCGGTCAGCTTCTTGTAGATGGCTTCGATATTGTCGTGGCGTTCTGCAAAAGCGAATACGCTCGGTTCCACCAGCAGCGACTTGAAGCGGATGAAGACCTGTCGAGCCATGATTTCAAAGCGGCGTTTGGTTTCATCGGTTGAATAGACTGCGTCCACGGCGTCCGCTAGGCCCTTTATCCGTGAGAAACCCTTCGCCCCGATCAATATCACCGGATCGAAACCGAGCCCACGCAAATGCGCCTCGGTTGCCTCGATGGCCTCGACAAGAGCCTGAACCCGCTCTTCGATTGGCGCGACGATTTCCTCGCCGCCAGCACCATCCTCACCCAGAGCGTACTGGGCAAGTGCGGCGCGGAGACTCTTCAACATACCGTTGTAGTCGACGATGAGGCCGTGGTCCTTCCCGGGATAGACCCGGTTGGCCCGGGCTATGGCCTGCATCAGTGTATGCGCCTTCATCGGCTTGTCGATGTACAGGGTCGAAAGGCATTCGACATCAAACCCCGTCAACCACATCGCGCAAACGATCGCCACGCGGAAGGGATGCTTGGGGTCCTTGAATGCGGTTTCGACGTCAACGCGTTCACCGCTGTCGGTCTCGAAGCCCTTTTTCATCAGTGCGCGATGAGGGATTATGTCGAAGCCCCATTTTTTGAAATCGGCCACCTCGTTCTGCGCTTCGCTGATGATGATCTCGACAATCGTTTCGTCGAGCCACGTCGCCTTCTTTTCGAGACTCTCAATCTTGTCGTTCAGCACGGCACGGGCGGCTTCGTCGGCGGTCGCTAGGGCTTCAGCTTTTTTGGCTTTGAGTTCTGCGCGGACTTCCGCGGTCTTGGCCTGCCAGTGCGGCATGATCCGCTGATGCATGCGGGCGCAGGTGATCTTGTCGATACAGACAAATAGAGACTTGCCAGTTTCCCACCGCGTGGCGCAATGCTCGACGAAATCCGACGCGATTTTGTCGAGCCGTTCGTCAGCGGTGATGACCTCGTAGTCCTTGCCAAGCAGTTTATCGAGGAGTGTGGCCTGATCGGGGTCGAGTTCGGCCTCCTCGATTTTCGCCGCGATGCGGTCGTTCAAATCCGCTCGGGCGACGCCAAGCTTTTCGCCCCGGTTCTCATAGATGAGTTTGACGGTCGCGCCATCCTCTTCGGACCGCTTGAAATCATATTTGGAAACGTAGTCTCCGAAGATGCGCTTGGTGATCTCATCCTGCTTGAAGAGAGGCGTACCCGTGAAGCCGATGAAGGCGGCATTTGGCAGCGCCAGACGCATGTTGCGCGCGAGCCGCCCCGACTGGGTGCGGTGCGCCTCGTCCGATATCACGATGATGTCGTCGCGCTCGCTATAGGGATTCTTCGGGTCGACATCCTGATTGAACTTGTGGATCAGGCTGAAAATGTAGCGATGGTTCTCCTGCAGCAGTCTTTGCAGGTCTGTCCCCGAAGCCGCACGTGGTGTGTCCTTGTCCACAACGCCGGTTCCCACGAAAGACTTGTAAATCTGGCTGTCGAGGTCTTGCCGGTCTGTCATCAGCAGGAAGGTGAAATTGCCCTCGATCTTGCGACGGACCTTCTCGGCGAAAAAAGCCATCGAGTAGCTCTTGCCACTGCCTTGCGTGTGCCAGAAGACCCCGAGTCTTCCGAGGTCTGGATGAGCACGTTCGACGATATTGACCGTTCCCTCGGGAATAAAAGACGGCAAGGCTGGCAAACCAGCCTCCTTTGCCCCCAGGAGCCGCTTCTGATCTTCAGCGGCGCGCTTGTCCAGCGGCAGTTCGATGACGCGGTGCCGAAGCCGCTTTTCGGGCGGGAATTCTCGCTTCAGCTCTTCCTGATAGGCGACGGACGCCACCGCACGGTTTACACCGAGAACCTGATGGTTGCGCGCCACCACCTTACGGGTCTTCCCTGCCTTGCTTTCGTCGAACAGAATGAAGTTCTCGACAATATCGAGCAGGCGGTCATGCGCCAACATACCGTCAAGCAGTGCTTCGGCGTCCACCTTGCCATTTTCGGCTTCGTCCTGCCGCTTCCACTCGTAAAAATGATCCCATTCGCTGGTAATCGAACCATAGCGGGCGCGGTCACCATTCGACACGATCAGAAAGGCGTTGTGGTGGAAGGCATGGGCGATAACGCTTTCGTCCATGTAGTCGCATAAATTGCCATCAAATCCGGCGCGGATGTTCTTGTACACCGCCTTCAACTCTATGAAGACAAGAGGTAGCCCGTTGACGAAGCAGACCAGGTCGGCACGACGATTATAGTTCGGCGTACGCAGACCCGTAAGCTTCAGTTCCCGGACTGCAAGGAAGCGGTTCGATCCAGGTTTGTTGTCAAAGTCGATCACACGTGCGCGGACATCATGAAGTTTCTCTGTGGCGTCACGCCAGGAGACGGGGATGCCATTGCGGATCAGGCGGGCGAAGTCTTGATTATGCTGGATCAGCGAGCGGCTGAAGTCATTGACCCTGAGCGCTCGCGCGGCGTCTTCGATGGCGGAAGTCGGCAGTTCGGGGTTTAGACGTCGCAACGCCGCGTGAAGGTCGCGGGTGAGGACTGCTTCGTTGGTGTTGCTACGGCCGAGCGTACCGTCCGACCCGAAAGTCTCTTCGTTGAAGGCATAGACAGTCTCCCAGCCGAGCTTGTCTTTCAAATGCTCGGCGAAAGTTTTCTGCACCAGCCGATCTTCGCTGTTAATGCCAGTAACTGCCATTCACCTTCCACCGAAAATCGTACTCTCCGGAAGCTGCCTTTCCGTGCCGGTCTGCCCATTTGCGCCGGAACTTCGAGATGCAACCATCCTGCGAGACTTTAATGCCGAGTACTAATTGCGCAAGTTGTTTGGCGGCAGACGTACGACCTCCGCCTGTGTCTACGCCAGTACCGCGGAGGTTGACATCAGGTTCTTCATCCATCTGTCGTCCCAGATTGGTTGATAGGGAGGCTTTCGAACGTTACTTTCGCCACCTTCGCCGCTCGGTTACACCGCAATCTCCCCGCTCATTAGGCGGGGCAAAAGGAGGTCCCGGGCCCGAGCAAGCTTCTGGTTTTGCTGCTCAAGTTTCGAAATCAATTGAAAGTTCGGTTCGATCGATTCATGAAAATGCGCCATAAGAGTCTTTGGTGGCACGACAACAACTGCACGCTCGAAGTCATCTGGGCGAACAGCAGGATAGCCTGCACCCGTCGCGTGGTTTGCGAGGTGCCCTACGAATTGGTCGGTGGTCACGAACATATAGAGCCAGGTGAAAGGAACCTCTCGGGCTGACAGCACCGTAAATCCGGTTGAGACGACATCTGTCTCCGATGGTTCTAGGACTAGGGCATAAGCGCGTAGATTCGGCCTAACGTTCGACCAGATTATGTCCCCAGATTTGGCCTTGCGGCGCGCTCGTCCGGGGGCATCATTTGATAACAATCGCGTCTTCGATAGAATTCTGCCCTGCGACACAGACGAGATGTCGATGTAGGTGATCTCATCTGGAAGTCCCTTTGCCTGATAACTCTCCCTATTGGTATCAGCCACATCCCCTAGCGTCTTTCGCTCCCAGCCCTCCGGCAACCCATCAACGATCTTGATGTGCTCATGACCTGGAAAACGAAAGTGGATGAACCACTCGCGGTAGAGCATTCGCGCGGCTTCCTCCAACAACGCGATTCGCCGCCTGTTATTCTCGATCAGGTCGTCGTAGGTGGCGAGGATGGAGACGATCGCCGCCTGCTCATTGGCACCCGGAACCCGCACCTGAACAGTGTGAACGAAATTTCTGTTAAGTGATGGCTGAGCCGCGCCCGAGTTAAGCGACGTCAAGTCTTTAGTCTTGAGGAAGTAGTAGACGAAACGTGGGTTGTTACCGAGGAAATCCGTCACGTAAAGACAGGCATTATGAGGCCAATAGTCCGTGGGGGTGTAGGTGACTTTCCCGATGGATGCACCGCTTCGGCCAATCGATACACCCGGTCCTTTCGCCTTGGCTTCATTGTGCCACCCGTTTTGCCCTGCCGAGCCAATAACGGGCACGTCACCGGGCTTCCGGTCCTGATCCGGCAGATCATGCCCTCTTTGGAACCGAACCACTTCTCCAAGGGTGCACTCACGCAAACTCACGCCCCCAACTCCACGAAGTGTTTATCAATCCGCGCGGCCAATTCGGCTGCCTCCTCGTTCAGCCCCTTGAGGTCGATATGGATGGCGCGCAAGGCCTCCTCGAAATCGAAATCCTCGTCCAGCTCGTCCGGTGCGACGCCGACATAGCGGCCCGGTGTAAGGCTCCAGTCATGTGCTTGGATCGTGGCGCGATGGACGAGCCTCACCAACCCCTCGACATCGCATAGCACTGCATCCGGGAACCGCTCTTGCAACCAGTCGGCCTGCTTGACGAAATAGCGTGTCTGTCGAAGTGCCTCCACGGCCATCGCTCGGGCTTCGTCCAGCGCCTTACGTGCCCGGCTTACTTCAGCATTATTCCAGGTGCCGAAATCCCGCGCGCTTAACTCCTTCACCGCAATGTCAATCACTCGCCCCGCTAGCTTAGCGGCAAGGTCAACTTGCTTCGTCAAGTCTCGGCAGTGTTCGGCCAGCGGATGCAGAGCAGTCCGCGAGATATTCAGCCCAGCACTGTCCCGCGGAGCGCCCGTCCATGCCTTGGCTTGCGCCATGGCCTCCTTACCGAACGCCTCAACATCCGCCATGAGCATTGCCTGCGCGCGCCTCAGTTCGTCCCACGGCCCAGCCAGCGAATCATCCTTGCGCTTCATCCTAGCGAAGGGGGCCAACAGATCGTTGAGTTTGGTGAGCGCCGCCTCGTAGGCCCGTAGAGGCTCCCAAGCCTCCGCGCCAAGCTCGACCGCCTCGGCCAGATAGCTTTCCACCAGCGTCAGGAACCGGTCCTGTTGGCCTCGGTAGAGCCAGACGATGGCTGCAATGTTCTTCTGCTGTTCGGGGCTGAAATCGCAAACCGAGCGCGAGACCTTGCGGAAGATTTGCCGCGCATCGAGCATCAGCACATGGTCGCGCCGCGCTTCGTCCTTTTCCTTCGTACGGTCGAAGAACCACAGCTGGCATGGTACCGTGCGAGTGTAAAAGAAGTTGCCACGAATATCGATCATCACATCGACCGCGCCAGTCTCGACGAGCTTCTGGCGCACGGTAGCTTCGTCGCGGCTCGCACTCGACGCCTGCGAAGACATGACAACGCCAGCGCGACCGCTCTCGTTCAGATAGCTGTAGAAATAGGACAGCCAGAGGTAATTGGCGTTAGAGACCTTCTTGGTTTTGTTCACGCCCGGCAGTCCGAAAGGCAGGCGCTTGTCGCCCTTCACCTTCTCCGCATCCACTTCATCGACATTGAATGGCGGATTGGCCATCACAAAGTCGCACTTGCCGGCAAGTTCGTGCGGGTCCTTGTAGTAAGTGATGGCTTCGTTTCCGGCACGGATCGTGCCCTGCAGGCCGTGGACCGCAAGGTTGATCTGCGCAAGCTTGGCAGTCGTTTCATTCTTCTCGTGACCGAAGAAGGTGACACGCTTCATCGTGTCCTGACCGGCATCCTCAATGAAGTGGCTTGATTGTACGAACATACCACCCGAGCCGCAGGCAGGGTCGAGAATAGTACCGTGATCAGGCTCGATCACGTTCACGATCGTCTGCACGATGGAGGGGGGCGTGAAGAACTCGCCGCCATCATGCGCGCCCTGCTTCGAAAATTCGGCGAGGAAGTATTCGTAGATGCGTCCGAAGACGTCCCCGGAAGCCGTGCGCAAGCCCTCGGTATCGAACACGCGCATCATCTCTTCCAGAACGCTCGCGTCGAACCGACCGTAGTCTCTCGGCAACTGACCCGACAAGGGCGGAAAGGCGTCTTCAATTGCATCCATGGCCGCGGTCAGTGCCGCGCCAAGATTTCCATCTTTTGGAGTCTTGAGAATAACGTCAAATCGCGCGGCTTCCGGAAGGTTCAGGGCGCGACGCCGAGTGAAGTCCGCATCGACCAGCGGGCGATCCGGCATCTTGCCTGCTGCCTTATCTGCATCGATCGCAGCCTTTGCCTCATAGAACCGGTTCGTCGCATGGCGGAGGAAAATCAAGCCCATGATAGGCATGAAATATTCGTTCGAAGCCAGATTGGAGTTCGCACGAAGAGTGTCGGCGATCTTCCAAAGGCCGGATTCGAATTTTTCCAGCCCTTGCAGGTGGTCAGCGATCATTCTGTTACAGTCCTTCAATTGCTTTCACCATTCATGCCTCGCGGTATCCAAACGAGTGCCGTGGATGCAGAGCCACCGGCACCGGCCTCCTGGGCTTTTTCCAGGGGCCCTCGACGCGGAAGGTCCCTACTTAACCAAGACCCCATCCTCGCGTCGGATTTCATAGTAATCGTCACGAACATCGGCAAAGTACTCGGATTGGGCAGGCAAAAACCTCGGAAGCAGAGGTGTGGACGCCAATGGGTTGTGGGCGACAACCATCGGGCGGGGTTCGCCAAGCAGCAGAATCTCATCGACATCGACGGCCCAGATCGCGCTGATAGGGGAGAAAGTCGGGTCCAGAAATGTGTCCCCCGGCACTTCAGCGCCTGACGGTTTGCGAACGCGTGTCCGGTGTTGATGTCCAGCGCCAAGTTCTTTCAATGTCGCGCGATCGATCCTGATCTGTAGTGGGCCAACCGCAAGCGTTGCCTCTATCGCCAAAGGATATTGGCTGATACCGTTCAACTCAGGCATCACACCTCCGAATCCACGCAGCAGACGCCCATTAACCGCGACAACGTAGACGTCGCCCTCCCGGACTATTCCTTTATCCCGATACCCTGGAACCCGTTCACCAGTCTTTCGATCGACGCACCCCAGAAGTTTCTCCGCCTTTTCCTTTAGAGCAGCAGTCCATCTCAGGAGCAATTCCTCGTGTGGGAAGCTGACTACGTTACCGACGGTGTGATTTATCCAGGCGTCTGGCAGGCCTTTTGGCTCAGGCGTAATCACCTCAATCCATATGCGTTGACCGCCATGTTCGATCAGAAAATCGGCACCTTCCGCGGCGTGGGACAGCTTCAATCCGGATGCTTTCAGTTGATGCGCCAGGAGCACTTCAGAAAACTGTTGCCAGAATACGGAGTGGTCGTCAGAGCACAGCCGTTGCTCACAGTTGTTGTCGGCGAGGCCGGACGCGATATGATCCCGACACAGGCGAAGTGTTCGTTCTCGAATCGCGTCTCCAGCTTTGCCCGGAAACGGATATCGCCTGGCTATTGCCGCCTCGAGGCTCATTGAGCTGAGTCTTTCGATTTATGCTGACTTTTCAACGACGTCTTCCAATTCCTTCGCGTGTCACCCTGTAATGTCGGCGAAGTAGTCTTCGCCAACGCTCTTACAATTAATAGACGCGAGGCGATTCGTCATACTGCCATCGAGTCTATCGCTCGTCCTAGAGCTGAACTCGAGGTCGCGAAATTCGTGCCGCTTCAGTGGCAGCTTTTGCGAGAGTTCGGTAGCGACAAGTATTGAAAGACTCAGACCATCCGAAGAAGAAAATTCGAGACATCGTTGGACGTTTCCAGCTCAGACCATCAGGTGTCCATCGAACAAAAATTCAAGACTTCGTTTGTAATTTCAATGGGTTATTGACTCTCTCCCGTCTCCTCTATTAGTATTGGCTAACGTGAAATTCGGGCAGGAACTCCAATATCAGCGACCAGCCTTAGACTGCCCGGGCCGCCTTTCTAGTCGAACAGCGATTAACGTGAATGACGATAGCGCCGCTAAACAGACAGGAACGCATCTTTGGAACGGATGGTCCAGAATCACACATAGCCTTGCAGTACGAAAATAGAACGTCGGACTCTCAAAAAAAGAGAGGCGCACCTAACCAGAAAGGGGTCGGCAATGCGAGGGTCGGAGTCGGAGCGCAAAGGAAAGCGCCGCGTCCTAAGTATGCACGGGAGAGGCTTTGACACCGTCGGCGGTGGGAAGGCTTGCATCATGAAGGATAAGAGAAACCGCACAAACAAAGGCGAAAGCAATCTTGTTAGAAACGACCTTACCGACGGCTTCGTTACGTCGGCTCGGCCCATCGTAACCGTGGATGTCGAAAGGTATCAGGCCTGGTTCGACGCTGCGGACCTGAGCGCCGCGCAGAAGGAAGAGTTCACGCAGTCGCTATGGTTCATCGTCATGACCTTCGTCGAGCTTGGCTTCGGCGTTCACCCGCTGCAAGCAGTCTACGGACAGAATTCCGCAAATGGCGCGGTAGGAGCAACAAGGGCTTTCGATGCGGTAAAATCGAAGAAAGCCGATCGTATAAGGCCATCGACATATTCAAGCCCGCTGGTCGTTCTGGAGGCAGAATGAAAAAGGAAAATGAAGAGGCGGCAGTTGCCCCGAAAGGGATTATCTATTGCCGCGTATCCAGAACAAAACGGAAGATTGAGGGGAGCGGCCCGGAGAGTCAGGAGCACCGTTGCCGCCAGTACGCAGAATTGAAAGGTTACGAGGTCCAGGCCAGTCGCTGTGGTCCATCGTCATGACGTTCGTTGAGCTCGGTTTCGGCGTTCACCCGCTGCAGGGAGTCTACCGACAGAATCCCGCGGATGGCGCGGTGGAAGCGGATATGGCCTTCCATGCGGTAAAACCGAAGAAATCCTACCGTAAAGACAATCAACTTGTTCGAGCCCCGTGGGCGTACTGGAGGCAGAATGAAAAAGGAAAGCGTAGAGCCGACCGGCAAGCCGCAAGCGATTATCTATTGCCGCGTATCCAGTCCGAGACAGAAAATTGAAGGCCATGGCTTAGAGAGCCAGGAGCACCGTTGCCGCCAATTTGCTGACCAAAACGACTTAGAGGTCGCGGCTGTTTTCCCCGATGACATCACGGGTGGCGGTGATTTCATGAAACGTCCTGGCATTGTGGCACTCTTGAGTTACCTCGATGCCCAACCAGGGAAGCCCTACGTCATCATTTTCGATGATCTCAAGCGATTTGCGCGCGATACGGAGTTTCACTGGAGGCTTCGCCGCGAGTTTAGGACGCGCGGAGCGGACGTCGTATGCTTGAACCTAAAACTAGAAGACACCCCGGAGGGAAGGTTCGTCGAGACGATGTTCGCCGCTACGGGAGAGCTTGAACGGTCCCAGAATCAACGTCAAGTAATCCAGAAGATGACAGCAAGACTTGAAAGGGGTTATGCGGTGTTCGCCCCGCCGATAGGCTATAAGTACGCCGCGGATAGAGAGCATGGGAAGATTTTGGTTCGAGTCGAGCCAGTCGCGTCCATTCTCGTTGAGGCTCTGGAAAGCTTCGCTTCTGGGCATCTGCAGTCAAAGGGCGAGTTCAAGCACTTCTTAGATGCAAGGCCTGCGTTCCCTAAAGACACGAGTACCGGCAAACTGTACTACACCCGGGTTGAGCGCCTACTAACGAATATTATCTATGCGGGCTACGTCGGTATGCCGGCGTGGGGCGTGTCACCACGAAAAGGGCACCATGAACCTTTAATCAGCCTGGAGACGTTCGAGCGGATTCAGGAGCGCCTGAACGAAAATCCGAAGGCTCCCGTGCGGAAGGACATCAATCAGGATTTCCCGCTGCGCGGTTTCGTCCTCTGCGATGACTGCGGCCGCGTAATGACCGCTTGCTGGTCGAAGGGCCGCTCCAAATACTATCCATACTACCTTTGCGATACAGAAGGTTGCGAAAATAGCCGCAAATCAATCCCTCGTGACAAAATAGAGGGCGGGTTTGCGGAGATTTTGCAGAGCCTTCAGCCGACGCGCGAGCTGTTTGGATTGGCTAAAACGATGTTCATTGATGCGTGGAACATGCGGGCTGCCGAAGCTCATCAGGGCAAGGGCCAGGTCGAAAACCAACTCCGTAGTGTCGAGAAGCAAATACAGACGCTCCTCGACCGAATCATCGAGACTGGAAACGCGACGGTAATAAAAGCCTATGAGGACAAGATCGAGAAGCTGGAACGGGAGAAGTTGCTTCTCGAAGAGAAGATAGCTCGAATCGTGCCCCCGGCACGCCGGCTGGAAGAATTTATCGAACCGGCGCTCGCTTTATTAGCAAGCCCTTGGGATATATACGATAATGGAGACCTTCCCTTCAAAAGGGCAGTCCTCAGGCTGGTATTCGCGGAGCCTGTTCGCTACTCGCGGAAATCGGGTTATCGAACCGCCAATACGACCTTTCCATTCAAGGTGTTAGCAAGAATCGCAACGGCACAAAGCGAGATGGTGGAGTCGAAGGGAGTCGAACCCTCGACCTCCGCAGTGCGATTGCGGCGCTCTCCCAACTGAGCTACGACCCCACTGGTCACCCATTGTATAAGATTTTTCGGCCCCGCGCGCCAGTGCATTCCGTTTGCCGGCTTCACCCTTGCCGCCCGGTAGGGCACGCTGCAATTCACCCACCCGAATATCGCCCCTTCGCGATGGAGTCCCAAAGCAGCTTCTTCCGCTCCTGCAGGTGACGCAAAGCGTCGGAAGGGCAGGGCAGCCACGAGCCTTGCGGGTGGGGAAGACGGCCATCAGTGACGAGAAGCTGGGAATTCCGGCGTGCCCGGATCAATTCCGAAATGGCGGAAGAGGTGGGATTCGAACCCACGGTACGCTTTCACGCACGCCGGTTTTCAAGACCGGTGCCTTAAACCGCTCGGCCACTCTTCCAGGTGATTGCGGAGCTTCGTGAAATTCGTTTCCGAGTTCTCGATAAACCGGCGATCGCTACCGGGTTTGCTGCCCATTCACCAACGGCTGGCTTTTTAGCAGCTTTGATCACAGCGTCAACTTGCTCCGGAGCATTTGCTTGCATTCGAGGCGTGCCGCGCCGCATACGCCCGTGGCACGGTTGTGGGGCCATCGTCACGGGCGGAGTCCGCTGTCCGGCGCCGCAGTCGGACTTTCGTCGCCTGCCCGGGCGACGTAGGCCGCGACGTCCCGGCTTCTGCCGTCCAGCAGCGCCGCTCCGGCAAGCAGATAAACGGCAATCGCCAACATCGACAGGAGCATTATGCCTAAGGGGAGGCCGGTTGCCGCCCGTCGCTCCGGCGGCCCATAATCGTATCTGTCGTCCATTGCGATATCCTCTCGGACGTTGGGCCGGAGCACGGGCAGCACGCCAACGGGGGACGGAGCCTCAGAGCTGCACCGACGGGAAGCTTCGGCCAGCTCTGAGGCCGCCGCACCCCGCGGCCGACGAGCCGCGCGGGTGCTTATTGCGATATGTATCGGCAGGGAAACCCGGCAACGGGTTTCGGACCTTTGGCGCGCTCTACCGGACTATGGTCCAGCGACTCATTTCCGTTTCGTAAACCATAGCGAGCGTTTTTTAGCCTCCGTTCGTCCTCCGGTTCGCAATTTCGCCTTGTTGTTGTCATGATTGTTCGACTGTTCCGTTTCGGGACGGCGAAATTCTCGCGGGGGGAACTACTGCACGATTGCGACGATCGTTGCGCGTTCGGTCGGATGCGCGAGCGCTGCAGGAGCGGATTTCGGGTGCGGCTTTGCGAATGATCTTGTGGGACAGATGACATCCAATAACGGTGCGGCATATCTTGTGAGGGGGCTCCGTCTCGCAGCGGTTCCGTTGCTTTGCGCGGTGCTTGCGGCCTGCGGGTCGACGTCGAGCGTCAAGAAGACCAAGTCGCGGAGCAAGGAATACTTCGCCGAGTCCGTCTATGGCGTCAAAGCCAGCCCCAGAGTCGCTACCGGAAACAACATTCCCAAGGGCGGTGGCCGCTACCAGGTAGGCAAACCCTATCAGGTCAAAGGCAAGTGGTATCAGCCGAAGGAGGATTTCGGCTACAACAAGAGCGGGATGGCCTCCTGGTACGGGTCTGCCTTCCATGGCCGGCTGACGGCCAATGGCGAGGTCTATGACAAGCATCACCTTTCGGCCGCTCACCCGACCTTTCCGCTGCCGAGCTATGCGCGCGTGACCAACCTGGAGAACGGCACGTCCGTCATCGTGCGTGTCAATGATCGCGGCCCCTATGAATACGGCCGGATCATCGACGTCTCTTCGAAAACCGCCGACCTGCTGGACATCAAGCGCAAGGGAAGCGCCAATGTTCGCGTTCAATATGTCGGTCGTGCGCCCCTCGAAGGCAATGACATGCCCTACCTCATGGCTTCGTACGTCAGGAAGGGCGACCGTGGCCCGAGCGTGATGCCGGAAGGGCAGATCGCCTCAGGCGTGATGGTGGCTTCCAACGAGCCGCTGCGCGACATGGTTCCGAATCTCCGCGCCGTTCCGGTTCCGAACAGATCGACGCTCGATGCCGGCGTGCCGGTGAACGCGCTCGCAAAGCCGGCGCAGGCCTCGGCGGCACCAAGCGCCTTCGGCGAATTCGTCGTTCTGCCGCAGATCGGCCCCATGCCTACGTCGCGCCCGCAATTGATCCCGCTGCCGGATGGCAGCATGGCCTATGCTGCGGCCTATGTCGAAGTTCGCGTCAGCGACAAGCCTTCGCCCTTCGAGGCGATCATGGTCGATCGCAATCCGCTGACCCCCGAGTCCATTCTCGCCTATGCGAAGCGCCAGTACCGAAACGCCGACTCGCGCTGACGCCGGTTGAAGAGGGCTTTTCGCGCTGATATGCCCATGCAGAACCGGAGTTTCTCATGCGCATGAAGTGGCTTGCGGTCGTAGGTTTCCTCGCGGCCATCGTTTCGGGACCAGCGGTCGCACAGACGCCCGCCTTCGACACCAAAGCGAAGCAGATATATCTCGTCGATGCCGAGACGGGCACAGTGCTCTTTTCACGCGACGAGGATGCACCCGTCCCGCCTGCCTCGCTCGCCAAACTCATGGCGATGGAGGTGGTTTTCGAAGCCCTGGATAAGGGCGACCTGACGTCCGAGACGAGTTTCGAGGTTTCTGAACATGCGTGGCGTACAGGCGGGGCCCCCTCCGGCACTGCAACGATGTTCGCCGCGATCAAATCCAGGATCCGCGTTGCGGATCTCATCCAGGGCGCAACGGTGCAACTCGCCAACGATGCGTGCATTGTCCTGGCTGAGGGAATTGCTGGCAGCGAGGCTGCTTTTGCCGAACTGATGACCAAGCGGGCCCGCGAGCTGGGGCTGCCGGTCGCCACATTCAGGAATGCCACGGGGCTGCCGCATCCGGAAAACAAGATCACGATGCGCGAACTCGTCGCCCTTACGCGGCACCTGTACGAGGCGCACCCGAATTACTACCGGCTCTATTCGCAGCCGGAATTCGAGTGGAACAAGATCCTTCAGCGCAACAAGAACCCTCTGATCGCCGCGAATGTCGGCGTCGATGGATTGGCGACCGGCTTTGCGGAGGGTTTCGGCTTCTCGCTCGCCGTCTCGATGCAACGGGGCGACCGCCGGGTCTTTCTCGCGATGGGGGGCCTCGAGAGCGAAAAGGAGAGAATCGACGAGAGCCGCAGGGTCCTGGATTGGGCGATGACCGCTTTCGAGAAACGGCGCATTTTCGCAGATGGTGAAACCATCGGAGAGGCGAGCGTCTACGGCGGTGCGGATTCCCGGGTGGCGCTCGTGGCGGGCGGCCCGGTCGACGTTCTGCTGCCGGTAAAAAATCCCGAACGGCTGACGGCACGCATCGTCTACAAATGGCCGCTCAACGCACCCGTCGCTGCCGGTCAGCAGGTCGGCGTCGTCAAGCTCTGGAACGGGGACAAGCTGCTGCGGGAAGTTCCCGTGAAGACGGCGAGGGCGGTCGAGTCCGGAACGCTCACGAGCCGGGCGCTCGACGCGCTGCAGGAACTGCTGTTCTTCTGGCTGTGACAAATGCGCTTTGCGACGGTTCCTTCCGCGGGACCGATCGGCTAAACAGAGACGATAATGCACGCCGATCCGGGAATTGAAGTGTCGCTGACCAAGGGTTTGTTCATAACATTCGAGGGGGGAGAGGGGGCCGGCAAGTCGACCCAGATGCGCCTTCTTGCGCAAGCGCTGAGCGCGCGCGGCTACCGCGTGCTCACCACGCGCGAGCCGGGAGGCTCCGCGGGTGCCGAAGCCGTTCGCCACGTCCTTCTTTCGGGCGCGGCGGAGTCCTTCGGAGTCCGGATGGAGGCGATCCTCTTTGCGGCCGCCCGCAGCGACCACGTCGAGGAGGTGATCCGGCCGGCGCTCCAGCAAGGAACGATCGTCCTTTGCGATCGGTTCATGGATTCCTCGCGCGTCTATCAGGGCGTGACCGGCAATCTGGAACCGGCCTTCGTCGAGACCATGGAACGCGTTGCGGTGAACGGTGTCATTCCCGACTGCACCATCATTTTCGATCTTCCCGCCTCGGTCGGGCTGGAGCGCGCCCGCCGCCGCGCCGCAAACGACAGTCCCGACCGATTTGAAAAGGAACAGTTGGCGACGCATGAAAAGCGGCGCGAAGCCTTTCTCGATATTGCCGCGGCCGATCCGGAGCGATGCCGCGTCGTCGATGCCAACCGTCCGCCGACCGCGATCGCTGCCGAAGTATTGAGTCTCGTCGAGGCGCTATTGCCGCTTGAGGGCAAGCCGCAACCCTCGAATGTGGAAGCGACGTCATGACCCCGGAACAGCCAGGTGTGCTGGAGGGCGCGCTTGCTCCCGTGATGAACAGCAAGCTCTTCGGTCATCGGGAGGCGGAAGCCTTTCTCGCACAGAGCTACCGGTCCGGAAAGGGTCATCACGCGATCCTGATCGAAGGGCCGGAGGGGATAGGCAAGGCCACACTCGCCTTCCGCTTCGCCAATCATGTCCTGAGCCATCCGGATCCGGCAGACGCCCCCGAAAGGCTTGCCGACCCTGATCCCGCCTCTATCGTCACGAGACAGCTCGGTTCGGGCGCATCGCACAATCTCCTGCATCTCGCGCGCCCAGTGGACGAAAAGACGGGCAGGACGAAGGGCGCGATCACGGTCGACGAGGTTCGCCGTGCCGGCAAGTTCTTCGGCCAGACGTCCGGCACCGGAAACTGGCGCATCGTCATCATCGATCCGGCCGACGATCTCAACCGCAACGCCGCCAATGCCATTTTGAAGATGTTGGAGGAGCCGCCGCGCCGTTCGCTGTTTCTGGTGCTCACCCATGCGCCGGGAAAACTCCTGCCGACCATCCGCTCGCGTTGCCTGCCTTTGCGGCTGAAGCCTCTGGACACGGAAGCCCTGCGCCAGGCGCTTGCGCATCTCGGGCTCGATCTCGCGGGTCTGAATGCAGAGCGCGTTCTCGCCGCCGCAAACGGCAGCGTTTCTGAGGCGCTGAAGCTCGTCAATTATGGCGGGCTGGATATAGCCGAGGCTTTCGAAGACATTCTGGCGGGGCAGGGCCCGGCCGTTCGCAAGAACATGCACAAGCTGGCCGACGTGCTTTCGGGCAAGGACAGCGAAACGATCTTCGATTTCTTTTCGTCGCTGCTGTCGGGGCGCATCATGCGGATGGCTCGCGAGGCGGCGATCGCCGGCGACGTCGGCGCGGCCGAACGGTTCGCCAGGCTGTCCAGCACCGTTGGCGAACGCCTGACGCTGAGCGCGGCCTATAACCTCGACCGCAAGCAGACGGTCCTTTCCCTCCTCGATGATCTCAAGGAAGCTCTATAGGTCGGGAGCGAACTTCCATTTTCGCTCGATTGCCGCAGCCAGGTCTATATCGTTGTGGTGGGCGAAGAGCAGAACGTGGCCGAGGAGATCGGCCGTTTCGTCGGCGATTGACTGGCGCAGCGTCTCCGGGGAGACCTCCCGGTCGCGCCCCCGTCCTGTGGCGTTGTTCCAGGCCTGCGTCAGTTCCCCCATTTCCTCCTGCAGTTTCAATATAAACCAATCCGGATCACGGCTGATCGAATGCATCGCCGCATAGCCCGCCGACGCTTTCTCGAATTTTCGTCTGAGTTCGTTGAGCACACACTCTCCCCCCGTTTGTTTTTGTTTTGTTCCAGACGATCTTTCGTGTCAATCCCGTCTGATATCGCGGGAAGCCCCGCGGCTGGAGAGAAGCTTTCTCTTGCGCTCCGGGTGGAGAAGGGTATGGGAGGTTTCCGCGGAGCCCGAATTTTCCCCCTCGAAGACGGTTCACGGCCATGGTCAGGTCGCTCCGGCCTAAATTCAACGTGATCTACCGGTTTCCTACCCGAATGCGATGCGGTAATAGCACCCCATAGTTTCTGTCCCGAGGATATCGAAGCCCGCTATGAGAGATACGTCCCCGTTCTACATCACCACCGCGATTTCCTATCCGAACGGCAAGCCGCATATCGGTCATGCCTATGAGCTGATCGCGACGGATGCCATGGCACGCTTTCAGCGGCTTGACGGGCGCGAGGTCTTCTTCCTGACTGGGACGGACGAGCATGGACAGAAAATGCAGCAGACGGCGAAGAGGGAAGGGATTTCTCCGCAGGAGCTGGCCGCCCGCAATTCGGCCGAGTTCCAGAATATGGCGCGGCTGCTCAACGCCTCCAACGACGATTTCATCCGCACGACCGAACAGCGCCACCACGAGGCCTCGCAGGCGATCTGGGTCCGCATGGGCGAGGCGGGCGACCTTTACAAGGATTCCTATGCCGGGTGGTATTCCGTTCGAGACGAGGCCTATTACCAGGAAAACGAAACGGAACTGCGCGGCGACGGCGTACGATACGGACCGCAGGGAACGCCTGTGGAATGGGTGGAGGAAGAGAGCTACTTCTTCCGGCTGTCCGCCTACCAGGACAAGCTCCTCAAACACTACGAGGAAAATCCAGACTTCATCGGTCCGGCGGAACGGCGCAACGAGGTCATTTCCTTCGTCAAGTCGGGCCTGAAGGACCTCTCCGTCTCGCGCACCACATTCGACTGGGGAATCAAAGTTCCGAACGATCCCGCTCATGTCATGTATGTGTGGGTCGACGCGCTGACCAACTACGTCACCGCCACCGGCTATCTGACAGATCCGACAGGTCCGCGCGCGAAGTTCTGGCCCGCAAACATCCACGTCATCGGCAAGGACATCATCCGTTTCCACGCCGTCTATTGGCCGGCATTCCTGATGTCGGCCGGTCTTCCGCTTCCCAAGCGCGTCTTCGCTCACGGATTCCTGCTCAACAAGGGCGAGAAGATGTCGAAGTCGCTCGGCAATGTGGTCGATCCGTTCAATCTGGTCGAGCATTTCGGCCTCGATCAGATCCGCTATTTCTTCCTCCGCGAAGTCTCGTTCGGCCAGGACGGCAGCTACAGCGAGGAGGGGATAGCGACCCGCATCAATTCCGACCTCGCCAACGGTATCGGCAATCTCGCCAGCCGTTCCCTGTCGATGATCGTCAAGAATTGTGACGGCCAGATTCCGCTCTGTGGGCCGCTGACCGACGAAGACAAGGCGATGCTCGCCGCCGCCGACTCGCTGATCGAAACCGCACGCGAGGAAATGGGCAAGCAGCTCATTCATCGCGCACTTGCGGCGATCATCGCCGTCGTTTCCGAGACCGACCGCTACTTCGCAGGCCAGGAGCCCTGGGCGCTGAAGAAGACCGATCCGAGCCGCATGGCAACCGTGCTTTACGTCACGGCGGAGGTCGTTCGCCAGGTCGCGATCCTTCTGCAGCCATTCATGCCGGAATCGGCGGGAAAACTCCTGGATCTCGTCGCCCTACCGGCCGACCGTCGCGATTTCGCCCATCTCGGCGAAGCCGGGCGCCTCGTGTCCGGAACGCCGCTCGAAGCACCCAAGCCGGTCTTCCCGCGCTACGTCGCGCCGGAAGCCTGAACGAGACGAAAGCATGCTGATCGACACCCATTGCCACCTCGATTTTCCAGATTTTGAGGCCGAACGCGACGCAATCATCGAGCGCGCGCGCGAGGCCGGCGTGGCGCAGATGGTGACGATTTCGACCCGGGTGAAACGTTTCGACACGATCCTCGCGATCGCCGAGAAATATCCGAACGTCTTCTGTTCCGTCGGCACGCATCCGCATAATGCCGATGAGGAACTGGACGTGACGGCCGACGATCTCGTTCGGCTCTCCGCCCATCCCAAGGTCGTCGCGATCGGCGAGGCGGGGCTGGATTATTTTTACGACAACGCGCCGCGCGACGCGCAGGCGGAGGGATTGAGGCGGCATATCGCGGCAGCGCGAACAACCGGACTGCCGCTCGTCATCCATAGCAGGTCGGCCGACGACGATATGGCTGCCATTCTAACAGAGGAATCGGGGAAGGGCGCCTTCCCCTTCCTTCTCCATTGCTTCTCGTCCGGCCCGGACCTTGCCCGGATCGGCGTCGAGCTCGGCGGCTATGTGTCCTTTTCGGGGATCCTGACATTCCCGAAATCCGAGGAACTGAGGGACATAGCCAGGACAGTCCCGCGCGATCGGATGATCGTCGAGACGGACGCGCCCTATTTGGCACCGAAGCCCTTCCGCGGCAAGCGCAACGAACCGGCCTACGTGGCGCACACGGCCGAGGTGCTGGCGCAAGCCATCGGCGTCTCCAGCGAGGAGATTGCCGAAATCACCACTGAAAACGCCTTCAGGATCTTCTCGAAGATGCCGAGGCTTTGAAATGGCGTTTCGGCGGGTCTTCACCATTCTGGGCTGCGGCTCGTCGCCGGGCGTGCCGCGCATCACCGGTGATTGGGGCGCCTGCGATCCGTCGAACCCCCGCAACCGTCGCATGCGAGCGGCCTTGCTCGTAGAACAGTTTGCGCCGGACGGCGGCAAGACGACCGTGGTGATCGACACCGGCCCGGATTTCCGCGCCCAGATGATCGCGGCGAATGTACGCCACATCGATGCCGTGCTCTACACCCATGCCCATGCGGACCATCTGCACGGGATCGACGATCTGCGCGGTTTCGTCATCGAGAATCGCAGGCGCGTGCCGGTCTGGGCCGATGCGTTCACGATGGCCCGTATTCGCGACGGCTTCCGCTACTGTCTGGAGTCGCCGCCGGGCAGCGGCTATCCGCCGATCGTCGAGCCATACGTTATTCCCGACGACCTGCCGCCGTTGACCATCCATGGCGCCGGCGGGCCGATCCCGTTCGAGCCGCTGATGCAGTTTCACGGCAACGTCCATTCGCTCGGCTTCCGTATCGGCGGTTTTGCCTATTGCAGCGACGTCAGCGACTTTCCGGCAGAAACGGTCGGGAAGCTCGGCGGACTCGATCTGCTCGTCATCGACACGCTGCAGTACAAATTTCACCCGAGTCACTTGTCCCTGGTGCAGTCGCTCGTGTGGATCAACCGGCTGCGGCCGAAACGCGCCGTGCTCACGCATATGCATGTGCCGATGGATTACGAGACCGTGTGCGCGGAGACGCCGGATCACGTCGAGCCGGCTTACGACATGATGCGCATGGAATTCGATATCGACCGGCCGTCGGCGGAAGACGCATAAAGTCCCATATCAGAGATCCTATATAAGTCATTGATCCGATGCGACTTACGACCACTTTAGATCACAGCGTTTAGTTCCAAAGAGTGCAATTTCGGCTCTGTAGCTGGGTGAGTGAGTGAAAGACATTTCCCGCAGTTGTGGGCTATCTGGGGCGGGCTAATCCACGAATTCGGGACAAGTGGTGTTGCGCTGCGCAAAAACGTAGGTTTGTTGCTTCTGCCACAGACCAGCGACGCAACACAGCAGCGCGTTGTTGCTCAACGTTTAGAGTGCGTCTGTTGCACTCCGTTGCCTGCTGGTAATTGCAACTACGGTACTGCTTGTGCTTGTGACAACGCACATTTCAGCAAGTATGATCTCCTCCTTAAATGCTCGTTGCGGTTGGAGGGGGAGATGATCGAAGCTGCAGCCGTCTATCTGGTTCTGTCCTTTCCCGGCCGGGAACCCGTCGTATTGCCAATGGCTGAGATCACGGCCTGCGAAGAAGAACGAGGTAAGATCGAGCAGCATTGGAGCAGCTATGGGAGTCCGCTAATGATCTTTGCGCACTGCATCCTGAGCGGTCTCGGAGTCAACGTGACTGACCTTGTTCAAAGATGACGCACTTACCCGAATCTGTCCGGCGCATATTGGGCGTCACATCGTCAGATGCTGGAGAGGCGATGCGAGAACTGCTGCGGCGGTTCTCTGGATTTCAGACGGTGGACCCGAGTGGAGCTGCCGGTGACGTATCGAGATGGGTTCCCCGTTATCGTAGCGCCGCAGAACAACGACACGCGGCCTTCATGGCGCGTTGGAGCGCTGGAGAACACGATTCTGCATTGGTTGAGCTTCACTTCTTTCTAACGGCTGCGTGCCGCATCGTCGCCTTCATGAAGATGGCGGCGGACCGCATGGGAGGCGAGGTGAAGTCCCACGTCGATTCCCGCGACTTCTCACTGTTGAAGGACGCCCGCAACCATTTTGAACACGTCGAGGACCGGCTGTACGGGAGCGGGCGCAATCGGCCCCAGCCGATTACCGAGGGCGGTGCAACGCGAACGGTGCATTTTGGACTCCGGGCGGCGGATCAGCACTTCACGTTCGGAGACAAGGCGCTCGATGTGTCGCCCACCTTCCTCGCCGAGTTCCTGTCCTTTGTGGATGGGTTCCTCGAACTGGTAGATGCGGCAGTTGAGGCCGCCGCGCCAATTCCCGCAGGCAGGCCATCCTGATAGCTGGATCGCGACCGAGCGCCTTCAATCATCGGTACTCGGCGGCATGGGCCTTGCAATGCTCCAAGACCGTTTCGAGCCATCTGTCGAACCAAACCCAATGCGCTTTGTAGTCACCAACGCAACCGTATCCCCTAGCGGGATTCTTCGCATCAAGCGCGTTCATTAGCTTGGTGTGAGCGCCAGACCCGAACTTAGGGAATCCTGCCTCTGCAACCTTCTCCAGGATTTCCTGTCGGATATAGCGGGTTCGGTTGACCTCCTTGAAGACCACTTCGACCTTGTCGGCGAGGTCCGATCCCGGCGGAACCATCACGACAGCCTGATCAGCTCCTGCCGCCTTCTTGGCTGCAATGGGGACGAAGGCGACTTTCAGCCTGAATGCCGGGTCTTTCACCTGTTCATCAGTCAGGTCATGCTCGAACGCGGCTATAAAGGAGGAGACGTGCGTAGGTAAGCTCGACGCCTTCTTCAGTGCCGTGCGCTGATCCATGCCAAACGAGACAAACTGCAAAGCGATTGGCAGGCGTTTTTCCAGTCCAAACTGGTGTCCAAAGTGTTTTTTCAGCGCGTCGTTGAAGTTGAGGCAGCAGGCCTGCAGTTCCGCTCCGACGGCATCGTCAATTCGAGTGGTGGACTGATGCTCGATTTCGTTTCGCAATCCGATAAGGAAGCGCAAATTCGTCTTGACGCCCTCGGGGAGGGGGCACTTGCCAGTATCGAGGCACTGGCTGAGGTCCCAGTGTCTGTCTTGCCCCTGAGGGGTTTTCTTCCCTTTGTAGATGTATTCGACGCCCTCTCGCTTGTACCAAGCATGCAGGAGGTAGGTCCAAGAGATAATAGCGCTGACCACGAACAACTCGGCCCGGAATGTAAGACCAGCGCTGTTGAAGATATGTACGGCTGCAATCATTGCTTCGCGAGCCTTGATGAGAAGCTCATCACCTCGAACGCTAAGGCCCGTCTCATGATCTACGTCTGGCCACGTAGCCAGGAATTCATTGAGGGCTTCCCCATGGGCCGCCTTGACCGCTTTGTGCTTCTTTTCGGATCGAATCTCACTGATCAGGCGGTGGTTTACCGTTCTGGTCGGCCGGGTGAAGTAGGCAAGAATGTCCTGGTCGTTATACTCTTTCCTGTCGAGCATCGCCTTGACGAGCGGAACCTCCCATTTGTCGAGAGTATTTCCAAGTCGCCGCTTCACCGGCCGCTTTTCAGGGGTTTCTTCGGGGATGAGTTCCTGCGCTTCGATTGGCGCTTCGTCCGGCTCCTCGATTGCCCCTAAGAGATCACCACCATTGCCCACCATATCCGCCCCCCTAAATGGGGTGGATATTAGCGATTCCGTGAGGATCGACAACATTAGGTTGCGCCGGTGTCACCATTTTCCAGCAGTAAGCAGTTGCATCGATCAAGGGCCCTCGGAGCCTTGGAGATGACCTCGTTGAGCAGGTCTGGATCGCCGACCAGCACCAAGGTCTCTACGGAACGTGTGATGGCGGTGTAAAGCATGGTCCTGTCCAGCAGCTTCGACTGGACGACGGGAATGATCACCCGCCGGAAGGCCGATCCCTGCGCCTTATGCACGCTAATTGCCCATCCATGGGTCAGCTTCTCAAGGTCGGCGGTGGTGATCGCGTCTTCAGCGCCATCGTCGAACCGCACCCAGGCACCCTTGGGATGGGGCTTCGTGACGACGCCCAGAGAGCCGTTCATGAACCCCGCGCAGACCGGATCGCCCGTAACCTTGTCGAGAACGGGCATTCCTTCGGGGTCAAGCTGAGGAGCCTTGGTGTAGTCGTTCTTCAACCACATGATCTTCGATCCGACGCTGAGACCCCAGTCCTCGACCTTCGCCTGCCTGGCCATGTACTCGATCTCGATGGCGCGGTTCAGCTCCTTCGACCCGGCGAGGCCGTTCTTCACCTGTGTGAGTATCTGGACGTCCATCTCGTGCAGGGCGGCCGTCTTGCCATAGGCTGGTACCCGCCCGCACATCGCGCGGAAGGCCGCTATGGTTTTTCCAGCCATGTCGTCCTTCGATGCTGGGAAGAGATAGACGCCAGGTGTCAGTGCAACGTTCGGATCGAAGCGCCGCAGACCGACCGCCTTTCCGGTACGCACGGCAGATGCGACTGCCGGAATGCCGGTGGCGTCGTCCTGTCGGTGTACGATGTCCAAAGTGACCGAGGGTATGCTCTTCGCCTCGACCATGGTGTGGAAGGGCAGACCGGGTCCGATAGGCGGGAGCTGGCCGGGATCGCCGATGAAGATCAGGTTGACCTCGATGGGCAACTGAGCGAGCACCCTATAAATTGATGGGGTATCGAGCATCGAGGACTCGTCGAAGATGACGGTTCCCGCCTCGATACGACGACCGGCATCCTCTATGTCGTGCACCAGCCGCGAGAGAGTGCTCGCTGGGCGACCTGTCGCTTCACTAATCCGCCTGACGGCGCGGCCCGCCAGAGCCACTTGCAGGTGTTCCATGCCGTGGTGCTGTGAAGCGGGTAGATTGTCGCGAATGGCCTCCAGTGCGGCAAGGATCGCCCGGACCACGGTCGTCTTACCCGTGCCCGCGCCGCCGCTGATCACACAGACGCCGCAGGTCGTGGCCATGAAGACCGCCTCGCGCTGCGCGTCGGCCAGGGCGTAGCCGATCTCCGCCTCGACCTTGGCCATTGCCTCGACAACCAGCTTGCCTTCGAACCCCGGAACTTCGCGACCAATTCGCTCGCCGATCTGTCGAGCGACCTCTTCCTCCATGAACCGGCAGGCTCTCGACTGCAGAAGATCAGGGGTTGGCGACACCACGCGACCGCTGTTCAAGGCCAGATCGATGGCAGTCGTCGGATCGCCGGTCCAAGGTGCGAGCAGACGTTTCACCAGAGGTTTCAGAACCGGGGAAGGGGAGGCCATGCTCCCTGCCCGGAAGCGGATCGCCAACGCCTCCTCCACGGCGGCCGTCAACCGCCTCGGATCATCCAGGGCAACGCCCAGCCGCAGCGCTCTCGCGTCGACGTCCTTCCAAGACTCCAGCAATGTCATCGTGAACGGGTCGGCCTTGATGCGGTCGATGGCTCCAACACCCCAGACGCGGGCGGCAGCACCCGCCACACGAGGCGAGACGCCGTATCGATCCAGCCAGCGGAAGATTTCGACCTCCTCGGCGAGCATGCCGAACCCGTCGACAATGGCGACGGCCCGATCTGCGCCCACGACCTCCGCGAGGGCCTTGAGATCGCGATCCCGAATGATGTCGTAGATAGTCTCGCCGAAGCGCTCCCAGACCTTCTCCGCCGTCGCCCAACCGATCCCGACGAAGCGCTTGTCGCTGGCAAGGTGGCGGATGATAGCCCGCCCTTTGGTCACGAGGGGCAAAGCCACCTCGGCGTGGAGCTGTGGGCCATACTCGGGATGGAGTTGGATCGCGCCCGTGACACGCCACGTCTCGCCAACGGCCGGATCGCGCGGCGACCTCTTCGAGAGAACGAGTGCGCGACGAAGCTGCTCGGTATCGTCGCGGCCGATGATGACGTGGTCGCCGAACCGGCTGGCGTGAACGGACGTGATGGACAGCTCCCAAGAAGACTGCTCAGAACGCTCACCAAGGACCAGGAACGTCTGCCCCTCTGCGCCACCCCGTCGTTGATTGGCCCCTGCCATGGGCTCTGGCTCTCCGTTCACTGCGGCCACCCACGACGTGCCGTCGCGGGTCCCTGTGCCTCATTCACTGCGATCCAGCTCCCACGGCCTGTCGGGGCCACGACGGCGCGGCTCCGAGGACCAGACTTCAAACACCCAATCATGGAAGTCTACCAGTCTCGGCGATCACCGCGCTCAGTCGCCTCATGCGGTCCAACTCGCGGCGAAGGGAAGCGTTCTCGGCCTTCAGTCGAAGGTTCTCCTCTTCCAGCGCCAACTGGTTACCGTCCACCTTGGCTTTCTGTTCGCGGTCCGCTTCCGCCTGTTCGAGCCGTGTCAGGTTGGCCTTGCGATCACGGTCGTCTGCGTTGCTCAGGATTTCGGCGCACCTCGGATTGGTGCGGAACACCTGCCGGTCGAAGCCGCAGGCCTTGGCGATGGCGCTCTTGTTCAGCTCGACGCCGCCGTAACGGGGAAGCGGCTGGTCACCGAGGTTCTCCAGATATTCTTGGAGAGCCTCGACATGCTCCTGCGCGACCTCGACGCCGCTCTTGCCCGTCCCTCGCGCCATCAGGTCTCCCTCCGGGACGAGAGGCTGATGACGTTGACCTCGGGAAGGCTACGCATTTCCTCCAGCCGATCAACAGTGGCCTGATATCGCTCGAAGAACCGCTTCCATGTCGCGAAGCCACCCATCTCGGAGACGGCAAGGATCATGGCACGGTGAGAAGCGATCAGCAGCTCCTTATCGGCCTGCAACTGCGCGATCTCCGCATTCTTCATGGCCACCAGTTTCTCCAGTTCCGCGCGGGACTTCTTACTGGATCGGTTAACGGCTGTCCGGATGGTTTCCTGCTTGGTGATCGCAGCTTTCACCATCCCATGGCGGGCCTCGTTGCGGGTGATGTCGGTCGCGTGCTTGAACACACCGTCGCTCCGCCTGCATACGGCGCGGACGGTAATGTCCTCGTCCTCGGCGATCATCGCCTCCAGCAGTTCCTCAAGGACTTGGCTCTTATCAATCATCGAGGTCCCTCAGGCGCTTCATCGTGTCGATAATGGTGGTGCCAGCTTTCTGCTCGGCCGTGACGGACAGGTCAGTGCCGTCAGGGAAGACTTGCATTCCCGGCTCCGTGCCGAGCGCCTTCACGATGTTCTCGTACCGAATACGGGCGTGGGTGAGCTGGTTCGCCCAGCCGATGTTGCGACGGCCCTCAGGCAGGGCCTCCAGTGTGATGATCACCGTCGCGAACTTGTCCCGCATCCGTTCCAGATTTTCCTGCTCGCTGATGACGTTCGTCCGCGCCAGGTGGAGACACCCGTTGAAGCATTCGAGGTGCTTGGGGCAGGGGTCGCTGGTGAAGCTGTTCATGCACAGGCCGTAGGGCGTGACGTGCAGTCCGTCCGCCTCGGCATTCAGGTAGTCGAAGGCTGCTTCCTCGCCGTATTCGCGCTGGACGCGACGGAACTCATCGACGACGGGACCACGGGCCTTGTTCGCGGAGATGAGCTTGAAGACCTGCAATGCCTTGTCACCAAGGCGCTCTTCGGCTTCCGGCGGAAGATCGATATCGGCAAGGTCCTCGGCGAGACTACGATGGTCGTAAACGTAACTCTGCTGGACGCTACGCCGATTGAACTTTTTGGTGATGATCGTGTCGGCGACGCCGAGGCGGAACAGTTCAGTGTTCTGGAGGTGTCGAAGGGAGTGCGAGGTCAGTCGCAGCGCCCGGTCTTCATCAGTCTGGCCATACCGCTCGAACAGGGTGTCACCGCTTCCTTTGCCGCTGATCGCGTTGTTCAGACCGCCACTGTCGATCCGGCCGATTGCAGAATAAAGCGTCGGATCAAGCAGACCATCGTTCCTACCTTCAATCAGGTTTCTGACAGGCATAATGAAGAGTAGATCGTGAGGATATAACTGAGTTCCGTCAGTCAGGGTCGTCGGCATCGTGTCAGATTTCTTGGTGGCACGACTTGCCTCAAGGTGGGCCTCCATGTCGCCGACACGGATTCGCGCCGTCGACCAGTCGATATTCCCTGAACTGCGAATCCCGTTGACGTCTCTGATCAGAGCGCTTTTTTGATCTGCAGAGAGCCATCGGCTTTGAGCAATGTTGAACAAACCTGACGAGGCGAGCTGATGATCTCGCAAGTGTCGCAGGACGTCGGGATCGTAAGTTTCCCGGTAATTATCGACGGCCGGTTCGGGTAATGCTGGACGTGTAAATTTCACGTTGCCGGTAACCCGTACATACATTTCCCAAGCGGGGATGAGGGCGTCCTCGGTGTACTCTGGGAACACCCTTCCGGTTTCGGCCTGCAGCCTGAGCCTATCGCGCAAAGGAGCGGTGATTTTCTCGATGTGGTCGAGCGTTTCGATCAGGACATCCTCGAACATCGGCGGCACATGCTGAGTATTCTCGTAGAACGACAGCCCATCACGGCCTTCGTCCTCTTCCTGTTTCTCAGCGAAGTGTCGGATCATCAGCGATTTTGAGAAGCCACCGCGTTCCCCGGCGGGACGCCCATCCGCATCCAGGTATTCGCGCCATCGTTTCCAGTCCACGGGAAGAAGAGCCGCTTCGCCAATCCGGAAGCCCATGATGATCTGGACTTTGAAGGCGGCAAAGCGGATTACATCGGAGAAGGTGCGTGGTGTCTCAGTGAAGACGATCCTGACCAGTTCCCAAAAGGCACGTTCGTCTGGCAGCTTCGAGGACGACTTCCGTTCCGTCAACTCCCGCCGCAGGCTCTGACGACCCCCGTGCGCGTTCTGGCGTTTCCGGACGGAATCCGCCTGCTGTTGGGCCGCTTGTGCTTCGTCGGTCGGGTAGGGAGCGCAAAACCGGACGAGGGCCGGGGTGTCGGCGAGCTTCTGACCGTCGAGGATATTGCGAACCATGGTGGTAAAGTCGAGTGCAACCTTGCCGGATTCCTGTCCCTGCAAGCACGCATTATAGGCCTGCTGAACCTGATCAGGCGTCACTGCCCACGGTGGCGTATCGCCTGCGACCGGAGCGAGCTGCCGGATCGGGTTAGCGACCTTCAAGGCGCTCATTGGTTTTGTCTTCTTAACCAAGAGCTGATGGATGAGAACGGCTTGATAAAGGTCCCGCCAGACCTTCGGCATTGGGGCAGGGATCAACTCTTGTTGCCTTATCCGCTTCCTGATCCTGTTTAATGCCGCGAACGAGTTTTGATCGACACCAACCTGACCAAGCCACATGGTCGGCGGTGGAAACATTCCGACGAGCTCCGTCAGGTTCCAACGCGTGTCCTTGCTCACCTTCCCGTGCTGGTCAAAGACAAGGTCCCAGATCAGCCCGCGCTCTGCCCCCAACGATTTGGCCGTTGCGACATATTCGGCATAGGAGGGGTTCATGGGCGATCCTCTCCTGCTCGGTCTGCTCTCAGTTCCTCCACCACGCGTCGGACCGCATCGAGAGTGCCCTTGAGCTGACCATATGCCGGAGACTGCTTGTTGTTCCGTGAGGCGGAGGCGAACTCGACGACGACTGGCCGTAGGCTTTCGAGAACCTCCTCGTGTATTTCAGGCTCGCCAAGCGGCATGAACCTGGAACAGGTGTAGCAGGCCAAGACTGGGTTCTTTGCACAAAGGCTCTGGCCGAGCCCGCAGCCCCCGATACCGGCGATGGGAACGCCATGCGGCACGGCTCCGATCTGCTGGTCGGACGGGAGGCCCAGCAGCATCGCCTTGTCGATTGTCTTCGTCTTCGCGATCTTCGCGAGGTTCGAATAGATCGGCGAGATCGCCAGCGCTTCGTTGATCCGTTGCGCCTGCGCGGGCGATTTGTCGAAGTAGACGTTGGCGATGCGGTCGCTGGTCTGCCCCATGAACTCCGTGAGACCGGCATGAGAGATGCCACCATCAGCTAGACGTTGGGCGGCTGTGTGCCTCAAATCGGTAGGCGACCAGGCGTCACCAGTCAATTCTTCTGTCAGTTCCATGATGGCGCGGCTGACGCCCTGTGGGGTGAGGCCGAAGAGCAGGCGAGGGGGCACCCCCTCCTCCGGCTGAAGCACTCCCGCTTCGCGCCTTCTGACTAGCTCATTAAAGAGCGGACCCCATTCGCGCTTGACCTTGCGGGCAATGCGGATGCGCTTGCTGTTGTCCCTCTGCTTGATGATCGACACCGCAACATGCACCGCGCCCGTCGAGAAGAGCCGGACGTCAGCAAGTTCTATGCGGGCGATCTGGCCCGGCCGGAACGCGTACTGGAAAGACATGACCAGCATGCAAGCGTCGCGAAGCTCTTCATTGTCGAGAGACGTGCGGTCGACGGCCAGCTTACCGCACATGCTGTCGATGTGGTTGACGATCATGGCCTGCTGATCGAGTGGCAAAAAACATTCACCCGCGCGAACGACGCGGTATTTGTCGACTTTGGGGCTTTTCAGACCGCGAATGATGGATGCTGCAGGTGGCGACCAGTGGCCGATATTCAAACGACAGAGCGAATGGAGATAGGCGCGGATACCCCAACTCTGCTCTGAGGTACTGCTAGGCAGAATAACGGCATTCCAGTGCGCTCGTGCGTCAAAAGAGGAAGCTGCGGTCATGTAAAGGAGAGAAGCTAGACCTTGACCAAGCCCGTAGCTTCTAAGATGTCGAGCGTACGCCGCGATCGTGTGCGGATCGACCCGAGAGAACCAATCGACCAAGACATGCTTCAATATCTGCTGTGCAGGATTGATGAAGTCGAGGTCAATTAGATGGTTGCCACCATCTAATTTGAGGGTGATGTGGTCGGTATTGGTCACCAACCTAAGTGACCTCATTTCATTGTCGAAATCATCGAAGTATCTGATCACAGGCGGAAGCGGAGGCAACGTAACAACCAGACGCATGATCTCGTCCTGAAGAACTGGCTCCAGGCTGACGGCGCTTCTACTCATTGATGATTGTTCTCCGGGATCGTGCGACGCAGTGCATCCACAAAAGTGTCAAATTTCTCGTCCCAGACTTCGGCAAGGCTGGTCTCAAAATACGCCTTGGCGTAAAGGCGGGGCATGTCCGACGATTTCTTCCAGCCAAAGAATACGCGAAGCTTCTCCTGGGCCTTGTCCACGTCCAATCCCGAGTCCTGGTAACGCCGCATTCTGACCACCGCAGACGTATGTCGCAAATCATGACAGGAAACGTTAGTAAGACCTTGTTTTTTCAAAGATTGTTTCGCTGACTCCGAGAGGGCCTCAGTCGCCACATCGAACATTTTTCCGAAGGATCGCAAAGCCAGTGGTTTGGCTTTTTGGGAGATCAAGAGGTGCGGGTAGTTCACCCGACCACGGAAGTTTCCAGCGTAATACTGCGTCAACTCCACAATTTCAGACGAGAGTGGCAATTGCCGCCGCGATGCTTCCGTTTTCAGGCTAGGCTGCTCGTAGCGAGGATCGCCGTCATTCGTCTCTTCAACATCCAACCAATGAACGGCTTTTCCGATCTCTGGATCGAAGTCCTCCTTGAACGACGCCACATGGAGCAACGCTGCTTCGCCGCGACGTAAACCAAGCCGCAGCAACAGCATGAAGATCAGGAGATTTCGCCAACGCAGTGTTTCCGTCTTGAACGGGTTTCGCGGCGAGTCTGGTCGGAAGATTTCATAGAGGTCTTCGATTACCCGTGGGGGCAACGCACGGATCGGCGTGTCCTGAGCTTCCGGGTTTGGAGCAAGTTGCCGATACAACGTATCCAGCCGGAGGAGCTTTGCCTCCATTTCTGAGGCTCTTACGCCCGATGCATTGCCGGAGTATCGGAGCATGTCCGTTACAAAGCTGATGGCTGATATCCAAGTGGAGGACTTGTCGATCTGGCTGACGGCGGCTTCATTTCGGAGCTGGGCCAGGAAGCCGATCAGGCAATCCTCAATGGCGTCAGCGTCTGCATCTGCAATGAACTGGTCGAGACAATCTTTGCCGTGCTGACGCTCGACCGCGTCGTAGAACCGGTCGAGTGCTGACAGATGTTTGCGGCGTGTTGACGGCTCCAGCTTGGTTTTCAGCACGTCACTCCAGATCGTTGCCCAGAACCGTGGCGCTCCATATGAGCCGACAGCAGCAACACCGCGCATCGATGGTGGAAGGAACGAAGACTGTAGATTGATGGGCATGTTTCCTCACGGCGCATTGGCTAGGCAAGCTCCGACGCAGCAAACAAAAAAGCAACAGGCAGAATGACCTTTTACAGGGTTTCCACAGGGGTGCCTAAAAGGTCGTTACGGTACCAAAAGCAACACAGGCAAAATGACCCCCGTGTTCCATAATCTATCTTATGCGACGTATGCATGTAGCGGCAGTTTAGAGATGCGACATATGAGCCAGTTAGAGATGCGACAGTCGTCGCCTCTCGGGATGCTGGTCAAACGTCAACGTTTGGAAGGAAGACTGGCGACGTGAAGCGTGGTTGAGACCATGAGCGTTCGGAGTCGTCATGTCTTGTTTGATCACCATGTCGCAGAAGGAATTGCATCGTCTTGAACTCATACAGCGGATTCGCGGTGGCAGCCTGACCGTCGTCGAGGCGGCCGCGTTGCTTCGTCTCAGCCGCAGTCAGGTCCACCGGCTGTTGCAGGCCTATGACCTGGACGGCGCCGACGGTCTCGTGTCGAAGAAGCGCGGCCGTCCGAGCAACCGGCGTCATAGCGAGGATTTCCGCAACCTGGTGCTCGATCTGGTGCGTGAGCATTACGGGGATTTTGGACCTACGTTGGCCGCCGAGAAGCTGCTGGAACGCCACCGGATTGCCGTCAGCAAGGAGACGCTGCGTCAGTGGATGATGGAAGTCGGCCTCTGGGTGTCGCGACGCGAGCGCAAGAAGCGGGTTTTCCAGCCGCGCGGCCGGCGCGATTGTTTCGGCGAACTCGTTCAGATCGACGGCTCGCTTCATTGGTGGTTCGAGAACCGCGGTCCCAAATGCGCCCTGCTCGTCTATATCGACGATGCCACCGGCAAGCTGTTGCACTTACGCTTCGCCGGATCGGAGAACACCTTCGACTATCTGCACGCGACGAAGGCCTACCTGCAGCAATGGGGCAAGCCGATCGCCTTCTATAGCGACAAGCATGGCGTCTTCCGCACCACCCATGCTTCCAAGAAGGACAGAACCAGTGGCCTGACGCAGTTCGGACGAGCCCTTTATGAACTCAACATCGACATCATCTGCGCCAACACCCCGCAGGCCAAGGAGCAGACATCACGATGCACCTTGTTGGATTTGTTGAGCGTCAATTAACCGGGGTTGGCGGCTACCATAT
>NZ_JBHMIW010000013.1:0-225700 GCF_042436655.1 Sinorhizobium sp. P24N7 | reverse complement strand
TGCGCGTCAGCTTCCGGCGCAGGATCGGTTGCTCGGCGGCGTTCACTCCATGCAACTGGAAAACGCTCTTTGACGTATCCATGCCAATTCGGATAATCTGCTCCACGGACGGTCTCCCTCGATTGATATCTTAACGACTCACTCTGGCACATTGCGATGCCGTTGGGAGCCGTCCACCCCAACAGTGCTCGTCACAGGGATGAGAGCAGCGCCGCGTCTGCGGCGCGGGAAGCGTTCTTTCAGCCCAAGGACTTGGTCTGGCTGGATTCCTGTGACGAGCACAGGAATGAGGAAAACCAAAGAAGCAGCACAGAGATACGGGAAAGGAGAGACGGGCCGAGTGTGAGCGGTGTTCGGCCGGCATACCGCCTCTCATAGTGATCTGATGCGCCTGCACTGGCCCGGCCGTCGACTCGGCGATTATTTCTCAGTCCCGTCCGGGGAAACCTGCTGCGACTGGCCGCCGGTGCCGGTCTGTGCCGTGGGATCCCGGTCGGTCGGGACGGGCTGTCCGGTGCCGACGCTGCCTGTCTGCTCCGGCGAGGGCGCCGGTTGGACCTGTTCGGTTTCGGTCAGGCGGTCGTTGTCGGTGCTTTCACCCCAGATTTCGACGGCGCCCCAGGCGAGGAGGGCGAGGAACAGTCCGCCGACGAGGACCCCAAGCACCGGAACGCCCGTGCGACCCTGCTTGGCTTCCTCGCCGGTGAAATTCTCTCGATCCGCTCCGTGCGTTGCCGAGGCCGGATCGCCGCGTTCGTCAAGATATTTGGCCATCGCTTTGACTCCACTGGCTATCTACAGCGCCGCGCCTCAAGAGAGGCGAAAGGTCGGTGTAGCACCTTGAATTGCTGCATTTTTCGTCCTTGGACCGGCTAGGATCCGAGGATACATGCAGTAGGGAACGGAGCGGAGGCCGACAATGTTCCGTGATCAGTCGCCGGGCGGCCAGGAGTCGGCGACGCTACGGCGAACGAGCTTATATGTATGGTCGGGTTGAACCTCATAGGTCTCGAAGACCATGGTGCCCTTATGAAGGAACCGGTTCTGGATCATGGTCCCAGGGGCCGCACGGGTCTTCCGAGAGGAGGCAGTTTCTCCATAGGTGAGGCTTCCCGGAAGCGGCTCCAGGTCGGGAGGGGTTGCGGTACAGGCTGCAAGCGCAACCACGCAGAGAAGCATGAGGGCTATTTTGTTCATCAATTGTCCTTCGCCTTGCTGTTTGGAGCCGATGGCCGACCGGAAGACGGTTTACGGCAGATCGAAGGGGTGCCGCAATCATTGCGTGCCGGGAAAAGCTTCGGCTCGGTTAAATTTTTCGAACCGCTTGACGGCGCGTTCGCGCTTCAGTCTGGAAAGCCGTCGAATCCAGAAGATACCGTTGAGCTGGTCGATCTCATGCTGCAGGCAGACCGCCATCAATCCCTCGGCTTCTTCCTCGCGGGTCTCGCCGTCCAGCGTTTGAAAGCTGACGCGCACGCGCGCCGGCCGCTCCACTTCTTCCGTGACACCCGGCATCGAGACACTGCCTTCGCTGTGGCGCACCGTCTCGCTCGACTGCCAGACGATTTCCGGGTTGACGAAGCTGCGCGGTCCTATCTGCGGGTCGACTTCGATGGCGGTCAGCCGCTGCAGAATGCCGATGTGGGGCGCGGTGATGCCTATGCCGGGGGCTGCGCGCATGGTGTCGACGAGATCGTCTGATAGCTGGCGGAGAGCGCCATCGAACCGGCTGATCTGCTCGGCTGACGTCGTCAGCAGCGCACTTGGAAAGCGTATGATCGGTCGGACAGCCATGAGAAATGTCTCTGCTCGGGTGAGTGGTCGGGCCGGCGCCCGGTGGGATCGTCACATTCGTTTCATCATTTCCTATGTTTTTGCAACAGCTTGGATAAATGTTCCGAGGCGGATCGCCGATCTCGTCTCGACTGTGGACTGAGGCGGAGCTTTGCGCTAGCAGGGCAGAGGAGCCGTTCCGGCGCGGGCTCGGTCGGCGGTAATCTCTGGAGGGGGCCATGAGCAGCACCGGCGACGACGACCGCGGTTCCGACGAAATCGCTGTCCACGGCGACTCGGACATCTACGCTGAAGACGGCTCGGTACGCTCCGATTTCCTGATGCATGTCGGCGCCGCAATCGCGGATCGCGACATCATTTACCTTCGCCAGCATGTCGCCGGCCTCCATGCGTCGGAACTGGGCGACCTGATCGAGGCGATTCAGCCGGAGCAGCGTATCGCACTGGTTCTGCTGCTTGGCAAGGATTTCGACCTGGCTGCGCTGACCGAGGTCGATGAAGGAATCCGTCTCGACATTGTCGAACATCTGCCGAACGAGCAGATTGCCGAGGCGATCGGCGAGATGGATTCCGATGACGCGGTCTACATTCTCGAGGATCTCGACGAGGAGGATCAGGACGAGATCCTCGCCAAGCTTCCCTTTACCGAGCGCGTCCGCCTGCGCCGCTCGCTCGATTATCCGGAGAGCACCGCCGGGCGGCGCATGCAGACCGAGTTCGTCGCGGTGCCGCCTTTCTGGACCGTCGGCCAGACGATCGATTACATGCGCGAGGACGACGACCTTCCCGAAAGTTTCACGCAGATCTTCGTCATCGATCCGACTTTCAAGCTGCTGGGGGCAGTCGATCTGGACCGGGTGCTGCGCGCTAAGCGCTCGGTAAAGATCGATGCGATCATGCGTGACACAAGCCATTCCGTGCCGGCGGAAATGGACCAGGAGGAGGCGGCGCAACTCTTTGAACAGTATGACCTCCTCTCGGCCGCCGTCGTCGATGAAAACGGCCGGCTCGTCGGCGTGCTGACGATCGACGACGTGGTCGACGTGATCCAGGAAGAGGCGGAAGAGGATTTCCTGCGCCTGAGCGGCGTCGGCGACGAAGAACTGTCGGACTCGGTCGCGGAAGCCGCGCGCTCACGCGTTCCCTGGCTTTTCATCAACTCGATGACGGCTTGCGTTTCTGCCTCGGTCATCGGCCTGTTCGATGCGACGATCCAGCAGATCGTCGCACTTGCGGTCCTGATGCCGATCGTCGCAGGCATGGGCGGCAATGCCGGATCGCAAACCATGACCGTGACGGTGCGTGCGCTCGCAACCCGGGGGCTCGATATTCACAACGCGCCGAGAATCATCCGCCGCGAGGCGGGCGTCGGACTTTTGAACGGCGTGATCTTCGGTTCGTTCATCGGGCTTGTTGCGGGACTTTGGTTCCAGAATCCCGACCTCGGCGGCATCATCGCGACCGCGATGCTGGTCAACATGATGGCCGCCGCGCTCGCCGGCATCCTGATCCCGATTCTGCTCGAAAGATACGGTGCCGACCCGGCGGTCTCTTCCGCCGTCTTCGTGACGACCGTCACCGACATAACCGGCTTCTTCAGCTTTCTCGGCATTGCGACATGGTGGTTCAGCATCAGTTGAGGTGAGACGCACGCGGGGGCGCCGTGTTTGACTTTTACGTCAAAGTCAACAATAGTTGAGGCGCGTCTTTGATGGAATGGCTGCGTGAACAAATACTATAGCATTACCGAGCTGACCCGGGAATTCGGCATCTCGACCCGGACACTGCGCTTCTATGAGGATGAAGGTCTGATTCATCCGGAGCGTCGTGGCCGCACGCGTCTGTTCCGCCCCGCCGACAGGCACCTCATAAAGGAGATCCTGCGTGGCCGGCGCATTGGCTTTACCATTGCCGAAATTCGCGAAATCATTCAGGTCTACAAGGATCCGCCGGGTGAGATGGGCCAGCTGCAGCTCTTGATCAAGCGCGTCGAGGAGAAGCGCGAGGACTTGCGGCAGAAGCGCAAGGACATCGAAGACACACTTAGCGAACTCGACAATGTCGAAGAGGCCTGCCTCACGCGCCTTGCCGAAATCGGCGTCGGCACCTGACGATCCCTGATTTTCTGCGTATTCGTTTCGTACGCCGATGCAGCCAGTGAAAGGCGGCTCGCATACGCGAGCGCTGGCGTAGGGCACCCAAAAAACTCCCTCATTCCTGTGTGCGTCACAGGAGTCCAGCCAGCCCAAAGCCCTGGGCAGACTCTTCCATCTCCGCTCAAATCCAACGGCTCGTGTGCCGGCAATATCGCTCGAACTCGAAACCGAAGCGCGACAGCAGGTGCCGCTCCTCCTTGCGGATCGCGAAAAGCGTGGTCAATCCGACCGCCGCGATTGCCATGATGAAGAACCAGGGGTTGATCGTCGCCAATCCGAGGCCGGTCATCGCCAGCGTGTAGCTGAAATAGATCGGGTTGCGGGTGAAACGAAATGGGCCGCAGGTAACGAGGCAGGTGGCGCACCGGTTCGGAAGTACGGCTGTGTGGCGGTCAAGGAGGGTTTTGACGGCCCAGAGATCGATGGTGATCGCCAGCACGGCAAGGCCGTAGCCCACCAGCGAGAGGATCCAGCTGTGCTCGTGCGCCACCGGGATCGGGAAAAGGTGGCCCAGGGCCAGCGCGGTGAGAACGGCCGCGCCATAGAGCAGAGGCGGCCATGGAAACTTCAGCGGCTTGGCACGAAAGGCATTCATGTCCTAGTCCCCCGACTGTGCCTCTCCTGATTGTGCATCCATTGTGCACTGACCCGCGATTCGCGCAATGCGTTCGTCCGTGCTCACGTCGATCTTGCCCAGGTTCAGATCGTCGAACAGGTTCTGTTCCTTCAAGCCGGCGAGTGTGCAACCGCAAAAGGCGCTGCAGGAGATCGCGGAATTTTCATTGCTGCATGCCCGTTCGCAATTCAGCAGATAGACCTGTGCCGGATCCGGCGTCGGGGCGGGAACGGCGAGAGAGAAGAGATAGACTGCCGCGATGAGCAGCGGCTGGTGGATGAGATATATCAGAAGGCTGTGACGGCCGCCAAAGGCGAGAGGCGTCATCCACTGGAGCTTACGGGCCCCGGCGCTTCGGCTGCGCCGGGCGGAAAATAGCGGGTGGAGCAGCTTCGCGGTGCCGAGGCCGAGCAGGAAAGGGGCAACCCACGGAAGCAGAGGAACGTAGTCATTCGAGCGCGGGATCGCTTCCGAGAGGCCGACCCACCAGAGCGCCGGCATGTCGAAAAACGACGAGCGCAGATAGAGGGGAGCCGCGAAGGCCGCGGCGGCTGCAAGAAAGGAAACGGCGGCCGGCAATTTCAGAAAAAGGAGGCCGACGAGGCTTGCCGCGGCAATGGCGTGAAGAATCCCGAAGAAGATGAACGACTGGGGGAAGGCGAACCAGGTCCCGATGCTGATCAGCGCGGCTGCGCCGGCGATCTTCGCGAAACGTATGGCGAAAGCGCGCGGACGGAGTTTCGGGAACTGGCCGAGCACGAGGCTGTAACCGGCAAGAAACAGGAAGCTGCTGGCAATCAAGCGTGCAAACATCCGCCAGCCGCCCGTCCCGGCGGTGCCGGCCGCGACATAGCCGAAGAATTCGAGGTCCCACACAAAGTGATAGAGGGCCATGGCGACGAGGGCCAGGCCGCGCAGCGCATCCAGGAGGACCATCCGGTGGGTTCCGGTCACCTCCGTGCGCATTTGCACTTCAGGGGTCGTCGTCGCGCTGTGTTCGGACATCGAAGAGTCGCTCTGCTGCTGGAGGTCTACGAGGGCGTCTCATTTCAGTCGCGTCGCGAATATGTTGAAAGGAGGGCCGCCAGTCATTCGATTGCTTACCGCAAACCGCCGACCGGGTGCAATCGCTGCAGCCTATGGCGCATTCTCGATCAGCGCGGCGCGCGCTTCGGAGAAGAACTGCCGGCGCGCGAGGACGAAGATGACGAGGGCGGTAAGCACCATGAACACATAGGGGCTGATGAACCAGCCGAGATAGCCGATCGACAGGAAGATCGCCCGGAGCCCCGCATTGAAGTGCTTGGCCGCAAGTATGTTCATGCGGATCGCACGCTCCGCGGCGCGCTCGGCCGCCTTCTGGTCGCGTTGCATGTCCGCCGTCATCGGTATGCCGCCCATCAGGATCGAGCAATAGTTGAACAGCCGGTATGACCAACCGAACTTGAAGAAGGAATAGCCGAAGAGGCAGGTCAGTCCGCCGACTTTCAGTTCGAAGGCGGTCCGCCCGCTTCGGAATATCTGCGGAAGGTCGCTGAAGATCATCTGCACTTGGTCTGTCGCGCCGAGCAATGCGAAACAACCGCCGAGCGCGAAGATCGTCGTCGAGGCGAAGAAAGCGGTACCGGCCTGCAGCCCGGCGATGATCTGCGTGTCGATCATCTTGAGATCGCGATTGAGCGAATTGCGGATCCAGCGCGCCCTGTGCTCGTTCATCAAACGCGTCAGGCTGACGCGGTCGAAGCCGCGCCCCCCGTCGGAAGCCCAGCTGAAGCCGGCCCAGAGGAGCACGAAGATGACGAGCGCGAGGTAATCTTCAGAGGTCATAGCGGTGTTTTGGCACGGCCATCCGAAAATGCAAGATGGACGCATGTCGGCCTGTCTTAAGATTCACGGCGAAATCGAGGCGACAGCACCGAGCGGGCGCTCCGGGGATTCCACCGCTTGCACACGGCTTTGTGTCCGCGTCCAAGGCGTCCCGCATCGGTTTGACACTATTTCGCCATATTTCACCATTGCGCGTTAACAGATTCTTCGCTATTGGACGGCCACACGACTTAATGGTTACCGAGCTTCGGTATTCGGAGACATCATGGACAAAACAGTAGAGAAGTCGTGCTGGGGCGTGACGGTTCGCGCCGTGGCGGGTTTCGGGGGCGTTCTCGTTCTCGCCTATCTCTTCGGCGGCTTCTGAAGACAGATTGAAATGTCAGGCGTTGCAGTTCACGGGCTGCAACGCTTTTTTTTGACCGCTCTCGATCGCCGATCACATGCGCTGTTCTTCAGTAGCATGTCGCACCAACAGAATCCGATGTCGGTCGGTCGCCTGACGGGTCGGCATAGGATCGCTTAGGGTTCGATCCTATATTAGGAACGATCGACACCGCCCGAGCAGGAAAACGGTCGGCTTCGGTCCTATCATCGACGCAAATGTGGAGCTCATCGGCTGCAACGTTGCGTCAGGCTCTGGGCAGGCAATTCATGTTTCTTTCCGTCTTCGACGTTTTTAAGATCGGTATCGGTCCATCGAGCTCACACACGATGGGGCCGATGTCGGCCGCCAACAGGTTTCTCGATCTCATCCTGTCGGATGAATGGCCGCGACCGTCTCACGCGGCTGTCGGCGCCATCAAGGTAAGCCTCCATGGATCGCTGGCGCATACAGGCATCGGACATGGAACGGGCAGGGCGGTCATTCTCGGCCTGATCGGCGAGCGGCCGGATCTCGTCGAGCCGGACAGGATGGACGGGATCATCGAGCAGGTGGAGCGTACGGGCCGCATCACCCCGCCGGGCCATCCGGGCTATATATTCCAGCCGAAAACCGATCTGGTCTTCGACAAGAAGACGCCGCTGCCGGGCCATGCCAACGGCATGTCCTTCTCCGCCTTCGACCGGGACGGGCGGCTGCTTCTGAAACGCATCTACTATTCGATCGGCGGCGGCTTCGTGGTGACCGATACGGAACTGGACGCGATGAGGGCCCAGAAGAACAAGCCCGCCGGCGTAAAGGTGCCCTATCCCTTTGCCACGGCTCAGCAGATGCTCGACATGGCCGCGCGCTCCGGGCTGACGATCGCCCAGATGAAGCGCGCGAACGAGGAATGCAGCATGTCGAGGGACGAGCTCGACGCCGGGCTCGACCGCATCTGGACGGCGATGAGCAGTTGCATCGACCGCGGCCTCAGCCAGGACGGCATCATGCCGGGCGGTCTGAAGGTGCGCCGGCGCGCCCGGGCGATCCACGACAAGCTGCAGGAGGAATGGCGCTCCAACAAGACCAATCCTCTCCTCGCAAATGATTGGTTGAGCGTCTATGCGATGGCGATCAATGAGGAGAATGCTGCTGGCGGCCGGGTGGTGACTTCGCCGACCAACGGCGCGGCCGGCGTCGTTCCGGCGACGATCCGCTACTATCTGCATTTCCACGACGATGCCGATCAGGAAGGCATCCGGGATTACCTGCTGACCGCAGCGGCGATCGGCGGTATCATCAAGCACAACGCCTCGATTTCCGGCGCGGAGGTGGGCTGTCAGGGCGAAGTCGGATCGGCGTCGGCGATGGCCGCGGCGGGTCTTGCTGCCGTCATGGGCGGAACGCCCGAGCAGATCGAGAATGCGGCCGAGATCGCGCTCGAACACCATCTCGGCATGACCTGCGATCCTGTCGCAGGTCTCGTTCAGGTGCCGTGCATCGAACGCAATGCCCTCGGTGCCGTCAAGGCGGTTACGGCCGCCTCGCTCGCACTCAAGGGTGACGGCAAGCATTTCGTGCCGCTCGACGCCTGTATCGAGACGATGCGCCAGACCGGCGCGGACATGAACGAGAAGTATAAGGAAACGTCGACCGGGGGTCTCGCCGTCAACGTGGTCGAGTGCTGAGCGGTAAGTCTGAAGCCGATGGGGCTGTGGACGAATATGCCCGGACGGCTTGACCGCAGCCGTCGGCCGGGTGTTCAAGATTTGCCATGGCTTTGCATCTCATCAAACTCTGTGTCGGTGCCGAATCGATCGAGGACCTGCGCGAATGGGTAGCGCGCAGGGCCCTGGCGGCGATCGCAGCCGGGCAGCAGCCGCACTCCTTCCACACGACCCGGATGGTCCCGAAGCGGGCGGAAGAGCTTCTCGCCGGCGGTTCGCTCTATTGGGTGATCAAGGGATACGTTCAGGCGCGACAGCCGCTGATCGGCATCGAGACCTTCACCGACGGCGAGGGCATCGGCCGCTGCAATCTCCTGCTCGGCCCGGAAGTCATGGAGACGGAAACACAGCCGCGTCGGGCTTTTCAGGGCTGGCGCTACCTCGAGGAGAAGGAAGCCCCGCGCGATCTTGCCTCGCTCGCCGATGGCGGTGAGATGCCGCTCGAATTGCGGCGTGAACTTGCCGAACTCGGGCTGTTATAGCCGGCGGGCGGGAAGAGGCGCTTGCTAACCGCTCGCGCTTCTCCTGGCGTGCTTTAAGGCGCGTGGAGATTCGGGATAGGATACCCGCCGCTTGCTTGAACCCATCCCTGTGCTCGTCACAGGGATCCAGCCGACCAAGTCCTTGGGCTGAAAGAACGCCTCTCGCGCCGCAGACGCGGCGCTGCTCTCATCACTGTGACACGCACAGAGACGAGGGGGAAGCAGGCCTTCGTTGTTTATTGCAGGCGCATTCTGAGAGGGTGACTACGACCCGGTGCCGCGACATGCAGATGGATGTCGGCCCGAGGCTGGGTCGAACGCCAAGCGCGCGCGCCGTGTGTAAGGAGCATACCCACCAGGTCGCGCGTCTTTGCCTTGGACCGGTTCAGACCGATGTCGGCGATGCGCATGGCCGCCTCATGCAATGGATGCAGCCGGATGCGCGAAGACCTTGCTTTCCGGTCGGAAATCAGGCTGTCGCCGGGGACGTTCTCGTTCATTGCCATGCTGACCTCGTTACGCTGTACTAATCCGAGGAGGACAGCCGGAAAACGTCCGGCTGCCGCTGCAGCGCCGCGCGTCTCAGCCGCGCAAAGGTCGCTGTAGCACTTTGGTTGCCGCATGCTTTGTCCTTGGATCGGATTGGATCAAAGGAAACATGCAGTAGATGGCGTCTCTTACTGCTGGCTCGCCCAGCAAGCGAAGCCCTTCTTCTTCAATGCCCTGCATGCGTTGACGGCCTTGTCCTGGTCGTCGAAGCCGCCGAAGCGTGCGCGGTAGAGCTGAGCTCCGCCATTGCTGAAGGCGACCGTGAAGGGGGTGGCGTTACGCAGTGCCTTGCCGCCCTTTTCCTTGGCATTGTCGAGCAGGGTCATGGCCTGCGTCTTGTCGGGCGTGGCGCCGATCTGGATGACCCAGCCCTGCATGCCGACATTCGCTTCGGTGCGCGCTTCGGCCGCGGCAGGTGCGGTTTCAGCGGTGGCGACCGAATTGGTGATCTGCGTATCGACGTCGCCAGCGGCTTCCGGCTCCTGGGCAAGTCTGGCGCTCTGTGAATCGAGCGTGTTCGGCGCAATCTTGGCTGCAAGCACGGGGTTGTCCGAAGCCGCTTTCGTCGATGCATAGGCCATTGCGACGCTGCCGGCGCTTTCGCCTGTGTAGCGGAAATCCGGGACCGGGCCGGTATTCGGCAGGTCCATCGCTGCCGACGCGACAGCCGCGGCGGTTGCCGGCCGAACTTCGGCTTCGGCTACCGTCGTCACGGGTTCGGCCGGAACCTCGGCGATCAGATTGCCGCTGCCGCGGCGCGATGCGGAAGGCATGTATTTCGCGACGAGCTTGCGCATCTGCGCATCGCGGGCGCCACCGGATGTGCCGCCCATGACGACCGCCACGATGCTGCGCCCGTCGAGCTGGGCCGAGGTCACGAGATTGAAACCGGATGCGCGTGTATAGCCGGTCTTGATACCGTCTACTCCGCGGACGTTGCCGAGCAACCGGTTGTGGTTGCCGATCGTCTGCTTCCCGAAACGGAAGCTGCGCGTGGAGAAATAGTCGTAATATTGCGGAAAATGCTGCCGGAGCGCGATACCGAGGCGGGCCTGGTCGCGGGCGGTCGTCCGTTGTTCGGAATTGGGCAGGCCATGGGCGTTGCGATAGGTGGTGCGCGTCATGCCGAGCGCGCGGGCCTTGTTGGTCATCATCCGGGCGAAGCGCTGCTCCGAACCGCCCAGGAGCTCGCCAAGCGCCGTTGCCGCATCATTGGCGGAGCGCGTCACCAGCGACAGGATCGCCTGCTCGACGGTGATCGATCGGCCGGCGCGCACACCGAGCTTCGACGGCGGCTCTGCCGACGCCTTTTTGGAAAAGGGAACAGGGGTGCTTTTGCTGATCCGTCCGGCTTCAAGCGCCTCGAACGTCAGATACAGCGTCATCATCTTCGTCAGCGAAGCCGGGTAGCGTAACTGATCAGCGTCTTCGCCGTAAAGAACCTTGCCGGTTTTCGCGTCTACGACGATGCCGGCATACTTGGAATTCGCGAAGGCGGGCGCCGAAAAGGTCAGCACGGCGATCAGGCCGGCAAGAAAAATCCGCCCCACAACTTCTGAAAAGACGCCGAACGGGCGTTTCGCGAGATCAAAAAAAACGGATTGAGACACTGTATTGCTCTTCATTCACATATCAGGGGTGCCGTCCGGACGCCGTCTCCGGATACGACCTTTCCCGAGACAGTATCGGGATAGCGTTACCAATCGGTTTATGATGAACGATTGGTTGCCCGCCACCGGTCGTTTTGTTCAGGATCGACACCTTCAGCCCGCACTAGATCATGATGTCTTGGTAGGCTCGGCCGGAAACCCCGTGCGTACTCCCCCATCCCGTTCTAGCCGGCGCATTGGCTGCATCACGACTCTTCGTCAAAATCACGGCACGAGATGTGTGCTGATGTAAGTTTCTATCGAATCTTCGATGGTACGCCACTGCGGCAGCAACCTGCTGGAGAAACGGTAAAGAACGATGAGGTCCTTGCCCATGTGAACGTCGCGCTGGCAATCGGCGCTGGTCGATGCCGCGGGGTTCTCGGGAAGCACGCAGCGCAGCACATAGGCAGGGCGTCCGTCCCTCTCGGCGGTGAAGAAGACTTCGCCGGCATAGCTGGAATCCGGCTTTGCGTCGTACCTAGTGAGGCCCTCGGGGCCGGCCTGCGGCGCGTGCTGCAGGACATGGCGGTAGACGGGGGCGAGACGCCCCGACATGTCGCGAGACATCGTACTTTGCGCGACCTGCAGGAAGATCAGATTTTCCGGCCGGCTGACATCGTCGAACAATGGCCGCGTCTTCTCGCTGTAGCCTTCGAGCCCCGGCCAGGTGAGATAGAGATCCACGCGCTCGACGATGCTCGTGTTGCGTTGGTTTCGAAGCGAATGGCATTCGCGGGCAGGCGCAAATGGTCCTGGCCGATAAAGATGTCGTAGGTTTCGCAGCTCGCAGTGTGGCCGGCCTGGGCGAGATGTCGACCGAACCAGCGCCCGGAAAAGGAGAGGGCGATCGTCAGCGCAAGGAGGATCACGACGGCTGCGGCAACTGTGTATACGGAGCGGGATGAAAGGAGCGGCAGGAGTTCCGGTTCGGGAATGTGGGGCGGGTTCATGGCTGCGCCGTAGGATACCTGATCAGGCGCGCGTTCTATCCGCTCGAAGGCCAATGGACCTCGCCGCGCGGAACTCGCTCGCGGCCAAGGCTCGTCCAACTTGGTTAATTTTGGGTGAAGCGTGGCGGCCGCCCGGGAAAATCCGCCCGGGCGCGGGCGGGGTGCCGACGGGGGCCGATCGGAGGCGCAGGCCATGGCCTGCGCCTGCTCATGTCCTTACTGCGCGCTGACGCTGCCGACGGCGAGAGCGCGACCATCCTGCAGTTTCACCCAGCGGCCTGCATGGTCCGAGGACTGCCGCTTCAGGTAGGTATATTCCGTGTCCGACCAGAGCAGCACCTTGCTGCGCATGTTGTCGAGAACGAAGTCGCCGCGATCGGTGCGCACCGTCAGGACGGCATGACCGTCGCCATTCGGCTGCAAGACGACGGTGATCAGGAGATCGGCGGGGGAGAAGCCGCTTTCGATCAGCTTGCGGCGCTTCAGCAGCACGTAATCCTCGCAGTCCCCGACGGCGTCCGGGTAGGACCAGTTTTCCTCGACACCATGGATCTCCATGTCGGTCATCGGAGCGATCGCCTGATTCACCTCGTAGTTGATTTCGAGGATCTTCTTCCAGCTTTCGCGCGTCAGCTCCGCCGGGCCAGGATCCTTGCCGATGGCCTGGCATTCGGAGGGATTGGCCTTGCAGAACTCGTAATGCCCGATCGGCGGGTTGGTCGCGCCGCCGACCGTCATGTTCGCCGGCGCCGCGTAAGCCGCCCCAGTGATGAGGCCGGTGGCAAGGGCTGCGGCAGCGATCGCCATGGTGATGATTGTGCGCATGATTGTCTCCCCGTTGTGGTTCGACATTGGCACAGAGTTTTTTACTGGCGGCGAAGATCGGAAGTAAAAACAAGAACAAACTCGAATAACATAAGAATAAAAATTGAGGAGAAATGTAATAAAATTCGATTCAAATTTTATCGATTTTTATGCGGCTTGTCGGCGCCCACCGGGAGCGACTACGGTGAAAGTCCGCGTAAGACGTTGAATATTATGAAAAAACATAGTCGCGGCGCATGTGGCAGGGCCGCGATTGCTCGTCCCGCCAGCCATGCAGCCGGTGACGGTATGACCCATCGGAGCCATCAGGAAGTAGTGCCAGATCGCTGGGAAGAGTAACGGCCGGTTTACCAGAAGCTATTTTTGTTGCCGGCCGCCGCGGAAGAGTCGTTTTGCACTGGCGAGAGCAGAGGCCTGGTCCAGGCGGTCCGCCGAGCAAGCGCCGCCTCTGTGGACGTTACTCCAGGCTACGTCGGGTGCGCTTACAGAAACTCGGTCAGTGCCTCGCGGGACTGTATCCCGGAGAATTCGATGGCGACGCCTTCCTGGAAATGACGGACGATCCTGCCCTTCATATTGCCCAGCCTGACCGGCGATCCTACGGCGGGCCGTGTGTCGATGTCGACCGCCGCGCCGGAAAGCGAGAGGTCGATGATCCGACAGCTGTATCTCTCGCCGGTATCGACGGTGAGTTCCGTCAATGTCTTGCGGGGCGCAAGCCGGTCATGGCGCCGGTCTTCCGGCAGACCGAGTTCGTGTTTGTTGGCGATCCAGGTCAGCTGTGCCGCAAGCTTCTCGCGCTTGCGCTCCGTGGCGTTGAGCTGAATCACGAACGTATCGTCCGCGACGCGTGACACGGTACCTTCGAGGCGACCTACATGGTCGACATAGGCAATGATACGCTCCCCGCCGCGCGGACGCGCGGGGGAGGTTAAGAGAACATCGCCCGGCGACATCTCCAAGGCGGTACAGTCATACTCCTCGTGACTGGCAAGCATCAGTCGTCCCGAAAGATTAACGGAAACGCGCTGAAACGCACTTTCCTGATGTGGTTTCGGGGCGCTGTTCTGCGCATGCTGGAAGGAGAACATGATCACTCTATGATGGATATAGTTTGCAGCCGAAAGTATAGACCGCACCGATTAACAGAAGGTTCGCTCAGTTTCGTCTTCCACCCTCGAAGACCCGCAGGTGCTGCGTCACGCGGAAGGGGCGATCGCAGGCATCGATGCGGCTGGCGGTCAGACCGGCAGTGGAGCATTCAGACGCGGGGAATGCGGCACACCGGCTGTCGAGGACAAGGTGCTGCAATGGCTTCATGTGCAGCCATATCGGACGGGACAGCGGCGACAGCGCGCCGAGTATGCGGTCGCCCGTACCGTCGGGAGAGGCGAGGGGGGTGAGCAGAACTTCCACGTCCAGCCGATCTCCGGTTGCGGTTGCGCCGGACGCGGTCAGAAGCATCGGCGTGCATCGCTTCACGACCTCAACGGCGATACCGGCAGCCTCCTCCTGCTGTCCGCCGAGCCACAAGGCGGAGAATTGACGGTGGCGGAGTTCGTCGCCGAACAGGCCGCAGATGTGGGTGCCCGCGAGACGAAAGTGTATTCCGCCGTCCGCCTCTGCCTGGAGGATGAAGATGTTGGGCAGGAGTGAACGAATATCGGCGGGCTGGATTTCGTCACGGCGCGGGAGATCGCGGTCGCCGCGAACTTCGTTCCAGTATTGAAACAGTTCCATTGTCGTTCTGCTGCGCATTTTTGCCCGATCGGTCGTTGTTGCGGCGCAGACCGTCCCGGATCGGGATAGCCGGCGGCCTATTGGGTATTCCTTGAGTGCATGGAGCGATTTTCGTGCCAGCGCGAAATTAAGGTTAACGGCCGGTTTCGATTGCGCTCGACGCCGGCGGCTGCCATTTCATTCGGCAGCACTTCACGAAGGATTGCCTTCAGCACGTCGACTGATACGCGCGGAACGGCGCGTGACGCCGTTCAGTTTTCACTGGACGGCGTTTTTTTGTTTGCTTATCCCTTGCGCGCTGCTGTGGGCGGTTCGCCGCCGTCTGAGCGCAACCGCAGCGACCGAAGGGAAGAGGCAGCGATGGAACGGGATCAGGCGGCAACATCACCGGAAACCGATGTCGAAAGTACCGGCGTCCGCAGTCGCGAGCCCGCCTTCAATCTTCCGCCGGGGCTGACCGGCATCCTTTTGTTCCTGATCGCGGTCCATGTCTTGAGGACCTATGTTCTGCCGGCCGAGATCGACCAGGAGCTGATCCTCAACTTTGCCTTTCTGCCGGTGCGCTACACGCTGCCGCTCGGTGAGCAGGGGCTGGTCTGGCTCTGGACGCCGGTGACCTATTCCTTCCTGCACGGCAGTTGGGAGCATCTCATCTTCAATGTCTTCTGGATGGTCGCGTTCGGCGCACCCGTCGTCAGACGGATCGGGATGGCCAGGCTCGCCTTGTTCTGGTGCCTGTCGGCGGCTGCCGCCGTCGGCTTGCATATCATCTTCCATTGGGGCGAGATGGCGGTGGTGATCGGGGCTTCGGGCGTCGTGTCAGGCTTGATGGGGGCGGCGGCCCGGTTCGTATTTTCCCCGAGCGGTCGCATCAGCCGCCAGTTTGCCCATCTCAATCGGCGGCTGTCGTTTGCGGAGACGCTCACCAACCGGTCCGTGCTCGTCTTCACCGGGATATGGTTCCTGACAAATTTGCTGGTGGGCTTTGGCATTCTGTCGATCGGAGGGGCGGGAAGCGTGGCCTGGGAGGCGCATATCGGCGGTTTCCTCTTCGGCTTCCTTCTGTTCGCATTCTTCGATCCCCGAAGGCAGGAAAGGTGAGGCACTGCCAGCCGGAAAGAAGCTTCCACCGGCTTCGGGCGAGGGTGCGACGATCGATTGTGTCAACCGCGGAATTTTTCGTGATGACTGATTTCGCCGCAGAGGCGGACGGCTTTCTGCAGAAGCCTTGATTTCCTGAAGTCGCTGGAGCACCATTCATCACGGCCGCCGAATTGCTCGAGGCGACCGCGGAAAAGGCCGGGTGCCGGCGTAGCTTTGTGCTCGAGGAGTGCCAAGGGGCTGCGCAGGCGCCGGAATGGGTACGGGTTTCCTGCGGCCATTTGCACTGTCATCGCGGACTTCCTTCCACCGGAGGAAAGTGCAGTGACCGGCACGGACGGAAACTCTTCCCGTCGGCCCGGTTTTGTCGCAACGGGAGATGTGCGCATGTCGGTGAAAGCGATTCTCAACGAAAAAGGCAGCAACGTCGTCACGGTCACGGCGCAGGTGACGGTGCAGCAGGTCGCGACTTTACTGCATGAAAATCATATCGGAGCCGTTGTCGTCGTCGATCCGGAAGAGCATATCGTGGGCATCATGACGGAGCGCGACATCGTCGCCTCGATTGCCCGATATGGTGCCGCCTGCCTCGACAAGCCGGTTTCTTCCGTCATGTGGCAGAACGTCTATTGCTGTCGCGAAGAAATGTCTGTCGACGCGCTGATGGAGATGATGAGTAAATTTCGCGCGCGTCATCTACCCGTGGAGCGGGAAGGCCGGCTGGCCGGCATTATTTCGATTGGAGACGTGGTGAAATATCACATCCGCGCCATCGAGAACGAGGCCGAACAGATCAAGGCCTATATCTCCGGCTAAGGCCTGTTGAGATTCATTTTGAGTTTGTGACGGCTGACCGTGCGCCACTCGACTCCTGTGACAAGCACAGGAATGGAGAAATCAAACAAGCGGCGCCGGGTGTCCGGATCTCAACGGGCCTTGGAACACTTGGGCCGATCCGCAAGTTCTCCCGGCCTTTCAACGAGGCAGCGGTTCCTGCATGCGCCGGATTTCCGAAAGCTTGATCTTGGCTTCCTGATAACCGCGCTCGATCGCTTCGCCGGCGCGGTGGAATTCCGAAAGTCCGATATCGTTCAGCTTCGGATGGAGCGACAGATCCGGCGGATCGCCAGCCAGCCGGGCGCGCGAAATGCGGTCCTGAATGATGTTGAAGGCCTGGACCATCACACTGGTCATGCCGAGCCGTGCCGAAAAACGGTTCGTCTCCGTCGCCGGCGCGTCGGGCGTTTCCATGCCGGCGCTGTGCTTGACGACCGCCGAGCGGCCGTAGACGTCGTAGTTCAGGTTGACGGCGACGACGTGCAATTGCTCATGTGCGCGGCAGACCGAAACGGGAACGGGGTTGACCAGCGCGCCGTCGATGAGCGTCCGGCCGTTGGCGTTGACGGGCTCGAAGATGCCAGGCAAGGCGTAGGATGCGCGAATGGCGGTAATCAGGGATCCTTTCTCGATCCAGACCTCGTGGCCGCTGTAGACTTCCGTGGCGACGGCCACGAAGGGCCGGTCGAGATCCTCGATACTGAGGTTCTGCAGATGTTCCTGCATCCGCTTGGTGAGCCGCAGACCGCCAAAGAGGCCACCGCCGCCGATCGCGAAATCGAGCAAGCCGGCAATACGGCGCACGGTAAGCGAGCGGGCGAAAGCCTCCAATTCATCGAGCTTGCCGGCGAGATAACAGCCGCCGACCAGCGCGCCGATCGATGTGCCCGCAATCATTCCGACTTCGATGCCCTCCTCGTCGAGGGCTTTCAGGACACCGATATGGGCCCAACCTCGCGCAGCACCGCCGCCGAGCGCCAGCGCGATCCTGGGTTTCACGGACTGGGAAATGGGTGGTTCTGGAGGAGTGGTCGTGATCGATGACCCGTTCGCGCCGGAAAGATCGGCGATCTGACTGTTACGCGTGAATGTCCAGTTCAGCATCCGGCACCTCCGACACCGCCGAATAGATTAGCTTCCGACACGGCCCTGCAGCCCTACTACCGCATATTCCTGGAACCGAAGCGATTCGGCCATCGAAACATGCCGGTGCCGGCTTCACGTTTGGTCGCTGAAAGTCTGACACCATAATCGAGATATAGCACTGAACCGGCTACAAATGCGGCCCGCCCGATAAACATTGGATACAGCCTGCAACACATTTTGGTACTCCGCCGTTACCGCGGGAACCACTTACAAGATTAATGATTAGATGCCCGTTTGGTTGCCAAAAGATGAATATATCACCCAGGTGAACCAGGAAAATGCAGATGCTCAGTTGCCGGCGTAAATCTGCGCCGGATCGAAATGCCTGTTGTCGTCGGTGATCGCCACTTTTGCTTCGCCATCAGTGACGCCGACCGTCCGATAGAAGCACGAGCGGCGCCCGGTATGGCAGGTCGCATCGTGGCCAGCCACCGAAACTTTCAGCCAGACGGCGTCCTGGTCGCAATCGGTTCGTATTTCCCGGACGGTCTGCAAATTGCCGGAGCTTTCGCCCTTCTTCCACAGGCGTTCGCGTGAGCGGCTGTAGTAATGCGCGATTCCGGTTTCGAGCGTGAGGGACAGCGCTTCGGCATTCATGTGCGCAACCATCAGCAATTCGCCGTCGCGGGCATCGGTGACGACGACCGTGATCAGACCCTTCTCGTCGAAACGCGGGGTGAAGGCCGGGCCGCTTTCCAGTTCGGCCTTGTCCTGCGGAGGGGATGCAAATGTGAGCGTCATAGTCCGAGCTCCACTACAGCGCCGCGCGTCTCGGTCAGACGCGCAAGGTCGCTGTAGCACTTGGGGGTTGCTGCATGCTTTTCAGCATGCGGTGGCGGAGCTTACTTGAAGCCCCGGAGCATCGTCATGAAACGGACCTGTTCGGCCGGCTCGCTCTTGAACGCACCGGTGAAGGTGGTCGTCAGCGTCGTCGCGCCCTGCTTCTTGATGCCGCGCATCGCCATGCACAGATGCTCGGCCTCGATCATCACCGCCACGCCCCGGGGCATGAGGGTCTCGTCGATGGCCTTGGCGATCTGCGCCGTCATCGCTTCCTGTGTCTGCAGACGACGGGCGTAGATATCGACGACCCGGGCGATCTTGGAAAGACCGAGCACGCGGCCGTTCGGCAGATAGGCGATATGAGCCTTGCCGATGATCGGTACCATGTGGTGCTCGCAATGCGAATAGAACGGGATGTCCTTTTCCAGCACGATATCGTCGTAGCCGGAGACTTCCTCGAAGGTTCGCCCGAGCACGTCTTCAGCCGCGAGATCGTAGCCGCCGAAAATTTCCCGATACGCCTTGGCGACGCGCGAAGGCGTGTCCTTCAGGCCTTCTCGTGCCGGATCTTCACCTGCCCAGCGCAACAAGACGCGAACGGCTTCTTCGGCTTCCTTCTGCGTCGGACGACCTGTGTCGTCGAGCACAGGAAAATTCTTCACTATGGCGTCCATATGGCCCCTTCAAGCAATACGAAATTGCTGACGTTTTATCTTTTCGGACAACTCGCCATTGGCCATACGCCTAACCCTGCAGGCTTGGGTTCCGTTGGCGGGCTCCGGGGCTTTCGGGTCTCGGCTTAGCAGTGCACTGGACCGTCCGGCACGGTTTCCCAAACAACAGGCGACATTTGATCCCCTTGCGGAACTGTCACCCCAACACGACATAGCATATAGTATGGTGCCACATGGATAAAAGAGCCCGAATGCGCCACGCCTTGCTTTTTTCCCGCCGCCTGGGGAAAATCATGCGCCGAACGCCCGAAACCGCGAAAAATCCACCGGATTCCTAAATGATAGACGACATTTACAACAGCAGAATTCTCGAATTCGCAGGGAATATTCCGCGCCTCGGAATGTTGACCGACGCCGACGCCGAAGCCGCCGCGCATTCCAAGCTTTGCGGCTCGAAGGTGAGAATCTGGCTGAAGATGGACGGCGACGTCGTCATCGACTTCGCCCATGACGTCAAGGCCTGTGCGCTCGGCCAGGCGTCCTCATCCATCATGGCGCGCCATGTCGTGGGTGCCCATGCGGACGAGATCCGGCAGGCCCGCGAGGACATGCTGGCCATGCTGAAGGCCGATGGGGAGGGGCCATCGGATCGCTTCGAAGACATGCGCTTTCTGAAGCCGGTCAAGGACTACAAGGCGCGTCATGCCTCGACGATGCTGACTTTCGATGCCGTCGTCGATGCCATCGGTCAGATCGAGGCGAGGCGCCTCGCCTCGGCCGTCTGAGCCATGTGCCCTCAGCCCCATGCCGATCATGCATTCACCCGTGGCGATGCCGGTGCCGCCGGAGGGCGGAATTGGTCCGGGCCGTTCCGCAAGACGCCGGGGCGCCTCGTCGGCGTCACCCTGATCCGCGCCTATCAACTGACGCTGTCGAGTTTCATCGGCAATTCCTGCCGGCACTTGCCGACCTGTTCGGAGTACGGCTTCGAGGCGATCGCCCGATACGGCCTCTGGGCCGGCGGGTGGCTGACCTTGTTCCGGGTCATCCGCTGCGGCCCGGGCGGAACCCACGGATTCGATCCGGTGCCGGAAAGCCTCGCACCGCGCCAGCGCTGGTACACGCCATGGCGCTACTGGCAATTACGCCGAAAGGACGCATGAGAGCCGTGACCATTCCGATGGAGTACCGGCAGGCCTCTGCGGATTTCGACCGGTTCATCGTCGACGCACGCGATATCGCGGCTCTTCAGACAACCAATCAGGCCTATACCATGGTGCAGGCGGTGCTTTACACTTTCCGCCGTCGCCTCGATATTTCCGGCGCCCTGCTTTTCGCCAAGGCGCTACCGCCGGTCCTTCGAGCGATCTTCGTCGGCGACTGGGACCTGGAGGAGCCGACCGTGCCCTTCTGCGAACGCCGGGCGATGACGCGCGAGGTGCAGGCCTTCCGAGGCAATCACAACGTCTCTCCGGAAACGGCGATCGCAGATGTAGCCGCGGCGTTGCGGCGCAATGTAGACGAAACGCTGTTCGATCGCGTGCTCGCGCGCCTACCCGCGGGCGCTGTCGATTTCTGGCGGGCTTGAGGCGAATGAAGGCTTACGTCGCCTTGCTGCACAGCATCGTTCTCGCCGACGGCCGGCGCGTCGTTATGGCCGACTTGAAGGCGATGGCCGAAGCGCTCGGCTACAGGGCGCCGCGCACGCTCGTCGCCACGGGCAATCTTCTGTTCGAGTCGCCAGAAAAGCCGCTCGCGGAATTGGAGGCCGAACTCGAAAGGACTTTCGAGAAGACCTTCGGCCGTCACGTCGATATCATCGTTCGTTCCGCGGAGGACTGGTCGAGACTTGCGGCAGGCAACCCTTTTCTCGTGGAAAGCGAAAGGGATCCTGCGAGCGTCCACGTGCGGGTGATGCGCTCTCCTCTCGAAGCCGACATGCGGGAAAAACTGCTCGGCCATTGTTCCAGGGGCGAGCGCGTGGCCATCGTCGACGGCGATCTCTGGGTCGATTTTGCCGGCAGGGCGAGCGAATCGAAGTTGCTCGGGGCGCTAACGACCAAACGGCTCGGCATCGGGACGGTGCGCAACTGGAACACCGTGAGGCGACTGCGTGGAATGGTTGCCGGTTGAGCGGCCGCCGCGCCTTTACTCCACGGTGAAAAAGCTTTATCAGGCCCGCGAACCGGCCCGGCCGGCAAACCATACCACCCGCATTCGTTGGCGGGACTGGATAGGAGATCATGATGTCGCATTCTGTTTCCCTTACATTTCCTGATGGCTCCGTTCGAGAATTCGCCGCCGGCACGACCGGTCGCGATGTCGCGGAATCGATCTCGAAGTCTCTCGCCAAGAAGGCCGTCGCGATCGCCATCAGCGGCGAACTGCGCGATCTCTCGGATGCCGTGACGGAAGGTAGGATCGAGATCGTCACGCGCGACGACAAGCGCGCGCTCGAGCTCATCCGCCACGACGCGGCCCATGTCATGGCGGAAGCCGTGCAGGAGTTGTGGCCGGGAACGCAGGTGACCATCGGTCCGGTCATCGACAACGGCTTCTATTACGACTTCGCCAAGAACGAGCCCTTCACGCCGGACGACCTGCCCGTCATTGAGAAGAAGATGCGGGAGATCATCGCCCGCAACAGGCCCTTCACCAAGGAGGTCTGGTCGCGCGAAAAGGCCAAGGAGGTCTTTGCCGCCAAGGGCGAGAATTACAAGGTGGAACTCGTCGACGCCATTCCCGAGGGGCAGGACCTGAAGATCTATTACCAGGGCGACTGGTTCGATCTCTGCCGCGGGCCGCACATGGCCTCGACAGGCCAGATCGGTACGGCGTTCAAGCTGATGAAGGTGGCGGGCGCCTATTGGCGCGGCGACAGCAACAATCCGATGCTGACGCGCATCTACGGCACTGCGTGGCACACGCAGGAGGAGCTGGATCAGTATCTGCACGTGCTGGCCGAAGCCGAGAAGCGCGACCATCGCCGGCTCGGCCGCGAGATGGACCTCTTCCACTTCCAGGAGGAAGGGCCCGGCGTGGTCTTCTGGCATGGAAAGGGCTGGCGGATATTTCAGAGTCTGGTCGCCTATATGCGCCGCCGGCTCGAAGGCGATTACCAGGAGGTCAATGCTCCCCAGGTTCTCGACAAGTCGCTGTGGGAGACCTCCGGTCACTGGGGCTGGTATCGCGACAACATGTTCAAGGTGACTGTCGCCGGCGACGATACGGACGATGACCGCGTCTTCGCGCTGAAGCCGATGAATTGCCCCGGACACATTCAGATCTTCAAGCACGGTCTGAAGTCTTACCGCGAACTTCCTGTTCGGCTGGCGGAATTCGGCGCAGTCCACCGTTATGAACCCTCCGGCGCGCTGCACGGTCTCATGCGCGTCCGCGGCTTCACGCAGGACGATGCGCACATCTTCTGCACCGACGAGCAGATGGCGGCCGAATGCCTGAAGATCAACGACCTGATCCTTTCCGTCTATGAGGACTTCGGCTTTAAGGAGATCGTCGTGAAGCTGTCGACGCGGCCGGAAAAGCGCGTGGGCTCGGATGAGCTTTGGGATCGCGCCGAAGCCGTGATGACGGAAGTCTTGCAGACCATCGAGGCGCAGTCCGAAGGCCGCATCAAGACCGGCATCCTGCCGGGCGAGGGCGCCTTCTACGGCCCGAAGTTCGAGTATACGCTGAAGGACGCGATTGGCCGCGAATGGCAGTGCGGAACAACGCAGGTCGACTTCAACCTGCCGGAGCGCTTCGGCGCCTTTTACATCGACAGCGAATCCGAGAAGCGCCAGCCGGTGATGATCCATCGCGCCATCTGCGGTTCGATGGAGCGTTTTCTCGGCATTCTGCTGGAGAACTATGCCGGCCACATGCCGCTGTGGATATCGCCGCTGCAGGTGGTGGTCGCAACCATCACGTCGGAAGCGGACGATTACGGCCGCGAAGTCGCCGAACGCTTGCGTGATGCGGGGCTGACGGTCGAGACCGATTTCCGCAACGAGAAGATCAACTACAAGGTCCGCGAGCATTCGGTGACGAAGGTTCCGGTGATCGTCGTCTGCGGCAAGCGCGAAGCGGAGGAGCGGTCGGTCAACATCCGTCGCTTGGGCTCTCAGGCGCAGACGCCAATGTCGCTGGACGAGGCGGTCGCTTCGCTTTCCGCCGAAGCCATGGCACCGGACCTAAAGCGCAGGAGCAATTCCAGGAGAAGTGTGTAACGGTTTTCGTGCGCAAGTGCGTCGTTTCAAGACGCTCGAGCGCACGCCCGCAACTGAAACTGTGGGATTCCGTGCGCACTGTTGTGAGGCTCTTGTCGCGCGGCTGCCGCTCATCCGGCGGCCGCCACCTACTCCCATTTTGATGGGTGAAGGTACCGGCAGGCGGTTGAGGGGCCGGGTGGGGTTACGTCTTCAGTCCTGCGCGTCCGCGGCCTCGTCGGCTTCGCCGCTGCCGTTGAGCAGCACTTCAACATCAGTGTTGACACCGGCCTTCACGGCGAAGTCGCGCTGGTAGATCTTGTCCTTGTTGCGCGCCACCGCCGTGTAGCTGCCCTCGGCAAGGACGAGGGTCGGGAAGGCGCCGACGCTCTCGCTGACGACGTCGCCGGAGGAGGTGAGAATCGACCAGGCGGTATCCGCAATGGCTTCGCCGCCGGCTTCCGAGACGAGTTTCAGGGTCAGCTTCGCGGCGCGGTGCTGGATCGTCGCTTCGGTCAGCTTGCCGGCTTCGATCTGGATGTCGGCACGGATGACGGCATTCACCGATCCGTAGTTCGACACGACGTGGTAGGTGTCGGCATTGAGCTGAACCACCGTACCGGGCTTCACGTCGGCGACCACGAGGCCGCGCTCGCCATCCTCCCTCACGTCGGAAGAGAAGATCGAAAAGCTGAGTTCGTTCGGCGGGATGCGGACATCGCTGCCGGAGACGGCGTTCAGCATGACGCCCCCGGCGTCGAGCACGAGCACCTGTTTGTCGAGCGGGCCGTCTTCGGGCACACGAATCTTGCGGGTCGCGCCCGCCCGGCCAAAGGCGACATTGACGAAATATTCGCCGGGCACGAGATTGAAAGCGGTGGAGCCGCCCTCGGAGGTCGCGAGCAGCGGCAGCTTTCCGTCGCTTCCCGGAATGGGGCTGAAGACCCGCCAGGTAAGGCCCGATTGGACCGGCTTTCCATTATCCGTCAGCAGCGCCTCGAGCTTCACGTCCTTCAGTTGGCCGCCCTGCATCGGATCGGTGATGAGCGGGCTGAAACCGGTAAGCTTCGGCATCTTGTGCGTGCCGGAGATCGAGGGAAAGCTCTTGAAGGCGTCAGTGGCATCCTCCGCAAGCGCGCGTCCCGCACCGGTCCCGGCGAGTGTGATCGCCAGAACGGTTCTCAGGAAAATACGATGACGGAGACGCATGAGAGCAGTTGACTTCTTGACTGGGTGACTCCACTTGGGACGCCGGTATGGCATTTTCGTGGCTGCCGATCCGGCCGCAAACTAGTGGAATTCGCTCGATATGAAAACCGAAATAAAGCTTGTCGACTATCTTGCCTCCCGCAGGTCCATCCCGGCCTTTCAGATGGGTGAGCCAGGACCCAGCAAGGCGGAAGTCGCGGAGATGCTGAAGCTCGCCTCGCGCGTGCCGGATCATGGCAAATTGGCGCCGTGGCGCTTCATTGTCTATCGGGGCGAGGAGAGGGCGCGCATCAGCGCCGAACTGAAGAAAATGGCGCTTGCCGCCAGGCCGGACATGCCGGAAGAGATGATCAAGGTCGAGGAGGCGCGGCTGACGCGCGCGCCCGTCGTGGTCGCCGTGGTCAGCAAGGCGGCGCCGCATTTCAAGATTCCGGAATGGGAGCAGCAGATGTCGGCTGGTGCCGTCTGCCTCAATCTGCTGATGGCCGCAAATGCGCTCGGTTACGCCTCGAACTGGCTGACCGAGTGGTATGCCTTCGAGGAACGGGCCTATCCGCTGCTGGGCGTGGCGCCGGGCGAGAAGATTGCGGGCTTCATTCACATCGGCACTGCAACGGTGCCGCCGACGGAGCGCCCCAGGCCCGAACTCGAGGAGATCGTCACCTGGGTCGGGGAGAGTGACTGATGTTCTACGATACCGCCGGAAACGGACACGGCCTGCCGCACGATCCCTTCAAGGCGATCGTGTCGCCGAGACCGATCGGCTGGATCGGCACCCGCGCGGCCGATGGGGCGCTGAATCTCGCCCCCTATTCCTTTTTCAACGCCATCAGCGACCGGCCGAAGCTCGTGATGTTCGCCTCGAGCGGCTACAAGGATTCGGTACGCAATATCGAGGCGACCGGGGATTTCACCGCGAGCTTTGCCAGCCGCAACCTGAGCGAGGCGGTCAATCTTACCTCGGTGGCTGCCCCGCATGGTGAAAGCGAGTTCGAGATTGCAGGGCTGACCCCCGTCGACGGAACGCTCGTGAAGGCTCCCTTCGTGGGAGAGGCGTTCGCGGCGCTCGAATGCCGGATGACGGATATCTTTCGTCCCAAGGGCGTCGACGGCGTGGCTTCCGACAGCTATGTCGTCATCGGCGCAGTGGTCGGCATTCACATCCGCGAGGAGGCCATTCGCGACGGGCGGTTCGATATGGCGACCGTGAAGCCGCTCGCCCGGCTCGGCTACATGGACTATTGCGATGGCGGCGACGTCTTCGAAATGATCCGGCCTGTCCGCTAGATCACGATGGTTCAGGTGATCGACCTGAGACCGTCGTCCATCGATTCATCCCGTCTGGGCTTGGGGCGCGACACCTGCAGCGGCAAGAAGACCGATCTGTTGCGGCGAGCGGATGGCAACGCTGGAAAAGCCATTCTCTATGCTGCTTTTCCACAGGCGTCGCACGGCCGCCTCATCATCGGCGTCGACCGGCAGCATGTCGTAGGCCGCGATGCGGGCCTCGTGAGCTCTCAGGACCGCCGCCGCGCGGCCGGCCCGGACGACGGCCGGCACATCGCCGGTTTCGGTGACGCGCCTGCAACCACACGCTTCCGCCAGGGCCGAGGCATCGAATATCAGTGCCGAGAGGCGCGGTGATGCACCCGCCAGCGAATGCGGCGACAGGACGCTTTCCGGCGTCGTCGCGTATTCGGCAAGAATCACCGTTCGGCCCTCGGCCTTGCTGGCCGCCGCCTCGGCGACCCTGAGCAGCACATCGAGCCGCTGAATGTCTGCGGGGCCGCGGCATCCGGACAGAACGATGCCATCGAAGCCGTTGCCGATCAAAGCGGCAAGCTCGTCTTCGCCGGGATCGCCGCTCGTCCCGATTCGGGCGAGCAACAGGCAGCCTGCATCCTGCCGAGGCAGGTCCGAGAGTGGCCGGCCAATTTGGCCGCCGGTCACCACGACCGCTTGAACGGCGGTCAGGATCTGCTTCGGAGGCGGCGGTTCGTCGGCCGGCAGATACAGGAGCGGTAGGGTGGTTATCGCGCCGTTAACAGACATGGTGAACCAATCTTAAACCTTTGCCCGCTAGGTTTCGAGCATGGGGCTGCTCGGGTGACTAGTGGGGCATAGGTGATCATACAAGCATTTCTTCGCTGGGTGGAAACGGCGAAAGCCAGCGAACGTGCCAGTGCTGCCAGTGCGCTTGGTCGCGCCTATGCTGAAGCCGCTGTGAACGGCATCGATCGGCAGGCGGCCGAAATGGCCATGACCTTTCTCCTCGACGATCCTTCGCCCAAGGTGCGTCGATCTCTCGCGGAGGCGCTGGCCGATTGCCCGATTGTACCGCGCTCGATCATCAAGGTGCTTGCGCAGGATCAGCCCGAGATCGCCTACATCACCATTTCCCGCTCTCCCGTCTTGAACGACGACGATCTTGTCGACATGACGGCGGAGGGCGGCGCGGAGATGCGGGCGATGATCGCCTCCCGCAGCGCCGTCTCATGCGCGGTTGCGGCTGCGATCGCCGAGATTGGCGGCGAGGAAGAGGTGCTCATTCTGTTGGAAAACCCGGGGGCCGGACTGTCTCCGGGCTCGTTGCGGCGAATAGCCGACCGTCTCGGCGATAGCGTGGCCGCCCGCGGCCTGTTGCTCGAGCGTCATGATCTGCCGAGCGACGCGCGCCAGATCCTCGCCGAAAAAGTCGGCGCGGCGCTTGCGGCCTCCGACCTGGTACGCGCCGTCGTGGGCGAGGGGCGGGCGCAGCGTGTCGTGCGGGAGTCTTGCGATGCGGCAGCGCTGACGCTTTCCTCGGCCTCCGCGAGGGAGGAATTGCAGCGGATGGTTGCCGGTCTCCGCAAAGCCGGCCGCCTGACGCCGGCTCTGCTGTTGACGGCGCTTTGCAGCGGCAGGACGGAGTTTTTTTCCGCGGCGATCGTGGATCTGTCCGGAGTCCCGGAAAAGCGCGTCCGATCGATCCTTTCGGGCGGGCGGTTCCACTCGATCAGGGCTCTCCTCGAAACTGCGGGTCTTGGGCCTGAAGTAAGCGGAGTGTTTTCGGAGGCCGTATTGTTCTGCCAATGCGAGGCAGATGCGGATCACGATGGAGTCTCCCCCTCCGTGGCCGCCAGACTTTCGGATCGCCTTCGCCGCCGAAGCCGCGGCGCATATCACGTCGTCGCCGAACTGGCGGAGCGGCTGGCTTTTGCCGAGCAGCGGCAGAGGGCGCGCAACTACGCGTCGCTATCCCGCCAGGCCGCGTAAGAGGACTTGATTACCTCAATTGCCGAATCGGCGCGCCACCCACGAATAGCCGTCTTCGACGTAGTGGACCGGTGCGCTGACGATCGCCTTCAGCTTCTCCCGGTCGGGTACCGCGCCGCTGATCAATGCCAAAGCGCGCCTCGGCAAGGTTGGTTCTCCGCCTTCCGCCGCTGGGGGTGTGTTTTGCTGCACGCCCGGCTGGGTCGGAAGCGTTGCATTCATCTCCGGAACCGGCTCGGTTTCCGCCGTCATGCCCGGCCCTGAGCTCTCGCACACGGCCACCACGACCGGGTAGTTCCTGTCGGAGAACCGCGGCAGTTCCTTTTGCGATTCCGCGTCGCACTGCACGATCGACGGCCAGTCGCCGTTCACGGTCGAGATGTAATGGCATTGGGTCACGTTGTCGTCGCAACCGAGAATGGTCATGACGATCAGGGCGGCTTTCATGGTCACGTTTTCCGTTCAGATGATGGCGAGTCCCTGTTTATGGCCGTCCGATTCTCTCCAAAGAAGGGCAAAGCCGGCGAGCCCCGAAACAAATTGTTTCTCACCGTCACGCGGATTGATTGTGATAGCTGCGAACTTGCGTCGTTTGGCGTATTGGTCCCGGCGTCCTTCGGCGTTAGAGCGTTGGAACCGGGCGCTTCCGGCGCGGGACCGAATGGATTCCTTTGGAAGCTCACATCCAGCTTACGATCGTGCATGGGGAGAGACTGAAATGACCGCCGTAACCATCGCCGAAGAGTCGCCGCGCCAGCCGGCCGTCATCCGCCTGCTCGAATTGTCCGACGCCTATGCGGCATCGCTCTATCCGGCCGAAAGCAATCATCTGGTCGATCTGTCTCAGTTGGAGCAGCCGGCCGTATCCTTTTTCGTCGCTCGACGTGACGGCGAAATCGTCGGCTGCTGTGGCCTCGTCGAAGCAGGCGACGGTACGGCCGAGATCAAGCGGATGTTCATCGACCCGGAGGCGAGGGGGCTGAAGATTGGCAAGCTGCTCGTATCGGCCCTTGAAGCCAAAGCGGCAAAGCTCGGTCTGACGGCGATCCGTCTTGAGACCGGCATCCATCAGCCGGAAGCGATCAGCCTGTACAGGGCATCCGGCTACGTGGAGCGCCCGCCCTTCGGCACCTATCTGCCGGATCCGCTGAGCCTGTTCATGGAAAAACCGGTTCGGCAGGAGCCGTGAGGGCGATCACGCGTTTCAGATATCCAGGTTGTCCGCAAAAACGGCGCGCTCCTGGATGAAACGGAAGCGGGCCTCGGCTTTCGTTCCCATCAGGCTGTCGACGGCATCGCGGGTACCCTCGAAGTCGACATCGTCGATTTCGACCTTGAGGAGCGTCCGCTTGGCCGGGTCCATCGTGGTTTCCTTGAGCTGCGCGGGCAGCATCTCGCCGAGGCCTTTGAATCGCCCGAGTTCGACTTTGCCACGGCCATTGAACTCCGTCCGCATCAACTCTTCGCGATGCGCGTCGTCGCGGGCATAAAGCGTCTTGGAACCCTGGCTCAGGCGATAGAGCGGCGGCACGGCGAGATAGAGATGGCCGCCGCGGATGAGCTCCGGCATTTCCTGGTAGAAGAAGGTGATCAGAAGAGATGCGATGTGCGCACCGTCGACGTCGGCGTCGGTCATGATGATGATGCGCTCGTAGCGCAGGTCCTCTTCGCGATACTTCGAGCGCGTGCCGCAGCCGAGCGCCTGGACGAGATCGCCGATCTGCTGATTGGCACCGAGCTTCTCCCGGCCGGCGCTGGCGACGTTGAGAATCTTGCCGCGCAGCGGCAGGATCGCCTGGTTGGCGCGGTTGCGCGCCTGTTTGGCCGATCCGCCGGCCGAGTCCCCTTCGACGATGAAGAGTTCGGCACCTTCCGCCGTATTCTGGGCGCAGTCCGCGAGCTTGCCCGGCAGGCGCAGCTTGCGGACCGCCGTCTTGCGGCTGACTTCCTTTTCCTTGCGCCGCCGTACGCGCTCTTCGGCGCGCTCCACCACCCAGTCGAGAAGCTTGGCCGCCTCTGCCGGATTGTCGGCGAGGTAATGGTCGAAAGGATCGCGAAGCGCGTTTTCGACGATCCGCTGCGCCTCCACCGTTGCCAGCTTGTCCTTCGTCTGACCGACGAATTCCGGCTCGCGAATGAAGACCGAGAGCATGCCTGCCGCGGAGATCATGACATCGTCGGTGGTGACGATCGCAGCGCGCTTGTTCTGGGTGAGCTCGGCGTAGTTCTTGAGCCCCTTCGTCAGCGCAATGCGCAGGCCCGCCTCGTGCGTTCCCCCTTCGGGTGTCGGGATGGTGTTGCAGTAGGAATGGATCTGCTGGTCGCCACCATACCAGGTGACCGCCCATTCGAGCGAACCGTGGCCGCCGGACTTTTCCGATTTGCCGGCAAAAATCTCGCGGGTGACGGTGAATTCCTTGCCGAGCGTGGCGGCCAGATAGTCCTTGAGGCCGCCGGGAAAATGAAACACGGCCCTGTCCGGGATTTCCGAACCTTCCGGCAGGAGCGCCGGATCGCAGGACCAGCGGATTTCGACGCCGCCGAAGAGATAGGCCTTGGAGCGGGCCATTCGGAAAAGCCGCGCCGGCTCGAAGCGGGCATGCGGTCCGAAGATCTGCGGGTCGGGGTGGAAGCGGACCCTGGTGCCGCGCCGGTTGTGTACGTCACCCAGGTCTTCGAGGCCGCCCTGCGCGATGCCGCGGGAGAAGCGCTGGCGATAGAGCCGCCGGTTGCGTGCAACCTCGACTTCAAGGTCGTCCGACAGTGCGTTGACCACGGAAACGCCGACGCCGTGCAGGCCGCCGGAAGTCTCATAGGCCTTGCCGTCGAACTTGCCGCCCGCATGCAGCACCGTCATCACCACTTCGAGCGTCGACTTGCCGGGAAATTTCGGGTGGTTCTCCACCGGGATGCCGCGGCCGTTGTCGGTCACCGTCAGGTAGCCGTCGGCGTCCAGGCTCACATCGATGAAGTTGGCGTGCCCCGCGACCGCCTCGTCCATCGAGTTGTCGATGACTTCGGCGAACAGATGATGCAGCGCCTTTTCGTCCGTCCCGCCGATATACATGCCTGGACGGCGCCGGACCGGCTCCAGACCTTCCAGCACCTCGATTGCCGAAGCGTCGTAGTCGCTGCCGTCGCTCGTCTTGGGTGCGGGGCGCGGCGCTTCGTTACCGGCGACGGGGGCCGCGGGCTTGCGTGGCGCGGCATCCGCCGGCTTCGGCTGTTGGGGCATAGCGGAAAAAAGGTCGCTGCTGTCGTCCATGAAGCGTTCAGATCGTTCCTGTCTAAGTGTCGGCTAGGCCATAGCAAGACCGCGGCGCGGCCGCCATCCTTTGTCGCGCGAATCACCGGAATTCTGCCAGAGTCTCGCCGGAAGAGCGAACAAAAGGCGAATTTCGATGCCCCGGAGGAAGAAATACCCTTTAATGAGCCAGATTTGCCGCGCCAGTGTTGCTTGGCCGAGGCGCCGGTGGCAAGGCATGCGCCGAACGAGGGAGCCGATCGGGTGTCCATGTCCACAATTCTTTTCTCCATACGGCATCTGATCGGCGCACTTCTTTTTGCGAGCCTTGCCGTTTCCGCAAGGGCCGAACCCCTTGAGCCCTACAAGGATGCGCTTTTTCGCTATAGCAAACTGCTTCACGAGGCGGATGGCGGCGACTTCCGCGTTGTCGATTACCAGGAGCTCCGCGACATCAACGAGCGCGACCAGATACCCGAGCGACGGGTGAAGCGCGCTTACGTGTCGCTCGGTGTCAAGAGCGTCCAGGTGAACGAGACGCTCGCTCTGGGAGAGCGGGGGCTTGACGTCACTCGCGTCGGCCCCGATCGCGGCGCCGCATTCACCGTGATCTTCATCCATGGTCGCGGCGGAGACCGCCGTCTCGGTGCCAATGATTTCTCGTTCGGGGGCAATTTCAATCGCCTCAAAAATCTGACTGTCGTCAATGGCGGTACCTATTACGCTCCAAGCGTCAGGTCCTTCGATGCTGCGGGCGTAGCGGATATTTCGGCTCTGATCCGTTTCGCCGCGGAGCGCTCCGGCGGCCGGCCGGTGGTCCTTTCCTGTGCCTCCATGGGAAGCTTCATCTGCTGGGGCATAGCCCGCCAAGAGGCGACCGTCTCGGCCCTTGGCGGCATGATGATCATGGGCGGTCCAGCCGACCCCGACTTTCGCAAAAGTGCCGCCTACGGGGCGCGGCTGCCGATATTCTTCAGCCACGGCAGCCGCGACAGCGTCTATCCGGCCGAGTCCCAGATCGCGTTCTATCGCAGCCTCAGATCGAAGGACTATCCTGCCCGCTTCGTCCTGTTCGAAACAGGTTCGCATGGAACTCCGATCAGGATGACGGACTGGCGAGAGGCGCTGAACTGGATTCTCGACCGCTAGATCACGATGTTTTTAGGTCGGGTCGACCTAAAAACATGAACGTGATCGATTCCAAGAAGTTGGAGCGGGATGCGGGCGGAAAACCGCACACACTTTTCCTCACCCCGCTCTAGACTAACGCGATCGGTTGTGGAGTTGACGGCGGCAATGAGGATGGACGATTCCGAGAACGCAGGGCGGTTTGGAAACCGCTCTCAACCGACCGTTTCACCCGATGACTACGAGGACGGCATGAGCTCGGTGGGCCCCATGGCGTTTCTTCCCGTGGGCAATGGCCTGAGCTATGGCGACGTTTGCCGCAATGAACTTGGGACCCTTATCGCAAGCAGGAGGCATAACCGCATCCTGTCTTTCGATCCGGGAAGTGGGACCATTCGCTGTGAGGCCGGCGCTATCCTTGCCGACCTGCTCGCGCGCGCCGTCCCGCACCGCTTTTTTCTTCCCGTGACGCCGGCGACGGGCCTCGTCACCGTCGGCGGCGCCGTCGCCAACGACGTCCACGGCGGAAATCACCATGCGCGTGGCTCCTTCGGCAATCACGTCCGGCGCCTGACCCTGCTGCGTTCGACGGGCGAACGCCTGGTCTGCTCGCCCGAGGAGAATGCAGAGCTCTTCGCTGCGACGATCGGCGGCCTGGGACTGACCGGGCTGATCCTCGACGTCGAGCTTCGGCTGATGAAGGTGCCGTCGCCGCATGTCCAGCGGCACGTGCATCGCTTCGACAGCCTCGATCGGTATTTCACGCTGGCCGAACGAGCCGAAGAGGAACACGAGTATTTCGTAGCCTGGCTCGACCAACTCGCGACGGGACGGCGCATGGGGAGGGGCGTGCTGTTCGCCGCGGATCACGCCGACGGCGCTTGCGAATATCCTGACGTCCCGAAGGGGCCGAGGCTCGCCGTGCCTTTTTCTCCGCCCTTCAGTCTGTTCAACAGCGTGACGCTGAGACTGCTGAACGAATACCGCTTTCGCAAGCGCGACCGTGGCGAGACCGTGTCGACGGAGACGTGGACTTCCCACTTTCACCCTCTCGACGCGATCGGCGGGTGGCGCAGGCTCTACGGGCGGCGTGGCCTCTGCCAGCATCAAAGCGTCTATCCCGTCGCGACCGCGCCGGAGACGACGGCGCGGTTGCTTGAAACAGCCCGCCGTGCCGGTCATGCGTCCGTAGCGACGAAGCTGCAGCGTTTCGGTGACATAGCCTCCCCGGGGCTTCTCTCCTTTGCGAGGCCGGGCTTCACCCTGACCATGGACTTTGCCAATCAAGGCGAGGCCACGGTCAAGCTGCTCGACGCTCTCGACGAGATTGCCGCTATGGCCGGCGGTGCGGTCAATCCGTCCCAGGACGTCCGCATGAGCCCGGCCGTTTTCGAAGCATCATTTCCCGCCTGGGAAAGACTGGAGGCACTGCGCGATCCGGCAATGGTCTCGGACTTCTGGCGGCGCACGGCTTTGGCGCCTGGGCAAACCTAGCGCTTCTGCCCCCTTATGTTCATGTCGAAGTCCACGACATTGGAGTAAATGGGCGTCCCGACGGTCATGCCGTAGGGCGAGCGGCGGATGCTGCCGCGGATCGTGAAGGAAATCGACCGTCTGTTCCAGTCGGTGAGCCTCACGTCGAAACGCTCCTTGCGGCTCTTGCCGCGGGCGGTCAGAACGCCCTTGATCGTTGCGGTGTCCGGGCCGGTCTGGCTGACGCCGGTAGAGTGGAAGGTCACGGTCTTGTGGTTGGCCGCATCGAACACTGCGCTGGAGCGCAGGAAGTCTTCGATCCGGCGCTCGGTGGACTTCACGCTCTCCGGAAAAAGCGTGAATTCCACGGAGGATCGGCCGATGTCATCGCCATCGATCCGGAATATGCCCGAGAATTTAGTGAAGCTGCCGGCAATGCCGCCGCTGCCACCCACTTGTCCGACGCTGAACTGAATACTCGAGGAGCTCGCGATGCGGTAGTTCCCGGCAGCATTCGCAAGTGCCGGCGCTTTTGCGCCCTCAACCGGCGTCCCTGCGAGGCCAAGGGCGAGAAGCGAAAGCGGCAGGGCCACTGCCATGGACTGCTTGCCTGGGCTGGTCATATGCGTTTCCTCTCGACAACGGTGTCGTCCTTTTCAGAAGTGTTGACGGTGCTGCCGGTGCGCGGCATCGGCCCGGAGCGAAGCATGCGGATGAGCACCAAGTCGCGCCGCCCGAGATGGTGATAGAATGCTGCCGCCGCGTGGATTGCGACCAGGCCAAGCGTCACATAGGCGAGCGTTGCATGGGCGAAGGCCCAGAACGCTTCCGAAGCCTCGGATTTCGGGAGCGGCAGATGCGGAATGACGATCAAGTTGAAATAAAAGCTCGGGATCGCCAGCGTGGAGACCGACACGACCGCCCAGCCGGACAGTGGCACGAGGAGTGCGAGCGCGATGAGCGACAGATGCGTGGCGCGCGCGGCCATGTGCTCCATCGGGCCAAGGGTCGGAGAGGCGGCCGGACTGGTTTCCACGAGCCACCAGAGCATCCGAAACGCAGCCAGTCCCAAGGCCGTGAAGCCGAACGACTTGTGCCACTGGTAAAGGGAGAACTGCAAAGCCGGGTCGATCTCGAAGCGCCGCATGACGATGCCGGCGAGGATAAGCCCGAGGATCAGAACGGCGATCGTCCAGTGAAGGGCGATCGTCACCGTTCCGAAACCGTTGTCGCTGTTGCGCAGCATGGCAGACTCCGACGCCCGGTGCGTACGTCTACGTGGCGGTAGAACGTCTCCGCCTTAGACGCCCACGGCGCCGTTTTTATTCGCTTTCGTCGGGACGATTTCCCATTGGCTCGAGCGCCGGCAACGCTGGACGGGGTGGGCGGATTCGCCGTGCTCGGAGAGTCGACACCGAATAATCCGGCTGGTGCCTTTTTTTTACGCGAGCGATTTGCTACGCCGCTTGCCGAGACGAAGAGACCTGATCTGGAGGAGACCCCATGACGCCCGATATCCGCCCGCTCGTCGCCGGCAACTGGAAGATGAATGGAACACGCGCGTCTCTCGATCAGATCAAGGCAATGGCCGAGGGCGTCAAAGGCGACCTTTCCGCGAGGGTGGACGCCCTGATCTGCCCGCCGGCCACATTGCTTTACGTTGCGACCGCGCTTTGCGACGACAGCCCTTTGATGATCGGGGCTCAGGACTGCCACCAGAAGCAGTCGGGAGCCCATACCGGCGAAGTCTCGGCTGAAATGGTCGCCGATTGTTTCGGCACTCATGTGATCGTCGGCCATTCCGAACGGCGCACCGATCATGGCGAAGGTGACGCACTGGTGCGTGCCAAGGCCGAGGCCGCGCATGGCGCGGATATCGTCGCGATCGTTTGCGTCGGTGAGACGGAACAGGAGCGCAAGGCCGGCCGGACGCTCGACATCCTGAAGCGCCAGCTCGCCGAGAGCCTCCCGGATCAGGCGACGTCAGAAAACACGGTGATCGCCTACGAACCCGTGTGGGCGATCGGCACCGGCCTGACGCCCACCGTGTCCGACGTCGAGGAGGCGCACGCCTTCATGCGCCGCGAGCTCGTCTCGCGCTTCGGCGCGGAAGGCGGCAAGATGCGCATCCTCTATGGAGGTTCCGTCAAGCCCTCGAATGCGAAGGAACTCATGGGCGTTGCCAATGTCGACGGCGCCCTGATCGGCGGCGCGAGCTTGAAAGCGGATGATTTCCTCGCCATCTACAGGGCCTATGAAGAATTGACTGCCTGATTGCCGCGGGACTTGGAATAGCTGGCGGCTTGGTATAAAGAGGCGCCAAATTTGACGCGGCCCCACGGTGAGGCCGGCGCCGTTCGATTCGCATGCCCCGCAGAGGGCAGGACTGGAAGCTGATGCAGACCATACTACTCGTCATCTATCTCATGGTGGTCGTCGCCCTGATCGGCGTCGTTCTCATTCAGCGTTCCGAAGGCGGCGGTCTCGGGATCGGCGGGGGCTCGGGCTTCATGTCTGCGCGTGGCACGGCCAATGCGCTGACCCGAACGACCGCCATTCTGGCCTTCCTTTTCTTCGCCCTGGCGCTGGCGATGGGCATTCTTTCGCGCTACGAGCCGCAGGCGACCGACATTCTCGACCGTATCCCGGGAACGAGCTCGAGCGGCGGCGTTCTCGATTCGCTCGGTGGCGGTCAGACCGCACCGGCCGGCGGAAACACCGAGACTCCGGCCAACGGCAACGGCGCCAACAATGCCGCACCGGCAGGTGGTACTGCCGCGCCTCAGGCCCCGGCAGGTGCCGCGCCTGCCGCTCCGGCTCCCGCAGCCCCGGCTGCTGGCGCCAACGGCAATACGGGATCGCAAGTTCCGAGCGGTCAGTAAGGCCGCAAATCAGAAGATCTGCCGGCGGATGGCTTCATCCGCCGGTTTTGTTTTGTGTGAAATCCGCCCTTCCGCACGGAAAATTCTGAAAGATGAATTTTTCGGTGGCGGAATCGTTTGTGAAAAGGTATCCGGTGACTCCCATGGCGCGATATGTATTCATCACTGGCGGCGTGGTCTCCTCCCTCGGAAAAGGCATCGCTGCGGCCGCTCTTGGAGCGTTGCTGCAGGCGCGTGGCTACCGTGTGAGGCTGCGCAAGCTCGATCCCTACCTGAACGTCGATCCGGGCACCATGAGCCCCACCCAGCACGGCGAGGTGTTCGTCACCGACGACGGCGCGGAGACGGACCTCGATCTCGGGCACTACGAGCGTTTCACGGGCCGCTCGGCGAGCAAGACCGACAACATCACCACGGGGCGGATCTACAAGAACATTATCGACAAGGAGCGGCGTGGCGACTATCTCGGCGCGACGGTCCAGGTGATTCCGCACGTCACAAATGAAATCAAGAACTTCGTCACCGAAGGCAATGAGGACTACGATTTCGTTATCTGCGAAATCGGCGGCACCGTCGGCGATATCGAGGCGATGCCTTTCATGGAGGCGATCCGCCAACTCGGCAACGACCTCCCGCGCGGCACCGCCGTCTATGTCCATTTGACGCTGATGCCCTACATTCCGGCCGCGGGCGAGCTGAAGACGAAGCCGACCCAGCACTCCGTGAAAGAACTGCAGGCGCTCGGCATTCACCCGGATATCCTGCTCGTGCGCGCCGACCGCGAAATTCCGGAAGCGGAACGCCGCAAGCTGTCGCTCTTCTGCAATGTCCGCCAGTCCGCGGTCATCCAGGCGCTCGACGTCGCTTCGATCTATGACGTGCCGATCGCCTATCACAAGGAAGGGCTCGACAACGAAGTGCTTGCCGCCTTCGGCATAGAGCCGGCGCCGAAGCCGCGCATGGAAGCCTGGGAAGACGTGGCGCACCGGATCCGCACCCCGGAAGGCGAGGTGACGATCGCGATCGTCGGAAAATATACCGGCCTGAAGGATGCCTATAAGTCGCTGATCGAGGCGCTCTACCATGGCGGCATCGCCAATCGCGTCAAGGTCAAGCTCGAGTGGATCGAGTCCGAGGTCTTCGAAAAGGAGGACCCGGCGCCCTATCTGGAAAAGGTCCACGGCATTCTCGTTCCGGGCGGCTTCGGCGAACGCGGCTCGGAAGGCAAGATCAATGCGGCGCGCTTCGCCCGCGAGCGTAAGGTGCCCTATTTCGGCATCTGCTTCGGCATGCAGATGGCCGTCGTCGAAGCGGCGCGCAATCTCGCCGGTATCGAAAAGGCGTCCTCGACGGAGTTCGGCCCGACCAAGGAGCCGGTCGTCGGCCTGATGACCGAGTGGGTGAAGGGCAATGAACTCGAGACGCGGTCCGCCGCGGGCGATCTCGGCGGCACCATGCGCCTCGGCGCCTATCGCGCCGCCTTGAAGCCCGACACCAAGATCGCCGCGATCTATGGGTCGCCCGATATTTCCGAGCGTCATCGCCACCGCTACGAGGTCAATGTAGATTATAAGAGCCGCCTGGAATCCTGCGGCCTGGTCTTCTCCGGCATGTCCCCGGATGGCGTTCTGCCGGAGACGATCGAGTATCCCGACCATCCCTGGTTCATCGGCGTTCAGTACCATCCGGAACTGAAGTCGCGTCCACTCGATCCGCACCCGCTCTTTTCGAGCTTCATCGAGGCAGCGCTCGAACAGTCCCGGCTCGTATAGCCGGGTCACCGAACGGGCAATCACTTCTGCGGCCGCCTGCAAGAGGCGGCCGTTCGCATTTCCGGTCACGGTTCCGGGCGCCCGCCGCCGCGCTTGCAATCGGCGGTCAAAAGTTGCAAACAGCGGCAAACCGGTCATCAGGGAATCCGCCATGAGCCAATCCAAGCGAACCGCCCGCCCGCTCGATCATCTCGTGCTGCCGGTGGCCGATCTCGCGCGGACGAGGCAGCGCCTGGCGGCGCTCGGCTTCACGGTTGCCGATGAGGCGCGCCACCCGTTCGGCACCGCGAATGCCTGCGTCTTCTTCTCGGATAACACCTATCTGGAGCCGCTCGCCGTCGCTTCGCGGGAGGAATGCGAGGCAGCCGCGCTTGAAGGCAACGCCTTCGTGGCGCGTGACCAGGCTTTTCGCTTTCGCCAGGGGGCCGAGGGTCTGTCGGCCGTCGTGCTCGGGACGCCGGACGCTGCCGAAGATCACATCCGGTTCCGCTCCCGCGGCATCTCCGGCGGCGAAATGCTCGAATTCTCACGGCCTTTGCGGCTGCCCGACGGGCGCGAAGGGCTCGGTTCGTTTCGGCTTTCCTTTGCAGCGGACCTGCGTTCGCCGGACTTTTTCCTTTTTGCCTGTCAACGCCTGCGTGCGCTGCCGGTCGACAGCAGCTCGCTTCACCGCCATGGAAACGGCGTGCTCGGCATTGCCGAGGTCGTGCTTTCGGAGCAGAACCCGACGGATTTCCAGTATCTTCTGCAGGAAGCTGTGGACGAGCGCGAGGTCTCGGCCCATTCCTTCGGCATGGACATCCAGTCAGGCAGTGCCAAAATCAGCGTCCTGACCCCGGCCGGCGTGCAGGCATTCTTCGGTCGCTCAATCGAGGGTGCAGAGCGCGGCTTGCGGGGTCGCGCCGTGGTCTTCCACGTGAGCGACCTGGAGGCCACGCGGGCGCTGTTTGCGCAGAACGATATCGAATTCGCAGAAATGGGCGGACGCCTCATCGTTCCGGAAGCGCCGGGGCAGGGTGTAATCTTCGCCTTTGGAGGATGATGATGGAAACCAATTCAAGAGTCGTCGTCGGCGAAGGTGCCGGCCAGGTGGTGTTCTCGCAGAAGGAACGGCTGACACTGATCGCCGGACCGTGCCAGATGGAGAGCCGCGAACACGCCTTCATGATTGCGGGGGAGCTCGTCGAACTCTGCAAATCGCTCGGGCTCGGACTCGTTTATAAATCTTCGTTCGACAAGGCGAACCGCACCTCGCTCGCCGGCAAGCGCGGCATCGGGCTCGACAAGGCGATGGAGGTCTTCGCCGACCTCAAGCGGGAGTTCGGCTTTCCGGTCCTGACCGACATCCACACGGAAGAGCAATGCGCTGCCGTGGCCGAGATCGTCGACATCCTGCAGATCCCGGCCTTTCTGTCACGGCAGACGGATCTGCTCGTCGCCGCCGCGAAAACGGGGCGGGCGATCAACGTCAAGAAGGGCCAGTTCCTCGCCCCTTGGGACATGAAGAACGTCCTTGCCAAGTTCACCGAGAGCGGCAACCCGAACGTGCTTCTCTGCGAGCGCGGCGCTTCCTTCGGCTATAATACGCTGGTCTCCGACATGCGCTCGCTGCCGATCATGGCGGCACTCGGCGCTCCGGTGGTCTTCGATGCGACCCATTCCGTGCAGCAGCCGGGCGGCCAGGGAGGCTCCACGGGCGGCCAGCGTGAGTTCGTCGAGACATTGGCGCGCGCGGCCGTCGCTGTCGGTGTCGCCGGTGTCTTCGTAGAGACCCACGAGGATCCCGACAACGCGCCTTCCGACGGTCCGAACATGGTGCCGCTGAAGGACATGCCGCGGCTGCTTGAAAAGCTGCTGGCCTTCGACGCTGTTGCGAAAGCGTGAGCCCCGGCGTCCCGCTTCGTGAATTTTTCATGAAGCGGGCCGGCGGCCGGATTTTGCGATCCCGGCGCCATTGTAATTTCGGGGCCGTGAATTAAGACAGGCCGACCATTATCATCGTCCACAAGGGAAGAGATCATGACTGCAATCATCGACATCATCGGCCGAGAGATACTCGACAGCCGCGGCAACCCGACCGTCGAGGTCGATGTCCATCTCGAGGATGGCAGTTTCGGTCGCGCGGCGGTTCCCTCGGGCGCCTCCACCGGTGCGCATGAAGCCGTCGAACTGCGCGATGGCGGCACGCGTTACCTCGGCAAGGGCGTCGAACGCGCCGTCGATGCGGTGAACGGCGAGATATTCGAAGCGATCGGCGGCCTCGACGCTGAAAACCAGATTCAGATCGACCGTACCATGATCGAGCTCGACGGCACGCCGAACAAGTCGCGCCTCGGCGCCAACGCCATTCTCGGCGTTTCGCTCGCCGTCGCCAAGGCCGCCGCGGAAGCCTCGGGCCTGCCGCTCTACCGCTATGTCGGCGGCCCGAATGCGCATCTTCTGCCCGTTCCGATGATGAACATCATCAATGGCGGCGCTCACGCCGACAATCCGATCGACTTCCAGGAATTCATGATCATGCCGGTCGGCGCCGAGACCCTGAAGGACGCCGTCCGCATGGGTTCGGAAGTCTTCCACACGCTGAAGAAGCAGCTTGCCGCGGACGGCCACAACACCAATGTCGGCGACGAAGGCGGCTTCGCGCCGGGCCTCGCTTCCGCGCCGGCAGCCCTCGACTTCATCATGAAGTCGATCGAGAAGGCCGGCTACAAACCGGGCGAGGACATGTATGTCGCTCTCGACTGCGCTTCGACCGAATTCTTCAAGGACGGCAAGTACGTCCTCGAGGGTGAGGGCCGTACGCTGGAGCCGGGCGCCATGGCCGAGTATCTCGCCGAGCTCGCCGGCAAATATCCGATCATCTCGATCGAGGACGGCATGGCTGAAGACGATTGGGACGGCTGGAAATCCTTGACCGACCTCGTCGGCAACAAGTGCCAGCTCGTCGGCGACGACCTGTTCGTGACCAATTCTGCGCGCCTGCGCGACGGCATCAAGATGGGCGTCGCGAACTCCATCCTCGTCAAGGTCAACCAGATCGGGTCGCTTTCGGAAACGCTCGACGCGGTCGAGACCGCCCACAAGGCGCGTTACACCGCCGTGATGTCGCACCGCTCCGGCGAGACCGAGGATTCGACGATTGCCGACCTCGCGGTCGCCACCAATTGCGGTCAGATCAAGACCGGCTCGCTCGCCCGTTCCGACCGGCTCGCCAAGTACAACCAGCTGATCCGTATCGAAGAGCAGCTCGGCCCGCAGGCGCAATATGCCGGCCGCTCCGTGTTGCGCGGTTGATTGAAAGGCGGGGGCATCTGATCCTCTCGCGGGACGATTGCCCTGGGGCATACGATAAACGGTTTGACCTTCGCATGCCCAAAACTGTCACGGGTTCTCCCCCCTTGTGGGGGAGACGACAAGCGGCCTGACCAGCCGGTTTCTCTCCGTAGCAACGGCTCCCGCCAGAGGAGCAGCCCTGACGGTTTGACGGGGAGAAGGGAAAAGCGGCGTCGTCACGAGTCTCCTTCGTCCCGCTTGCCGACCGCTCCGTCCTCCGAGTTCTCTTTCCATTCGGAAATTGTTTATGGTCAACCGTCGGTTAATCAATCGACGCTAGTCTTCATCTTCGTACTGCGTATTGGAGCGGGCGCGGGACAATGGTTTGCAGTATCTCCTGCAGCCCGCGCCAACTCAATTCAGGGCATGAGCGATGTGGACACGGCATCACAAGAAGCGGAAACTGGGGCGATTGGTGGTGCCGTTGCTGGCGGTCGCCTTCCTTTCCTATTTCGGCTATCATTCGATCCATGGCGGTTATGGTCTGGAGGCGACGAAGGAGTTTGACCGTCAGATTGCCGAGCGGCAGGCACGGCTGGACGAGCTCACTCAGACGCGAAAAATCCTGGAAAAGGAAGTCGAGCTGATGAGCGACGGTTCGCTCGAGAGAGACATGCTGGATGAGAAGGCTCGCCTCGCGCTCAACATGTCGCGCAGCGATGAGATCGTTATTTTCCACCATTCCGATGATTAACCTGAAATAGGTTAATCTCGAAATCATATTATATATCAATGCGTTGACGCGAATAATAGCCATGCAAATATAGCATTGCTGCCGCGCTTTTCTTTCCCTATGGTAGCCGCCAAAGGCTAACCATTGGGAGGAACGAATGGCTCCGCGAAAATCCGCGTCCGTTTCCAGCCGCAAGACCGCTGCCAAGCCGGCCAAGAAAGATTTTGCCGGCGGCACGATGGCCGAATTCTCCAAGGAAGACGATCTCAAGGCCTACCGCGAAATGCTGTTGATCCGGCGTTTCGAGGAAAAGGCCGGCCAGCTTTACGGCATGGGATTCATCGGTGGTTTCTGTCACCTCTATATCGGTCAGGAAGCCGTCGTCGTCGGGATGCAGCTGGCCCTGAAAGAGGGCGACCAGGTCATCACCGGCTATCGCGACCATGGCCACATGCTCGCCTGCGGCATGAGTGCGCGCGGCGTGATGGCGGAGCTCACCGGTCGCCGTGGGGGCCTTTCCAAGGGGAAAGGCGGCTCGATGCACATGTTCTCCAAGGAGAAGCACTTCTATGGCGGCCACGGCATCGTCGGTGCGCAGGTCTCGCTGGGGACCGGCCTCGCTTTCGCCAACAGGTATCGCGGCAACGACAATGTGAGCCTCGCCTATTTCGGCGACGGTGCGGCGAACCAGGGTCAGGTCTATGAGAGCTTCAACATGGCCGCTCTCTGGAAGCTGCCGGTGATCTACATCGTCGAGAACAACCGTTATGCCATGGGTACCTCCGTGTCGCGGGCATCGGCACAGACCGATTTCTCCCAGCGCGGCGCTTCCTTCGGCATTCCCGGCTATCAGGTCGACGGCATGGATGTCCGCGCCGTCAAGGCCGCTGCCGACGAGGCGGTCGAACATTGCCGTTCCGGCAAGGGCCCGATCATCCTCGAAATGCTGACCTACCGCTATCGCGGCCATTCGATGTCCGATCCGGCGAAGTATCGCTCGAAGGACGAAGTGCAGAAGATGCGTTCGGAGCATGATCCGATCGAGCAGGTGAAGGCCCGTCTGACGGATAAAGGCTGGGCCACCGAGGACGAACTGAAGCAGATCGACAAGGAGGTTCGCGACATCGTGGCGGACAGTGCCGATTTCGCCCAGTCTGATCCGGAGCCGGATGTCTCCGAGCTCTACACCGATATCCTGCTTTGATCCGGGGAGGGACAAATATGCCTGTAGAAATCCTTATGCCTGCCCTTTCCCCGACCATGGAGGAAGGCACGCTCTCCAAGTGGCTGAAGAACGAGGGGGACAAGGTGTCCTCCGGCGATGTCATCGCGGAAATCGAAACCGACAAGGCCACGATGGAAGTGGAAGCGGTTGACGAAGGCACGATCGGCAAGCTGCTGATTGCAGCCGGCACCGAGGGTGTGAAGGTGAACACGCCGATCGCCGTGCTGTTGCAGGATGGCGAAGCCGCAAGCGACATCGATTCCATGAAGGCCGAAGCCCCGAAAGCGGAAGCACCGAAGCCGGCCGAGCCGGAAGCGCCGGCTGCTTCCGCGGCGCCCGTCGCGGCGCAGCCCAAGGCGGTTCCTTCCGACCCGGCAATCCCGGCCGGAACCGAAATGGTGACGATGACCGTCCGCGAAGCGCTTCGCGACGCGATGGCCGAAGAGATGCGCGCCAATGAGGACGTCTTCGTCATGGGCGAAGAGGTCGCCGAATACCAGGGCGCCTACAAGGTCACGCAGGGCCTGTTGCAGGAATTCGGTGCGCGCCGCGTGGTCGACACGCCGATCACCGAACACGGCTTTGCCGGCGTCGGCGTCGGCGCGGCGATGACGGGTCTGCGCCCGATCGTCGAGTTCATGACCTTCAACTTCGCCATGCAGGCGATCGATCAGATCATCAACTCGGCCGCCAAGACGCTCTATATGTCCGGCGGCCAGATGGGCGCGCCGATCGTCTTCCGCGGGCCGAGCGGTGCTGCTGCCCGCGTCGCGGCGCAGCACTCCCAATGCTATGCCGCCTGGTACAGCCACATTCCGGGCCTGAAGGTCGTCATGCCCTATACGGCGGCAGACGCGAAGGGGCTGCTCAAGGCAGCCATCCGCGATCCGAACCCGGTGATCTTCCTCGAAAACGAGATCCTTTACGGCCAGTCATTCGAAGTTCCGAAGCTCGACGATTTCGTGCTGCCGATCGGTAAGGCACGCATTCATCGTGCCGGCAAGGACGCGACGCTCGTCTCCTTCGGCATCGGCATGACCTATGCGATCAAGGCCGCGGCGGAACTCGAGGCGCAGGGTATCGACGTCGAGATCATCGACCTTCGCACGATCCGTCCGATGGACCTGCCGACCGTCATCGAATCCGTCAAGAAGACCGGCCGCCTGGTTACCGTCGAGGAAGGCTATCCTCAATCCTCCGTCGGCACCGAGATCGCCACCCGCGTCATGCAGCAGGCCTTCGACTATCTCGATGCGCCGATCCTGACGATCGCCGGCAAGGACGTGCCGATGCCTTATGCGGCCAACCTTGAAAAGCTTGCTCTGCCGAATGTCGCGGAAGTCGTCGATGCGGTGAAAGCCGTCTGCTACAAATAAAGGGGGTCGTTCGATGCCAATCAACATCACCATGCCGGCCCTCTCTCCGACTATGGAAGAAGGCAATCTGGCCAAATGGCTGGTCAAGGAAGGCGACAAGGTTAAGTCCGGCGATGTGATCGCCGAGATCGAGACCGACAAGGCGACGATGGAAGTGGAAGCCGTCGACGAGGGCACGGTCGCCAAGATCGTCGTTCCCGCCGGCACTGAAGGCGTCAAGGTCAATGCGCTGATCGCGGTTCTCGCCGGCGAGGGCGAAGACGTCGCGACTGCCGCCAAGGGCGGCAACGGTGCAGCGGGAGCAGCCCCGGCACCGAAGCCGCAGGAAACAGGCGAAACGGCACCGGCCGCAGCGCCGGCACCGCAGGCTGCTGCTCCGGCTTCTCCTGCATCCGCCGACGGCGAAGGCAAGCGCATCTTTTCGTCGCCGCTGGCCCGCCGCATCGCTAAGGAGGCAGGCATCGACCTTTCGGCGATCGCCGGTTCCGGACCGCATGGCCGCGTCGTCAAGAAGGACGTCGAGGCAGCCGTTTCCGGCGGCGCAGCCAAGCCCGCCGCCGCGCCAGCAGCAGCTCCGGCCCCGGCGACGCTCGCAAAGGGCATGTCGGAGGATGCCATCCTCAAGCTCTTCGAGCCGGGCTCCTACGAACTCGTGCCGCATGACGGCATGCGCAAGACGATCGCCAAACGCCTCGTCGAATCGAAGCAGACGATCCCGCATTTCTATGTTTCGGTCGATTGCGAGCTCGACGCGCTTTTGGCGCTGCGCGCCCAGCTGAATGCCGCAGCACCTGAAAAGGATGGTAAGCCGGTCTACAAGCTTTCCGTGAATGACATGGTGATCAAGGCGCTTGCTCTGGCATTGCGCGACGTTCCGGATGCGAATGTGTCCTGGACCGATCAGAACATGATCAAGCACAAGCACGCGGACGTCGGAGTTGCGGTTTCAATTCCCGGCGGCCTGATCACGCCGATCGTCCGCCAGGCGGAGTTGAAGAGCCTCTCGGCGATCTCCAACGAGATGAAGGATCTCGGCAAGCGCGCCAAGGAGCGCAAGCTGAAGCCTGAAGAATATCAGGGCGGCACCACGGCCGTTTCGAATATGGGCATGATGGGCGTCAAGGACTTCGCCGCCGTCGTCAATCCGCCGCACGCGACGATCCTCGCGGTCGGCGCCGGCGAGGACCGTGTCGTGGTCAAGAACAAGGAGATGGTCATCGCCAATGTGATGACCGTCACGCTTTCGACCGACCATCGCTGCGTCGATGGAGCGCTCGGCGCCGAACTGCTCGCCGCCTTCAAGCGCTACATCGAAAACCCGATGGGCATGCTCGTCTGATGCGATCCGGACCGGCTTCCCAGCCGGTCCTTTCCCCATGAAAAGCGAGTAGGCAGATGAAGACAGTCCTTTGCTACGGTGACAGTCTGACCTGGGGATACGATGCAAGCGGTTCCGGCCGGCATGCGCTGGAGGACCGCTGGCCGAGCGTGCTGCAGAAGGCGCTCGGTTCGAACGTGCATGTCGTCGCCGAAGGGCTGAACGGGCGGACGACCGCCTATGACGACCATCTCGCCGATTGCGACCGGAACGGGGCGCGTGTCCTTCCGACGCTCCTGCACACCCACGCGCCGATCGATCTCATCCTCCTCATGCTCGGCTCGAACGATATGAAGCCGATCATTCACGGCACCGCTTTCGGTGCGGTGAAGGGTATCGAGCGCCTCGTCAATCTGGTGCGCAGGCACGACTGGCCGACGGAAACGGAGGAGGGGCCCGAAATCCTCATCGTCTCGCCGCCGCCGCTCTGCGAAACGGCCAACAGCGCTTTTGCCGCCATGTTTGCGGGTGGGGTCGAGCAATCCGCAATGCTGGCGCCGCTTTATCGCGATCTCGCCGACGAGCTCGACTGCGGCTTCTTCGACGGCGGATCAGTGGCCAGGACGACGCCGATCGACGGTGTCCACCTCGACGCGGAGAACACCCGGGCGGTCGGCAGAGGATTGGAGCCTGTCGTGCGGATGATGCTCGGGCTTTGACGATGACGGCTGGCGCGACCCTCAGGCCTGCGAAGCGAAGCGAGGCAGCGGAACTTGCGATCCTGATCGACATCGCCTCACACGGCTTTGCCTCATGGCTCTGGTACGGCGGCGTTCTGAGCAAATCCGCGGAAACCGCCTTCGAGCATGGCCGCAACGTGCTGCGTCGGGATACCGGGCCGGGTGCCTGGCGCGATGCGGTGGTGGCCGAAATCGGAGACGAGATCGTCGGCATGTCGGTTTCCTACGGCATCGATGCATCGATTCTCGAGATCGAGCCGAAACATCCCGTGCTTGCGCCCTTGCTTTTCCTGCAGAAGCAGGTGATCGGCCACTGGTTCGTCGATAGCCTCGGCGTTTACCGCCATCACCGTGGTAAAGGCATTGGCCGCGCTCTGCTCGAGAACGAGATTTCCCGCGCTGGGCAGGGGCCGGTGAGCCTGATCACCGAAAGCCACAATGAAACGGCGCAGGCGCTCTACAGGATGAACGGCTTCGAGGAGGTGGCGCGGGCCGAGGCCGTGCCGCTCTTCGAAGACAGCAGAAAACACCACTGGGTGCTTTTCACCCGCAACGCCGCTTGACCAAAGGTAGGAAAAACATGGCTGAGAATTACGACGTGATCGTTGTCGGTTCGGGTCCGGGCGGATACGTGACCGCCATTCGTTCGGCGCAGCTGGGCTTGAAGACGGCGATCGTCGAGCGGGAGCATTTGGGCGGGATCTGCCTCAACTGGGGCTGCATTCCGACCAAGGCGCTGTTGCGCTCCGCCGAAATTCTCGACCATGCCAACCATGCCAAGAACTACGGGCTGACCCTCGAAGGCAAGATGACCGCCAACGTCAAGGATGTCGTCGCCCGCTCGCGCGGCGTCTCTGCGCGGCTGAACGGCGGCGTCGCCTTCCTGATGAAGAAGAACAAGGTGGACGTGATCTGGGGCGAGGCGAAGCTCACCAAACCCGGCGAGATCGTCGTCGGCGCGCCGTCCAAGCCGGCCGTCCAGCCGCAGAACCCGGTTCCGAAGGGCGTCAAGGGAGAGGGGACCTATACGGCCAAGCACATCATCGTCGCGACCGGCGCGCGCCCGCGAGCGCTGCCCGGCATCGAGCCGGACGGCAAGCTGATCTGGACCTATTTCGAGGCGATGAAGCCGGAGGAGTTCCCGAAGTCGCTGCTCGTCATGGGCTCCGGCGCGATCGGCATCGAATTCGCGAGCTTCTACCGCTCGATGGGCGTCGACGTGACCGTCGTCGAACTGCTGCCGCAGATCATGCCGGTCGAGGATGCGGAAATTTCCGCCTTGGCCCGTAAGCAGCTCGAAAAGCGCGGCCTGAAAATCATCACCGATGCCAAGGTGACGAAGGTCGAGAAGGGCGCGAACGACGTCACGGCGCATGTGGAGACGAAGGACGGCAAGGTCACGCCGATCAAGGCGGACCGTCTGATCTCCGCCGTCGGCGTTCAGGGCAACATCGAGAATCTCGGCCTCGAGGCTCTCGGCGTGAAGACCGACCGCGGCTGCATCGTCACCGATGGCTACGGCAAGACCAATGTCGCGGGCATCTATGCGATCGGCGACGTCGCCGGGCCGCCGATGCTGGCCCACAAGGCCGAGCATGAGGGCGTCATCTGCATCGAGAAGATTGCCGGGGTTCCCGGCGTGCACGCACTCGACAAGGGCAAGATCCCGGGCTGCACCTATTGCGACCCGCAGGTCGCCTCCGTGGGCCTTACGGAAGCGAAGGCCAAGGAACTCGGCCGCGACATCCGCGTCGGCCGATACAGCTTCGGCGCAAACGGCAAGGCGATCGCGCTCGGCGAAGACCAGGGCCTGATCAAGACCATCTTCGACAAGAAGACCGGCGAACTCATCGGCGCCCATATGGTAGGCGCCGAAGTGACGGAACTCATCCAGGGCTTCGTCGTCGCCATGAACCTGGAGACGACCGAAGAGGAACTGATGCACACGGTGTTCCCGCACCCGACCCTCTCGGAGATGATGAAGGAAAGCGTGCTCGATGCCTACGGCAGAGTATTGAACGCCTGATGACGCGCGGCCGTCCGGAACTTTCGGCTTTTTCACGCATTGATTGCATGACATCTACAATGCGGGGAGGTTCTCATGAGCTTGAATGGCGTAGGTATCCTGGCGGCGATCATCATCGGCGGGCTTGCCGGCTGGCTGGCGGAAAAATTCATGAACAGCCAGATGGGGCTGTTCGCGAACATCATCCTCGGCATTATCGGCGCCGTGGTGTTGAATTTCATTCTCGCGGCGCTCGGCATGGCTTACAGCGGCTGGATCGCCTATCTCATCATCGGATTCATCGGTGCCTGCCTGTTGATCGCAGCGGGCCGCGCCGTCCGAGGGTAGGGCCATTCACCCATCGCTTGCCGTCAGGCTGCCATGCAAATGGTGGCCTGACTTTTCATGTCCGGCTGTTTATATAAGGCGACAAGGTGCGGGCGGCCTTGTTGCCGCTCGCCCGTCACTATGAAGGAAGACACATGGTAACGGTTTTCGACGCCGTCTCGGATCGGGCGCAGCGTGTTCGTCACCCGGAAAAGGCCCACCGGCCAGACACCGAGGTCCTGCGCAAGCCGGACTGGATCCGTGTGAAGGCACCGACCTCCAAGGGGTATCAGGAGACCCGTTCGATCGTGAAGAGCCATAAGCTCGTTACGGTCTGCGAGGAAGCCGGGTGCCCGAACATCGGCGAGTGTTGGGACAAGAAGCACGCGACGTTCATGATCATGGGCGAGATCTGCACGCGTGCCTGTGCCTTCTGCAATGTCGCGACGGGCAAGCCCAATGCCCTCGATCTGGACGAGCCCGCAAATGTCGCCAAGGCGGTGAAGCAGATGGGCCTGAGCCATGTCGTCATCACCTCCGTCGATCGCGACGACCTCGACGATGGCGGCGCCGAGCATTTCGAGAAGGTCATCTTCGCGATCCGGGAAGCCTCGCCGGAAACCACGATCGAAATCCTGACGCCCGATTTCCTGCGCAAGCCCGGCGCGCTGGAGCGTGTCGTGGCCGCCAAGCCGGACGTTTTCAACCACAACCTCGAAACGGTTCCGTCCAACTACCTGACGGTCAGACCGGGCGCGCGCTATTTCCACTCGATCCGGCTTCTGCAGCGCGTGAAGGAACTCGACCCCACCATGTTCACCAAGTCGGGCATCATGGTCGGCCTCGGCGAGGAGCGCAACGAAGTGCTGCAACTGATGGACGACCTGCGTACCGCCGATGTCGATTTCCTGACGATCGGCCAATATCTGCAGCCGAGCCGCAAGCATCACAAGGTCGAGAAATTCGTCACTCCGGAAGAATTCAAGTCCTACGAGACGGTGGCCTACACCAAGGGCTTCCTGATGGTGTCCTCGAGCCCGCTGACCCGCTCGTCCCACCATGCCGGGGACGACTTCGCCCGGCTCAAGGCGGCACGCGAGAAGAAGCTGGCGGCTGCGGCGGAGTAGTCCGCCTGCTTCCGCCCCTCATCCGGCCTGCCGGCCACCTTCTCCCCGCAGGCGGGGCGAAGGAGCCTCGTGGCAACACTCCGCGAGCACCAGCGAGAAGCCGGGCACAAATGCGCCGCCTCCTTGATCTTCTCGCGCTGCAGCCTTAACTCACAATCCATGCCCCATTTCGAAACCAACCACGTCGTCAAGCACTCGGCCGAGCAGATGTTCGCTCTCGTCGCCGATGTCGAGCGCTATCCGGAGTTCCTGCCCCTTTGCGAAGCGCTGAGCGTGCGCTCACGCAAGGAGCGCGACGGCAAGGTGCTGCTGCTTGCCGACATGACCGTGGGCTATAAGGCGATCCGGGAAACATTCACGACGCAGGTGCTTCTCAAAAGGGAAGAGCGGATCATCGACGTCAACTATATCGAGGGTCCGTTCAAGTACCTCGACAATGTCTGGCGTTTCGAGCCCGTGAACGATAACCAATCGATCGTGCATTTCTGCATCGACTATGAATTCAAGAGCCGCCTTCTGGGCGCGCTTATGGGCTCGATGTTCGATCGCGCCTTCCGCATGTTCTCCGAAGCATTCGAAAAGCGGGCGGATGTGATCTACGGGGCGTGAGCCAGTTCTGCGACCAGATCGAGCGCCGTATGCACGGTGGCAAGCCGCACCGCACCTCGGCCGATGTCTCCGTAACGCATCTCCCGGTGAACCGTCGCGCCGTCACGGGCGGCGGCGGCGAGATGAACGAGGCCAACGGGCTTCTCGGCGGAGCCGCCGCCCGGGCCGGCTATGCCCGTGACGGCTATGGCGATATCGGCGGCTGAGTGCGAAACCGCTCCGCGGGCCATTTCGATGGCCGTCTCACGCGAGACGGCGCCATGTGCGGCAAGCGTTGCGGGATTAACGCCAAGCATCTCGACCTTGGCTTCGTTGGAATAGGTGACGAAGCCGCGGTCGACGACGGAGGACGAGCCTGCGATCTCCGTCAAGGCGCCGGCGATCAGGCCGCCGGTGCAGGACTCCGCCGTCGCCAGCTTCAGTCCGAGGGAAGTGAGATCCCGGATTATGGCCCGCGCTTTCTCTTCAGTATCGGTCGTCCACATCGGGCTTGCTCCGTGATGCATAGACGACGGTCGCGGTGGCGATCGCCGCAATTCCTTCATTCCGCCCGACAAAGCCGAGTTTCTCGTTGGTCGTCGCCTTGATCGAGCAGCGGTCGAGCGAAATGCCGAGTATCGCTGCAAGGTTTTCTCGCATCTGCTGACGGTGCGGCCCGACCTTGGGCGCCTCGGCGATCAGTGATATGTCGGCATTGGTAATAGTGCCGCCGCGCTCGCGGACGATCTGCGCAGCGTGTTCGAGAAAGATGCGCGAAGCCGCGCCCTTCCACTGCGGGTCGGATGGCGGGAAGTGGTCGCCGATATCGCCGGCACCGCAAGTGGCGAGCAGGGCGTCCGTCAAGGCATGCAGGGCTACATCCGCGTCGGAATGGCCGGAGAGTTTGCGGTCGTGGGGGATGAAGACACCACAGAGGGTTACGCCGTCGCCGTCCACGAGTTGATGCACGTCATAGCCGTTGCCGGTGCGCACATCGGGAATGGCCATGCGGGTCAGTTTCTCGTCTGCCATCGACAGGTCCCTCCGGAGCGTCAACTTGAAATTGTCCACGGTTCCTTCCACCAGAAGGACGGGGATGCCGGCCCATTCGGCGATCGAGGCGTCGTCCGTAAAGTCGGACCTGCCGCCTGCCGCCGCTTGCCGGTGAGCGGAGAGGATAGGCTCGAGGCGGAAGCACTGCGGCGTCTGAGCGGCGTAGAGATCGGTTCGCGGAACGGTCTCGGAGACGAGGCCGTCTGGCGTCGTACGCTTCAGCGTGTCGGCGACTGCAATTGCCGGCAAGAGGGCCTGGGCGCCGCCACGAAGCGCCGCACCGCAGCGATCGAGCAGTGCGTGATCGAAAAAGGGTCGCACCGCGTCGTGGATCATCACGTATTCCACGCCTGTCGCGGCGACCGCTTCCAGCCCGGCAAGCACCGAAAGCTGGCGTGTCGCTCCGCCGTGGACCACTGTCAGCTCCGAAGTTACCGCCATCCGGCGGCGGGCCGCCGCGAACAGTTCTTCATCGTCCGGGTGGATCACGACGACGACAGGTCCCGTTCCGGGCCATGTCGCGAAAATGTTAAGCGTATGGGCGATAACGGGGCGATCACCGATCGTGCGGTATTGCTTCGGTCCCTCGGCCGACTGGCCGGCGCGCTCGCCGCGGCCGGCCGCAACGATCACGACGCCGCAGGAGAACTGTTCTTCGCCTTGCATCTTCTGTATGTGGTCCCGCATTCGCCAATATTCGCCGTGATGTACCGCGAAGGTCCTGCCATGGCCAGCCATGCGAGGAATTTTGTCCCGCGCGTCGAAAAGGCTTGGCAAGCAGAAGAACAATGTCTAAAAATAGTGCACGATTTTCATGTGCCTGAAAGATATGCATTTGCCCTCGACGGCTTTTTCACCCTCGCTTCTGATCGGGAATGTCGAAATCCGCAATCGCGTAGCGCTCGCGCCGATGTCCGGCGTGACGGATCTGCCCTTTCGGACCCTTGCCTGGCGTTTCGGGGCCGGGTTCGTCGTGACCGAGATGGTGGCGAGCCGCGAACTGGTCGGTAATGCCGCCGAATCCTGGGCGCGGCTGAAGAATTCCGGCATCGACCCCCACATCGTGCAACTCGCCGGGCGTGAGGCGCATTGGATGGCCGAGGCGGCGAGGATCGTCGAGGCCAATGGCGCCGATATCATCGACATCAACATGGGCTGCCCTGCGAAGAAGGTCACAGGCGGCTATTCCGGATCTGCGCTGATGCGCGATCCGGATCACGCGCTTTCGCTGATCGAAGCGACGGTCAACGCAGCCACGGTCCCGGTAACGCTCAAGATGCGCCTCGGCTGGGACGAGAATTCGATCAATGCGCCGCTGATTGCCCGCAGGGCCGAGGAGGCAGGCGTGAAGGCGATCACCATTCATGGACGCACACGGATGCAATTCTACAACGGCAAGGCCGATTGGGATGCGATTCGGGCCGTCCGCGAGGTGGTCTCCGTCCCGCTGATTGCCAATGGCGATGTGGGTTCGGTTGCCGATGCGCACGAGATCCTGCGCCGGTCGGGTGCGGACGCCGTCATGGTCGGTCGATCGTGCCAGGGGCGGCCTTGGCATGCCGGCGTTCTCGCCGGCTCTGCGGCTCACCCGGATGCGTCGGGCGTCGCCTGCATATTTGCGGAGCATTACGAGATGATGCTCGAATTCTACGGCGTGGAGGTCGGGCTGCGGACCGCCCGCAAACACGCGGGCTGGTATCTCGATCGTTTCGCGCCCGAGCTTCCCGCTTCGGAGAAGGCCGCGATTCTGACATCGACCGACACGGCTTTCGTACGCGACAGCGTGGTAGCCGCCATTGCTCGCTCCGGCGATGCGGCGGCGAGGGAGGAGATTGCGGCATGACGGAGAAGGCAACGGCACCGGTGGAAGGCGCCAACGATCTTTCCATGGCCGTGCTGAACGCGATCCAGAATCCGGTCATCCTGGTGGACGAGAATGGCTTCGTCGCCTTTGCGAACTGGGAGGCCGAATCCTTCTTCGGGGCCAGCGCCAACCATCTTGCGCGGCACGATATCAGCGCCTTCATTCCGTTCGGCAGCCCGCTCCTGACGCTGATCGAGCAGGTTCGCGAGCGGCGGGCGGCGGTCAACGAGTACCGGGTGGACCTCAGCTCTCCCCGCCTTGGAGCCGACAAGCTCGTCGACCTTTATGTGGCCCCGGTACTGTCGCAACCCGGATCGGTGGTGATCGTCTTCCAGGAGCGGTCCATGGCGGACAAGATCGACCGCCAGCTCACCCACCGTGCCGCAGCGCGGTCCGTCACCGGCCTTGCTTCGATGCTCGCTCACGAGATCAAGAATCCGCTTTCGGGCATTCGCGGCGCCGCGCAGCTCCTGGAAACCTCCGTCAATGACGAGGATCGCGCGCTGACGAGACTGATCTGCGACGAAACGGACCGCATCGTCTCGCTCGTAGACCGGATGGAGGTCTTCTCCGACGAGCGCCCGGTCGACCGCCTGCCGCTCAACATCCATGCGGTGCTCGACCACGTCAAGGCGATCGCCAAGGCCGGCTTTGCCCGGAGAATCAAGATCTCGGAACATTACGATCCGTCGCTTCCCCCGGTTTTCGCAAACCGCGACCAGTTGGTTCAGGTCTTCCTGAATCTGATCAAGAATGCGGCCGAGGCGATCGGCGACAGGGCGGACGGCGAGATTCTGCTGACGACGGCCTATCGGCCGGGCATTCGCCTGTCGGTCGCCGGAACGCGCGAAAAGATTTCGCTGCCGCTGGAATTCTGCGTGCATGACAACGGTCCAGGCGTCCCCCCGGATCTGCTGCCGCATCTTTTCGACCCGTTCATCACCACCAAGACGAACGGGTCCGGTCTCGGCCTGGCGCTTGTGGCCAAGATCATCGGCGGCCACGGCGGCATCGTCGAATGCGACAGCCAGCATAGCCGCACGACCTTCCGCGTTCTCATGCCGGCATCCAAGGGGTTGGCGGCCGATGACGAAACTCCGATGACAAAAGGAACCGATGGATGACGGGCGCAACGATCCTCGTCGCGGATGACGACGCTGCCATTCGCACCGTGCTGAACCAGGCGCTCAGCCGTGCCGGATACGATGTGCGCATCACCTCCAATGCTGCAACCCTCTGGCGCTGGATAGCGGCCGGCGACGGCGACCTGGTCGTGACCGATGTCGTGATGCCGGACGAAAACGCCTTCGATCTCCTGCCGCGGATCAAGAAGGCCCGGCCGGATCTGCCGGTTCTCGTGATGAGCGCTCAAAATACCTTCATGACGGCCATCAAGGCTTCGGAGAAGGGCGCTTACGACTATCTGCCGAAGCCCTTCGATCTGACGGAGCTGATCGGCATCATCGGCCGGGCGCTCGCCGAACCCAAGCGGCGGCCCTCGAAGCTCGAGGACGATTCGCAGGACGGGATGCCGCTCGTCGGCCGTTCCGCCGCCATGCAGGAAATCTACCGTGTGCTTGCCCGGCTGATGCAGACCGACCTCACGCTGATGATCACCGGCGAGTCCGGCACCGGCAAGGAACTCGTCGCCCGTGCACTGCACGATTATGGCAAGCGGAGAAACGGCCCCTTTGTCGCCATCAACATGGCGGCGATCCCGCGCGACCTCATCGAGTCGGAACTGTTCGGTCATGAGAAGGGGGCTTTCACCGGCGCCCAGACGCGCTCCACCGGTCGTTTCGAGCAGGCCGAGGGGGGGACGCTCTTCCTGGACGAAATCGGCGACATGCCGATGGATGCGCAGACGCGTCTCCTGCGCGTGCTGCAGCAGGGCGAATATACGACCGTCGGCGGACGCACGCCGATCCGCTCGGATGTCCGCATCGTCGCCGCCACCAACAAGGACCTGAAGCAATCGATCAATCAGGGCCTTTTCCGCGAGGACCTCTACTATCGCCTGAATGTCGTGCCGCTGCGTCTGCCGCCCCTGAGAGACCGAGCCGAAGACATCCCGGACCTTGTCCGCCATTTCGTCCAGCAGGCCGAAAAGGAAGGGCTCGACGTCAAGCGCTTCGATCAGGAGGCTCTGGAGCTGATGAAGGCGCATCCCTGGCCGGGCAATGTGCGCGAACTCGAGAACCTCGTTCGCCGTCTGACGGCACTTTATCCACAGGATGTCATTACGCGCGAAATCATCGAGAACGAACTGCGCTCGGAGATACCGGACAGCCCGATCGAGAAGGCTTCGGCGCGCTCGGGCTCGCTGTCGATATCGCAGGCGGTCGAGGAGAACATGCGGCAGTATTTCGCGAGCTTTGGCGATGCCTTACCGCCCTCCGGCCTTTACGACCGCGTCCTTGCGGAAATGGAATATCCTCTGATTCTCGCGGCTCTGACGGCGACCCGCGGCAACCAGATCAAGGCGGCCGACCTCCTGGGTCTAAACCGCAATACGCTGCGCAAGAAGATCCGCGAACTCGGGGTCTCGGTGTACCGCAGCTCGCGTAGCGCTTGACTGAGATGCAACACCGTTGCATTTTCGCCACAATGCGTTGCTTGAACCTCGCATAAGCGCCGATTCGCCGGCGCTCGGTCGCAGCCCGTTGATCAGACCGGTGCGGGCGGGGGCTTAGCGTGTCCGAAAGGAGACGCGGCGCTGTAAGGTTCAATGTCTCGGTCCGGGACGCAGGCGTATGCCGGTGTCGTCGGTACGCCGGTTGGGGGTAGCACTTTTCATGGTGGATGGAATGGCCTTGCCATTGGGCACGGAGGACGGAGTCACTGCTGCCCAGGATCGGCGAGCCTCGTTCGCCTTGCCGGGGCTTATGCTCGCCACCGGCGCCCTGATCTGCGCCACCTTGTCGCTGCTCGTTCTTCTCGGCCTGACCCCGATCCGTCCCGAGAGAAACATCGTGATCGCCTGCGCCGGCATCAACGGCCTCTTCGTCGTGGGCCTGATCTATCTCATCGCTCGCGAGATCTTCAGGCTGCTCAGGGCGCGCAGCAAGGGAAGGGCCGCAGCGCGTCTGCACGTGCGCATCGTCGCGCTCTTCTCGATCGTCGCAATCACGCCGGCGATCCTCGTGGCGATCTTCGCCAGCATTACCCTCGATGTCGGCCTCGACCGCTGGTTCTCGCTGCGTACGCAGGCGATCGTCCGTTCCTCCCTGAACGTCGCGCAGGCCTATGTCCTCGAGAATGCCAGCTACCTTCAGGGTCAGACGGTGTCGATGGCCAACGACCTGGAGCGCAATCGCCAGCTCTATAGCCTCGACCGTACCGGCTTCGTCGAGCTGATGACACGGCAGGCGAGGGGGCGCGGCATGCTCGGCGCATTCCTCGTGCGCGCCGACGGCAGCGCCATACTCCAGGCCAATATTTCGACCGATCGTCCGCTGCCGGCGATCCCGCAGGACGCACTGAAAAGCACCATTGCCGGCCAGCCGACACTTATCCCCCCGGGCGTGACCAACCTGGTGGGGGCGGTCATTCCGCTCGAAAACATTCCGGGCACCTATCTCTACACCGTCAGAAACGTCGATCCGGAAGTCATGCGATCGATGCGGCTGATGGAAGAGAACACTGCGGAATACAAGACGCTCGAGGCCGGGCGTACCTCCCTGCAGATCGCCTTCGGCGTCCTTTACATCGGTTTTGCCCTGATCGTGCTGCTGGCGGCGATCTGGACGGCCATTGCGGTCGCCGACCGCATCGTCCGGCCGATCCGGCAACTGATCGGCGCGGCCGACAGCGTCGCTTCAGGCAATCTCGACGTCGTCGTTCCCGTGCGTGCAGTCGACGGCGACGTCGGCAACCTGTCGCGCACGTTCAATAAGATGGTGAGCGAAATTCGGACCCAGCAGGATCAGATCCTGGTGGCGAAGGACGAGGTCGACCAACGCCGCCGCTTTATCGAGGCAGTGCTCTCCGGCGTGACGGCAGCCGTCATCGGCGTCGGCAGGGATCGACGGATCACCATCTTCAATCCGTCTTCGGAGGGGATGCTGAAAAAGGCGGCGCCGGAGCTCATCGGCGCGAATCTGAGCGACGTGGCCCCGGAAATCGAAGCGGTTCTGGTTGAGGCCGAGAGCCGCTACCGCAACGATTACCGCAAGCAGATCAACATCATGCGCGGCGGCACCGAGCGCACGATGAATGTTCAGGTGACGCGGGAGGAGGGCGACGAATCGCATGGCTCCTATGTCATCACCGTCGACGACATCACGGATCTGGTAATCGCGCAGCGCTCCACCGCCTGGGCGGACGTCGCTCGCCGCATTGCGCACGAGATCAAGAACCCGCTGACGCCGATCCAGCTCTCGGCCGAGAGGCTGAAACGCCGCTACGGCAGGCAGATCGACCAGGAGGATCGTGCGGTCTTCGACCAATGCACCGAAACGATCGTGCGCCAGGTCGAGGACATCGGCCGGATGGTCGACGAATTCTCCGCCTTTGCGCGCATGCCGAAGCCGACGAAGGAGAAGTCCGACCTGCGGGCGATCCTGAAGGACGCCGTATTCCTGCGCGAGATGGGCAACACCCACATCAACTTCGTCCGCGATTTCGGCGACGAACCGCTCGAGGGGCAGTTCGACGGCCGCATGCTGGGTCAGGCGTTCGGCAATCTCGTGAAGAACGCGGTGGAGGCGATCGAAGCCGTGCCCGCGGGAACGTCGCGAGGCGCGCCGAAGGTCCTCATCCGATCCCGTCGCGATGATACCACCGGCCGGTTCGTGGTCGACGTCATCGACAACGGCAAGGGGCTTCCGACCGAGAACCGGCACCGAATTCTGGAGCCGTACATGACGATGCGGGATAAGGGCACCGGTCTCGGCCTCGCTATCGTCAAGAAGATCATCGAGGACCACGGCGGGCAACTGGAACTGCACGACGCACCGCCGGACTTCGACGGCGGCGCCGGGGCGATGATCCGGGTGGTTCTGCCGCCTGCCGGCGAGACCGGGGGCGAAGATAATTTAAAGGATAAGGGTAATACCAATGGCGGCTGATATTCTGGTTGTGGATGACGAGGAGGATATTCGCGAGATCGTCTCGGGAATCCTGTCGGACGAGGGCCATGAAACGCGGACCGCTTTCGACAGCGAGAGCGCGCTCGCGGCGATCAACGACCGTGTGCCACGCCTGATCTTCCTGGACATCTGGATGCAGGGAAGCAAGCTCGACGGTTTGGCACTGCTCGACGAGATCAAGAACCGCCACCCCGACTTGCCGGTGGTGATGATCTCGGGTCACGGCAACATCGAAACCGCCGTCTCCGCGATCAAGCGCGGAGCCTATGATTTCATCGAGAAGCCGTTCAAGGCCGACCGGCTGATCCTGATCGCCGAGCGGGCGCTCGAGAATTCCAAGCTCAAGCGCGAAGTCTCCGAGCTGAAAAGGAAGTCGGGCGATCCGGTGGAGCTGATCGGAACCTCGGTTGCCGTGTCGCAGCTGCGCCAGATGATCGAGAAAGTGGCACCGACCAACAGCCGCATCATGATCCAGGGACCGTCCGGCTCCGGCAAGGAACTGGTCGCGCGGATGATCCATCGTAAGTCCGCGCGTGCCAACGGTCCTTTCGTCGCTCTCAATGCGGCTGCGATCACGCCCGACAGAATGGAGATCGCGCTTTTCGGTACCGAAGGAACTGCGGGGCAGCCGCGTCGAACCGGTGCGCTCGAGGAGGCCCATGGGGGCATCCTCTACCTGGACGAGGTCGGCGAAATGCCGCGCGAAACGCAGAACAAGATCCTGCGCGTCCTCGTCGATCAGCAGTTCGAGCGGGTCGGCGGCTCCAAGCGCGTCAAGGTCGATGTCCGCATCATCTCCTCGACCGCCTACAATCTCGAGAACATGATCACCGAAGGCCTTTTCCGCGAGGACCTGTATCACCGGCTTGCCGTCATTCCGGTGCGCGTTCCCGCTCTTGCGGAGCGGCGCGAGGACATCCCTTTCCTGGTCGACATGTTCATGCGACAGGTAAGCGAACAGGCCGGCATCCGCCCCCGCAAGATAGGCGAGGATGCGCTGGCCGTGCTGCAGGCGCATGATTGGCCCGGCAATATCCGCCAGTTGCGCAACAACATCGAGCGCCTGATGATCCTTGCGCGCAGCGACGGTCCCGATACGCCGATCACCGCCGACATGCTGCCGAACGAGGTGGGGGACACCCTGCCGAAGATTTCGGCGCAAAGCGATCAGCACATCATGACCTTGCCGCTGCGGGAGGCTCGCGAGATGTTCGAACGCGATTATCTGATCGCCCAGATCAACCGCTTCGGCGGAAATATCTCGCGCACTGCGGAATTCGTGGGAATGGAGCGCTCCGCCCTTCATCGCAAGCTGAAGTCGTTGGGCGTGTAATTGAAAACGGAAGGGGCGTATTTCGCCCCATCTCGAGCATTTCAATGTTTCATGGAGACACTGAAACGCTCCAACCCTTTGATCCAACGACTTCCGGCCGGAAAACCGTTACACACTTTTGCTGGAAGTGCTCTAGAGCCATCTGCAGATCCATCCCAGACGTAAGGAATAGCAATGAAGGTGATCATATGCGGGGCAGGGCAGGTCGGCTACGGCATCGCCGAGCGGCTGTCGCGCGAGAATAACGACGTTTCGGTGATCGATACGTCGGCCGCGCTGATTGCCTACATAACCGAGACGCTGGACGTGCGCGGTTACGTCGGCCACGGGGCGCATCCGGATGTACTGGCGAAGGCGGGCGCTGATCAGGCCGACATGCTCATCGCGGTAACGCTGTACGATGAGGTCAACATCGTCGCCTGCGAAGTAGCGCATGCGATTTTCAACGTACCGACCAAGGTCGCCCGCATCCGCGCGCAGAGCTATCTGGCGCCCGAATATTCCGACCTCTTTTCGCGCGAGAACGTCCCGATCGACGTGACGATCTCTCCGGAAATCGAGGTAGGGAGGCTCGTGCTTCGCCGCATTTCCTTTCCCGGTGCCACCGACGTGGTGCGCTTCGCGGATGATCGGATCGCGATGGTTGCGATCGAATGTATGGAAGACTGCCCCGTCGTCGACACGCCGCTGCAGCAATTGAGCGAGCTCTTTCCCGATCTGCACGCGACCGTCACCGGTATCTTCCGGGATGGCAAGCTGATAGTTCCGCATTCCTCCGACCAGTTGAAGACCGGCGATCTTGCCTATGTGGTCTGCGACCGCGACCATGCCCGCCGCACGCTGGCGCTCTTCGGCCATGAAGAACAGGAGGCGCGGCGGATCATCATCCTCGGTGCCGGCAATATCGGCTATTTCGTCGCCCGAACGATCGAGGAACAGCAGCCGCGAATGCGGGTGAAACTCGTCGAAAACGACCGTGACCGCGCCGTGCTCGTCGCCGACAAGCTCAACAGCACGGTGGTCCTCCACGGCTCGGCCATGGACCAGCGGATCCTGGCGCAAGCGGATGTCCAGGAGGCGGATCTCGTCGTCGCGCTGACGAATAACGATCAGATCAACATCCTCGGGAGCATGCTTGCCAGGAGGCTGGGAGCGAAGTCGACCCTCGTGCTGATCAACGAACCCGCCTATCAGGACTTCGCCGGCGCCGCCGGTGTCGACGCCTATATCAATCCGCGCGCCGTCACCATCTCGCGTGTGCTGCAGCACGTGCGAAAAGGCCGCATCCGGTCGGTGTATGCAGTGCAGAACGGCATGGCCGAGGTGATCGAGGCCGAGGCGCTCGAAACCTCTCCGCTGGTCGGCAAGGCGCTGCGCGAGCTCGAATTGCCGGAGGGTATCCGCATTGGCGCGCTCTATCGCGACAAGGCCTATGTGCGCCCGGACGGCAACACGCGGATCAAGGCGAAGGACCGCGTGGTCCTCCTCGCGGCCGCCGAGACCGTCCGTGACGTCGAACAGCTCTTCCGCGTCAGCATTCAATATTTCTGAGGGCCTCAGCCATGCCGAGAATCGCCTATGTCAACGGCACTTACGTCCAGCACGCCGAAGCCGCCATTCACGTCGAGGATCGCGGTTACCAGTTTGCCGACGGCGTCTACGAGGTCTGCGAGGTGCGCCACGGCTTCATCATCGACCTGACCCGGCACCTCGATCGCCTTGGGCGATCCCTGGGCGAACTCAGGATAGGCTGGCCGATGAGCCGTGCGGCGCTGATCCATGTCATCCGGGAGGTGCTGCGCCGAAACCGGGTCCGAAACGGGCTCTTCTATCTGCAGGTGACCCGCGGCGTCGGACGTCGGGATCATGTTTTCCCTGATGCGGACACGCCGCCGTCGATCGTCGTCACCGCCAAGCGCACGGACCCTGGGGCGATCGCCCGGAAGAATGCCGAGGGCATATCTGCGATAACGGTGCCGGAGAACCGGTGGGACCGCGTCGACATCAAGAGCGTCGGCCTTCTCCCGAATGTGCTTGCCCGTCAGCGGGCGAAGGAAGCCGGCGCGCAGGAGGCGATCTTCGTCGACGTGGACGGCACGGTCAAAGAGGGGGCGGCGACGAATGTATGGATCGTGGACCGTGAAGGGACGTTGCGCACCCGACCGGCGGAGAACGGCATTCTGCGCGGCGTGACCCGCACCACCCTGATGGACGTAGCCAAGCCGCTGGGCCTCAAGATCGAGGAAAAGGCCTTCTCCGTGGAAGAAATGCTCGCGGCGCGGGAGGTCTTCATCACCGCTGCTACCAGCATCTGCTTTCCCGTCGTTTCCGTGGACGGAAAGACGATCGGCAACGGTCATCCGGGAAGCATAGCACAGAATATTTGCGAGGCCTTTTTCGACATTGCGGAAAAGACGGTGATTTGATACCAAACCCTGCGGAGGTGCCGGGATCGTACGTGACACCTTAAAAATTAACAAAATGCACCGGCGCAAGAACGCCGGCAAATAAGAAAGAAGCGGCGCGATGGCGGAACGTTCTCAAAACTTGCAGGATCTCTTTCTCAACACGGTCCGCAAGCAAAAGATTTCTTTGACCATTTTCCTCATCAACGGCGTCAAGCTGACGGGTGTCGTAACATCGTTTGACAATTTCTGTGTGCTGTTGCGCCGCGACGGTCATTCTCAGCTCGTCTACAAGCACGCCATCTCGACGATCATGCCGGGCCAGCCGTTGCAGATGTTCGAGAATGAGGAAGCTGCCTCCTGACGGGGTGTGAGGAACATTACCAAGCGTGATTCAAAATCGTCGTCGATCATTCCGGAGCTCGAGACGCTCCGTGATGATTCGCGTGCCGTCGTCATCGTTCCGATCCTGAAAAAAACCGGGAAGGCGTCTGCCGACATCGTTGCGCAGCCCGCCACGCGTTCGGACGAAAGCCGGCTGGAGGAGGCGACGGGCCTGGCGCTCGCCATCGACCTCGACGTCGTTCACGGCATGATCGTTCCCGTCGCCCAGCCGAAACCGGGCACGCTGCTCGGCACCGGCAAGATCGAGGAGATCGGCCACGTTCTAAGCGAGAAGGATGCGGGGCTCGTGATCGTCGATCACCCGCTGACGCCCGTCCAGCAGCGCAATCTCGAGAAGGAATGGAACGCCAAGGTCATCGACCGCACCGGCCTCATTCTGGAGATCTTCGGCCGGCGCGCCTCCACCAGGGAGGGCACGCTGCAGGTCGATCTCGCACATCTCAATTATCAGAAGGGCCGCCTGGTCCGCAGCTGGACGCACCTCGAACGGCAGCGTGGCGGCGCGGGTTTCATGGGCGGGCCCGGCGAAACGCAGATCGAGGCCGACCGCCGGCTGCTGCAGGACAGGATCGTCAAACTGGAGCGCGAGTTGGAGCAGGTGCGGCGCACGCGCCAGCTTCATCGGTCGAAGCGCAAGAAGGTGCCGCATCCGATCGTCGCGCTGGTAGGCTATACAAACGCGGGCAAATCGACGCTTTTCAACCGGATGACCGGGGCCGGTGTGCTCGCCGAGGACATGCTCTTCGCCACGCTGGATCCGACGCTGAGGCGGCTGAAACTGCCGCATGGGCGTATGGTCATCCTCTCCGACACCGTCGGCTTCATTTCCGATCTGCCGACGCATCTGGTCGCCGCCTTCCGGGCGACGCTGGAAGAGGTACTCGAGGCCGACCTGGTCCTGCATGTGCGCGATCTGTCCGATCCGGATAATCAGGCGCAGGCAAGCGACGTGCTGCGCATCCTGGCCGATCTCGGCATTGACGAGAAGGAGGGGGCCGAGCGCATTGTCGAGGTTTGGAACAAGATCGACAAGGTCGAGCCGGAAGTGCGCGAAGCGCTGGTGAAGAAGGCCGCGAGCGCCGACAACACGGTCGCCGTCTCGGCCATGACCGGCGACGGTGTGGACGATCTTCTCGCTGAAATAGGCCGGCGTCTTTCGGGCGTCATGACCGAGTGCACCGTCGTTCTGGGTCTCGATCAGCTACAGTTGCTGCCTTGGGTTTACCAGCACGCGATCGTCGACGGCCGCGAAGATCTCGAAGATGGGCGCGTGAGCCTGGATCTCCGTCTGACGGAGGGAGAGGCCACCGAGCTCGAGAGGCGGCTGGGCAATGGCCCGAAGGCCGTCCAAGAGGATTGGTAGCATCCTGGCGTGTTGCGCCATCTCCTGACTTCCTGCGTGGCCTGTGAGAAGTGTTTCGAGGGCCTTCCCTCATCCCTGTGCTCGTCACAGGGATGAGGGAAGCGCCGCGTCTGCGGCGCGAAAGAGTCTTTCCAGTCCAATGACTTGGCCTGGCTGGATTCCTGTGACAAGCACAGGAATGAGGGCCGGGGAGGTTTGGGCGTTACAACTTCTGCTTGCGAATATGCGAGAGAATGGTCAACCTTTCACGCAATGAAAGGTTACGTCTACATTCTCGCATCGAAGCGAAACGGGACGCTGTACACGGGCGTGACCCGGGACCTGCCGCGCCGCCTCCTGGAGCACCAGAACGATCTGACGCCTGGGTTCACGTCCAGATACGGCGTGAAGACCTTGGTGTGGTTCGAGGAGTTCGACCTGCTGACTTCCGCCATCATGCGGGAGAAGACGATGAAGAAATGGCCGAGGAAGTGGAAGCTTAAGTTGATAGAAGAATTGAACCCGGAATGGGAAGATATCTCTCACTATCTTCACGGTTTATGAAGCGCGCCGAGGGACCGCACCCTCTCCACCTCATGCCTGTGCTCGTCACAGGGATCCAGCAGCGCCGCGTCTGCGGCGCGGAAGAGTCTTTCCAGCTGGATTCCTGTGACAGGCAGATACAAGGAACAGCATAGACGCAGCGGGCACAAGCCTAGGTCAGCTGCCTTTCGATAGCCTTCGCCGCCTGCCAGAGTTCTTCCATGCGCTCCAGCGATGCCGCATCGAGCGTTTCGCCTCCGGCTTCCAGTTCCTTTTCGATGTGGCCGAAGCGGCGCCGGAACTTGGTATTGGTGCCGCGCAGCGCCATTTCCGGATCGGTGCCGACATGGCGGCCGATATTGACGAGCGCGAAGATCAGGTCGCCGAGCTCGTCCGCGACCTTCCCCCGGTCACCGTCCTTCAGTGCCTGCCGCAGCTCGCCGATTTCCTCCTCGACCTTGTCGAGGATCGGCTCCGGCTCGGACCAGTCGAAGCCGACCTTTGCCGCCCGTTCCTGCAGCTTCAGCGCCTCGACCAACGCCGGAAAGCTGCGCTGGATCGAGCCGAGATGGCCGGCATGCTCCTCCTGCGACGCGCCGCGCTGCAGGCGCCGTTGCCGCCGGTCGGCTTTCTCGGCCTGCTTGATCTCGTCCCATTGCAGCTTCACCGCCTCGGCGGTGTCGGCGTCGGAGCGGGCGAAGACATGCGGATGGCGGCGGATCATCTTCCGCGTGATGGCTTCGACGACGTCGCCGAAGGAAAACGCGCCGGCTTCCTCGGCCATGCGTGCGTGAAACACCACCTGCAGCAAAAGGTCCCCGAGTTCGTCGCACAGGTCGTCCATATCATGACGCTCGATCGCGTCTGCGACCTCGTAGGCCTCTTCGATCGTGTAAGGTCGGATCGTATCGAACGTCTGCACGACGTCCCAAGGGCAGCCTGTCTCCGGGTCGCGGAGCGCGGCCATGATGTCGAGCAGGCGTTGAATGTCGCGGGAGGCTTCCATGGCTCAGTTCAGCGGTATGGCGTTGGTGTCTTTGCTCGCCTGATAGGTATCGGACAGACGATCGTAGCGTGCCCGGATGCGGGCGTCCTGGCCGGTGAGCCGCTGCCGCGTTTCGGGATCGGTCTCCTGCATCAGTGTCGCGATGGACGCCGATTTCCAGAATGCATTCTGCCGGGCGTAGCCGCCCGGTTCGAGGCGGAAGACCTCCTTCAGGATTTTCAGGTCATGCGGGATAGCGAAGCTGTCGCGCGAATCCTCGTGGCTGAAGAAGTAGTAGAAGTTATCGAAACCTGCCCAGGTGATCGCCGAGAGACACATGGAGCAGGGCTCATGCGTCGACAGGAAGATGAGCTCGCGCGTGTCCGGCGTCTCGGCCATCTCGTAGAAGCGCTTGAGCGTGTGCACCTCGCCATGCCACAGCGGATTCTCGGTCTCGTTATTGGTTTCGGCCAGTACCAGCGACAGATCGGACTTGCGCAGGATAGCGGCGCCGAACACCTTGTTGCCGTCGGCTACGCCCTTCTCGGTGAGCGGCAGTATGTCCTCTTCGATGACGGTCAACAGGCGCTCTGCCAGTTGGGTTTGCTTCATGTCTCGGTCTCCTGCTTGAGCCGGCATTTAACGGAGGTCGGCCGATCGGCGCAATGGCCGAACCACCGGTGGTTCAGGGCTCCGGAGATATTTGCTCAAAAAGATCGGCTGTCGAGCAAAACAATACGTGACCGGAAAAGCATTGAAATTTCTGTTCCTTCAATTGTTGCGGCCTATAGGGGATATTCGCCGCAGCCTGCAAAAGGAGCCGTCCCCTCGTCATGTCGCAGAAATTGTCCGTCTTTCCGGCATTCTTTCGCGTCGCGCAGAAAAGCGTGGCGGTGTTCGGCAATGGGGATGAGGCCTTCGCCAAGGTGCGGTTGCTGCTGAACACCGAGGCGCGCATCGTCGCCTATGCGGATCGGCCGGAACCGGCATTCGAAGCTTTTCTGGATGCCAACAATATCGAGACCGTGCGCGAACCCTTTGGGGCTCATCAGGTGGAAGGCGCCGTCCTCGTCTTTGCCGCGACCGGAGATGCGGCGCTTGACCGCGTTGTCGTGACTGCGGCGCGCGAGCGGAAAATCCCCGCAAATGCCGTGGATCAGCCGGACTATTGCGATTTCCTGACGCCGGCACTCGTCAACCGGGCGCCCGTCGCAGTTGCGATCGGCACAGAAGGGGCAGGGCCGGTTCTGGCTCAGATGATCCGCGCGCAGATCGATCAATTGCTGTCGCCGTCGCTGGGTATCGTTGCCTCTCTGGCAGCCAACTATCGCGACGCCGTCGACCACCTCGTGCCGCGCGGCGTCGCGCGGCGTGTTTTCTGGCGGCGCTTCTTCTCAGGCCCCGTGACGGATCACGTCGCGGTCGGCGATCTTGCATCCGCACGCCGGGAGGCCTCGAAGCTTCTGGATGCCGCGGGCGGCGTGGCCGGCCATGTGTGGCTGGTCGGCGCCGGCCCGGGCGCCGAAGACCTGCTGACGCTCCGGGCGCAGCGCGTGATGATGGAAGCGGACGCCATCGTCTATGATGCGCTGGTGCCGCAAGCGATCGTCGACATGGGCCGCCGCGACGCCGAGCGGCTTTCGGTCGGCAAGCGCAAGGGCTGCCATAGCAAGTCGCAGGACGAGATCAATCAGTTGCTGGTGAAGCTTGCCGGCGAAGGCAAGCGCGTCGTCCGGCTGAAATCCGGCGACCCTCTGGTCTACGGCCGGGCAGGCGAGGAAATGGCGGCGCTGCGTGAGGCCGGCATCAGCTACGAGGTGGTGCCGGGGATCACATCGGCCTTTGCCGCGGCCGCCGATTTCGAGCTGCCGCTGACGCTGCGCGGCGTGGCGTCGTCGCTGGTCTTCACGACGGGCCACGATTTGACAGGCAGCGTTCTTCCCGATTGGGCGCGACTGGCCGTTTCCGGCGCGACGATTGCGGTCTATATGGGCCGTACCGTTGCGGCTTCCGTCGCCTCGCGGCTCATGCAGGCCGGTCTGCCGCAGGACACGACCGTCGCTGTCATCGAGAATGCGAGCCGTGCCGAGCGCCGTCTCCTGCACGGTACGCTCCGCGATCTGCCGGACCTCGAGGCCCGCACGGAACTGGACGGGCCGGTCATGGTGATCATCGGCGAAGCGGTCGCGGGCGCGAATTTCGCACGCTCCGAGCCGCTTACCGCCGGCCGCATCAAGTATAGCGGTGCCGGCAAAGTTTCAGCGAAACGCACCGAACAGATTTGGAATTGAGGACGACGCGATGGTGGAAAAGGTTCTGACGGCAAACCGTCTGGCGGATGGCATTTCCGTCTGGCTCGACGCTTCCGGCAATTGGGTGGAGTCGTTGCAGGATGCCTTCGTCGCTCGCCATGCGGAGGCCGTCGCGGCCCTGGAGGCGACCGGAAAGCGCTCGTTTGACGAGAATAAAGTGGTAGACGTCAACGTTGTCGACGTCGAGGAAGTCGACGGTACGCTGCGGCCGTTGCGCATGCGTGAGCGGATCCGCGCCGAAGGGCCGTCGATCCCCTACGCTCCCGGATATAGCGGGCTTGCGGGCCCAAAGAATGTTGCTGCCTGAGGACCTGAGAAGCCATGTATCGTTACGACGAATTCGACCACGCCTTCGTTTCCGCACGCGTCGAGCAGTTCCGCGACCAGGTCCAGCGGCGGCTGTCCGGTGAACTCGCGGAGGATGCGTTCAAGCCGCTGCGCCTGATGAACGGCGTCTATCTGCAGCTCCATGCCTATATGCTCCGCGTCGCCATCCCCTATGGTACGCTCTCGAGCCGGCAGATGCGGATGCTCGCCCATATCGCCCGGAAATATGACCGCGGCTACGGACATTTTACCACCCGCCAGAACATCCAGTACAACTGGCCGCGCCTTTCCGACACGCCTGATATCCTCCAGGAGCTGGCGAGCGTGGAGATGCACGCGCTGCAGACCTCCGGCAACTGCATTCGCAATGTGACGGCGGACCATTTCGCCGGTGCCGCGGCGGACGAAGTCGCCGATCCGCGCCCCTATGCCGAAATCCTCAGGCAATGGTCGAGCGTCCATCCGGAGTTCTCGTTCCTGCCGCGCAAGTTCAAGATCGCGGTGACCGGCGCCGAGCGCGATCGCGCCGCCATTCAGGTGCATGACATCGGCCTGCACCTGAAGAAGGACGAGAATGGCAAGCTTGGCTTTGCCGTCTATGTGGGCGGCGGGCAGGGCCGCACGCCGCTGATCGCCAAGAAAATCCGCGACTTCCTGCCGGAAGAGGATCTGCTTTCCTACACGACCGCGATCATGCGCGTTTACAACCTTCATGGTCGCCGCGACAACAAGTACAAGGCGCGCATCAAGATCCTGGTTCATGAAACCGGTGCCGAGGAACTGGCCCGTCAGGTGGAGGTCGAATTCGCCAATCTGAAGGACACGGAACTGAAGCTGCCGGATGCGGATATTCAGGCAATTGCTGCTTATTTTGCGCCGGCGATGCTGCCGAATCGGCCCGAGGGCTGGGGCAGTCTCGCCCGCTGGAAGAAGGCCGATGCGGAATTTGCCCGCTGGGTGCACCAGAACGTTCAGCCGCACAAGCATCCCGATTACGGCATGGTAACGATCTCGCTGAAGCCGATCGGGGGCATTCCGGGCGACGCGAGCCACGAACAGATGGATGCGGTCGCCGATATCGCCGAGGAATATGCCTTCGACGAGATACGCGTCAGCCATGAGCAGAACCTGATCCTGCCGCATGTGGCGCTGGCGGACCTCGAGCCGGTCTATCGCGCCCTGGTCGCCGCCGGCCTCGCCACCGCCAATGCGGGGCTGATCACCGACATCATTGCCTGTCCGGGGCTCGACTACTGTGCGCTTGCCAATGCACGCTCGATTCCGGTCGCGCAGGAGATTTCGAACCGTTTCGGCTCGCCCGAGCGGCAGGCCGAAATCGGCGAGCTCAAGATCAAGATCTCCGGCTGCATCAATGCCTGCGGGCATCATCACGTCGGCCATATCGGTCTTCTGGGCGTCGAGAAGAAGGGCGCGGAGCTCTATCAGATCACGCTCGGCGGCTCCGGTGACGAACATACATCGATCGGCGAGATCATCGGCCGCGGCTTCGAGCCGGAAAGAGTGACCGACGCGGTGGAGACGATCGTCGACACCTATCTCGGCTTGCGCCGAGACAAGTCCGAGACCTTCCTCGAAGCCTATCGCCGGGTGGGGCCGCAGCCTTTCAAGGACGCGCTCTATGGCGGCGGTGCCCAGGCGGCGGCGTGATCAAAGGACAGCATAAGATGACGAAAATCTGGAAAGAAACGGGCTTCGTGAACGATGATCCCTGGGTGATCGAAACCGACGAGACCAAAGCCGGGTCGAACGAAAAGGCGATCCTGAACATCGACGCCTTCCTGGCTGCGGTTGCGGAGAGCGATGCCTCGGAGCTTGGCGTTCTGATCAACCCCGCAGACGACGTGATGCGTCTTCAGCCCTATCTCGAAAGGATAGCGCTGGTGGCGGTGGCATTTCCGGCTTTCAGCGACGGCCGGTCCTTCAGCCATGCTTCGCTGCTGCGTTCGCGGCTCGGCTACCAGGGCGAAATTCGCGCCGTCGGCGACGTGCTGATCGACCCGATCCCGCTTATGCTGCGTTGCGGCGTCGACAGCTTCGCCGTAACCAACGCCACGGCGATCAAGCGGCTTTCGGAAGGCCGCCTGCCGGGGATTTCCAACCACTACCAGCCGACGGCAAAGCCGTCCGTCAACGCCAATTCCTACAGCTGGCGCCGCGTCTCGTGAGCGGCGCGGCCGCGACAGTGTGAAGCAAGCCGAAATCCTCGAAAGCGACTATATTTGGAAGGGATTTCCTTTCAATTCGGCATGGGTTGGAATATCCGCTTGTAGTTGATAAACAGCGTCACCATTTATAGGACTGTGGTCACGATGAATGCTCCGGCAAAAAAAGAAGATTTCGCGGTACAGGCTCCGGCAGGCGTCTTCGCTGAAACGGTGACGAGCGTCGAACACTACACCGACCGGCTCTTCCGCTTCCGCATGACGCGCCCGCAGGAGTTCCGCTTCCGCTCGGGCGAATTTGCGATGATCGGCCTGATGGTTGGCGACAAGCCCGTTTATCGTGCCTATTCGATCGCGAGCCCGGCCTGGGACGAGGAACTGGAATTCTTCTCGATCAAGGTGCCTGACGGACCGCTGACGTCGCACCTGCAGGGGATCAAGCCCGGGGACCAGGTGCTGATGCGCAAGAAGCCCACGGGCACGCTGGTGCTGGATGCGCTCGTGCCTGGCCGCAGGCTCTATATGTTTTCGACGGGCACGGGTATCGCGCCTTTTGCGAGCCTCATCCGCGACCCGGAAACCTTCGAGAAGTTCGAGGAGGTCATCCTCACCCACACGTGCCGCGACGTGGCGGAGCTGAAATATGGCTTCGACCTTGTCGAGGAAATCCGCAGCCACGAATTCCTGAACGAGATCGTCGGCGACAAGCTCCGGCACTACGCGACGGTGACGCGTGAGGAATATCCTTTCAAGGGCCGGATCACCGACCTGATGACCAACGGCAAGTTTTTCGCCGACCTTGGCCTGCCGCCGCTTGATCCCGCGATCGACCGCGGCATGATCTGCGGCTCCACTGCCATGCTGAAGGACACCAAGGAAATCCTCGAAGCCGCCGGCCTGACGGAAGGCGCCAACAACAAGCCGGCAGAGTTCGTCATCGAACGTGCGTTCGTCGGCTGATCCCTGCCGCCGAGGGCATAGCGTCCTCCTGGAGCATTTCAACGTTTCATAGAAACATTGAAATGCTCTAGCGATCTGATTCAACGCACTTCCGGACGGTAAACCGTCACACACTCTTCCTTGAAGTGCTCTAAAGACATTTCGCCCCTCATCCGCCTGCCGGCACCTTCTCCCCGCAAGCGGGGCGAAGGGACTCGTGGCGGGCGCTCCGGCTGCCAATAATCACCAGCATTTGTGGGGGATCGCCTTTCCCGCGCGCGGGGAAAGGGATCGGGCGTGGGGAAACCCGAGGAGTGGACGAACTCGCCTCCGTGGCTGCAGGTTTAAAACGCGACCTCCACCAGAGCACTTCCAGGTAACGGCCCGCCGTGAAAGCGGGCCGCAGTCATTTCGAGCGGTTGACGATCAGTGCAGGATCTGGCTGAGGAACAGCTTGGTCCGCTCGTGCTGCGGATTGTCGAAGAACTCGGCCGGCGAGTTCTGTTCGACGATCTGGCCCTGGTCCATGAAGATCACGCGGTTGGCGACCTGTCGGGCGAAGCCCATTTCGTGGGTGACGCAGATCATGGTCATGCCCTCTTCGGCGAGTCCCACCATGGTGTCGAGCACTTCCTTGACCATTTCCGGGTCGAGTGCAGAGGTAGGCTCGTCGAAGAGAAGGATTTTCGGCCGCATGCAAAGCGAGCGGGCGATGGCGACGCGCTGTTGCTGACCGCCCGAAAGCTGGCCTGGATATTTGAGCGCCTGCTCCGGAATCTTCACGCGCTCCAGGAAGTGCATCGCCACCTGCTCGGCTTCCTTCTTCGGCATCTTGCGGACCCAGATCGGCGCCAGCGTGCAGTTTTCCAGGATCGTGAGATGCGGGAAGAGGTTGAAGTGCTGGAAGACCATGCCGACTTCCCGGCGCACTTCGTCGATCTTCTTCAGGTCGTTGGTGAGTTCGATGCCGTCGACGACGATCTTGCCCTTCTGGTGTTCTTCGAGCCGATTGATGCAGCGAATCATCGTCGACTTGCCGGAGCCCGACGGGCCGGCGACGACGATGCGCTCGCCGCGCATGACCTTGAGATTGATGTCGCGCAGCACATGGAAATCACCGTACCATTTGTTCATGTTGGTGATTTCGATCGCGACATCCGTCGTCGAGACGGCCAATTTCGGTGCAGTGGCGGTATTTGCCATTTTCTTTTCCCCTTTTTTTACCGCTGGCTTCTGTCGAGCAGGCGTTCCATGAAGCCTGAATAGCGCGACATGCCGAAGCAGAAAAGCCAAAAGACGAAGCCCGCGAAGATAAGGCCGGTCAGCGGCGTGACGGCGCTGGCCCAGTTCGTATCGCTGAAGTTCAGGCGAACGATGCCGAGCAGGTCGAACATGCCGATGATCGACACGAGCGATGTGTCCTTGAACAGGCCTATGAATGTGTTGACGATACCGGGAATGACCAGCTTCAGGGCCTGCGGCAAAACGATGAAGCCCATTTTCTGCCAAAAGCTGAGCCCCAGCGAATCGGCGCCCTCATACTGACCCTTCGGAATTGCCTGCAGACCGCCGCGAACGACTTCAGCCATGTAGGCGGAGGCAAAGAGCGACACACCGATCAGGGCGCGCAGGAACTTGTCGAAGGTGACGCCCTGCGGCAGGAACAGCGGCAGCATGACGCTGGCCATGAACAGGACCGTGATCAATGGAACGCCGCGGATGACTTCGATGAAGACGGTGCACAGCATCTTGATCACCGGCATGTTCGACCGGCGTCCAAGCGCCAGCAGGATGCCGAGCGGCAGCGAAACTGCGATTCCGACGAAGGAGAGGACCAGGGTGACCATCAGGCCGCCCCAGAGCGGCGTTTCGACATAGGTGAGGCCGAACCAGCCGCCGGGCAGGAGGATCGCCGCAAGGATAGGCAGGGCGACCAGCAGCAGAAGTGCGTTCAATCCCTTGTATGGGATTCTCGGTATCAGCATCGGCACCAGCAGCAACACGAAAAGGATGCCGACGAGTGCCGGACGCCAGCGCTCATCGAGCGGGTAGCGGCCAAAAAGGAACTGGGCGAATTTCGCATTGACGAAAGCCCAGCAGGCGCCGCTCCAGCCTTCCGGCTGCGAGCCGCCTTGCGAGAGCGTGGCACAGACGCCGCGGCCGCCGCCGCTCCAGGCGGCATCGATGAAGAGCCACTGGATTGCGGGCGGCACCAGCCATGCCAGGATAAGCAGGCTGATAATCGTCAGGGCCGTGTCCTTGGGCGTGGCGAACAGATTTTTCCGCAGCCAGGAGACGACACCGCTTTCCAGCGACGGGGCAGGCGAAGCTTCGATCATCGAAGCGCGAACGAAAGAGGCCTGATTCGTGCTCATGATCTCACCTCTCCACCAGCGCCATTCGGGCGTTGTACCAGTTCATGAACAGCGACGTCGCGAGGCTCAGGCTGAGATAGACGATGAGCCAGATGCTTACGATCTCGATTGACTGTCCGGTCTGGTTGAGGATGGTGCCGCCGACGGCGACGAGGTCGGCATAACCGATGGCAACCGCCAGCGAAGAGTTCTTGGTGAGGTTGAGATATTGACTGGTCAGCGGCGGAATGATGATGCGCATCGCCTGCGGCACGACCACGAGGCGCGTCGTCAGCGCCGGGCGTATGCCGAGCGCATGTGCCGCCTCCGTCTGGCCCTTGGAAACGCCGCGGATACCGGCCCGGACGATTTCAGCGATGAAGGCTGCCGTGTAGAAGGAAAGCGCGAGGAACAGCGACATGAACTCCGGTCCGACGACCGAACCGCCCGTGAGGTTGAACTTGCCCGCCACGGGAATGTCGAAGGTGATCGGCGCACCGGTCACGAGAAATGTGACCAGCGGCAGGCCGATGATCAGTCCGAGCACGGTCCACAGGACGGGAAGGCGCTCGCCGGTCGCCAACTGCCGTTGGCGCGCGTAACGGGCAAAGAACACACTTGCGGCGACGGCGATAACAAACGCGAGGAGCGTGTATCCTGCACCCTCTTCGGCAATCGGCCTCGGAAAGGCGACACCGCGATTGCTCAGAAAGATATCGAAGGGCAGGGCAAGCGCATCTCGTGCCTGCGGCAATATCGACAGCACCCCGCTGTACCAGAAGAATATGACGAGCAGCGGCGGGATGTTGCGGAACACCTCGACATAGGCCAGCGAGAGCTTGGCGATGATCCAATTGTGCGAAAGGCGTCCGATGCCGACGATAAAACCGATGATCGTCGCCGTGATGATTCCGGTAATTGCGACGAGCAAAGTGTTGACGAAGCCGACCAGCAAGGCGCGGCCATAGGTGGAATCGCTGGTAAATGAAATCAGCGACTGTCCGACATCGAAGCCGGCGCGGCTTCTAACGAAGTCGTAGCCGGATGCGATGTTCGCGCGTCTCAGGTTTTCGACGGTGTTGTCGACGATCCAGTAGATGAGCGCTGCGAGGATGATGATGGTGATTGCCTGATAGAATATCCCGCGCACCTGAGGATCGTTGATGATCGATCCCGATGACGTGCTTCGTTCAGGCGCGTTGGTGACGCCGATGGCCATGCAATGCCTCTTTCCCCTAATCCATCCTTTCGGATGTTCCCGTTATCGGGTTTTTATCGTTGATCGGGGGAACGGCCGCGCCGTCCCCCCTCCATCCGCGTCCGATCAGCGGACCGGCGGTGCGTACTGGAGACCGCCCTTGTTCCAGAGGGCGTTGAGGCCGCGCTCGATCTTCAGCGGGCTGCCTGCGCCGATGTTGCGGTCGAACACTTCGCCGTAGTTTCCGACTGCCTTGACGATATTGACCGCCCATTCGTTGGTGAGGCCGAGGTCCGTGCCGATCTTGCTGTCGGCCTCGACTCCCAGGAAGCGTTGAACGTCGGGGTTCGTCGACTTCTTCATTTCTTCGACATTGGCCTGGGTTATGCCGAACTCTTCGGCCTGGACCAGGGCGTAATGAACCCAGCTGACGATGTCGAACCACTGATCGTCACCCTGGCGGACCGCCGGTGCGAGCGGCTCTTTGGAGATGATCTCCGGCAGAACGATGTGGTCATCGGGCTTCGAGAGGGTGAGGCGCAGCGAATAGAGGCCGGACTGGTCGGTCGTATAGACGTCGCAACGGCCGGCGTCGTAGGCAGCGTTCACTTCCTCGAGTTTTTCGAAGACGACCGGATTGTACTGCAGATTGTTCGCCTTGAAGTAGTCGGCAAGGTTGAGCTCGGTCGTCGTGCCCGTCTGAACGCAGACGGCGGCGCCGGAAAGCTCGAGGGCGGACTTCACGTCGAGTTCCTTGCGAACCATGAAGCCCTGGCCGTCGTAATAGTTGACGGGACGGAAGTTGAAGCCGAGCGCGGTGTCGCGGTTGATCGACCAGGTCGTGTTGCGCGCAAGCACGTCGACTTCGCCGGACTGCAGCGCCGGAAAGCGTTCCTTGGCGGAGAGCGGCGTATACTTGACCTTGCTGCCGTCGGCGAAGATCGCAGCCGCAATCGCCTTGCAGTAGTCGACGTCGAAACCGCTCCAATTGCCCGAGGCGTCAGGGGCTGCGAAACCGGCGAGGCCGGTATTCACGCCGCACTGGACGAAGCCCTTGGCCTTTACGTCGTCGAGCGTCGCGGCGGATGCCGCATGTGTGCCAATCCCCACGACAGCAGCGCCAACGAGAGCTGTCAGAATTCTTCTTGCCATTTTTTCGAACCTTTTCGGTTGTCGTTTTTCGCGTCTGCACGGTAGCGCGCTCTTGGCGCGTGCAGCCTCAGCCACCCTCCTGGCCTGAGTAAAAACTATCTCATGCTCAAAATCTGGAAGGGTCAAGAGACGTGGCCGATTTTGTGATCTTCCATGTGAAAAACGTGAAGCTCGCCAGAAGTTTAGGCAGGTCCCGCGACGGATTTGCCCGCCATGGATAAAAAACCGCCAGTTGCGCCTCCTTCGTGATTCACAGCCGGCCGGCTCGAATTTTTCCTTGACCCGGCCCGTAGCCCGTTCGATGAGTCGGCAGCGAAAATCAACAGCGGATGTTTCAATGGCAGACAACACGAGCGGGCGAGCGGAGCAGGGCATCAATACCCGCCTCGCGCATACCGGCAACAATCCCTCCGACTTCCATGGTTTCGTCAATCCGCCGGTGGTTCACGCTTCCACCGTGCTGTTCCCGAATGCGAGGACGATGGAGACGCGGGCGCAGAAATATACCTACGGTACGCGCGGCACACCGACGACCGACGCGCTTTGCGAGGCCGTGAACGAGCTGGAGGGCGCAGCGGGCACGATCCTCGTTCCTTCCGGGCTCGCCGCGGTCACGGTGCCGTTCCTGGCCTATCTGTCTTCGGGCGACCATGTGCTCATCGTCGATTCGGTCTACTTCCCCACCCGCCATTTCTGCGACACGATGCTCTCCAGGCTCGGCGTCACTGTCGAATATTATGACCCGACGATCGGCGCCGGGATCGAAAACCTGATCAGGCCGAACACGCGGCTGGTGCATACGGAAGCTCCGGGCTCGAATACGTTCGAGATGCAGGATATTCCGGCAATCTCCGCCGCGGCGCACCGGCACGGCTGTATCGTGACCATGGATAACACCTGGGCGACGCCGGTCTACTTCCGGCCCCTCGACCACGGCGTCGACGTTTCGATCCATGCGGCGACCAAATACCCCTCCGGTCACTCGGACGTTCTTCTCGGAACCGTTTCCGCCAATGCGGCCCATTGGCCGGCACTCAGCGAGGCGATGGTTACGCTCGGCGTCTGCGTTTCGCCGGACGACAGTTATCAAATCCTGCGCGGCCTGCGCACGATGGGCGTTCGCCTGGAGCGCCATCAGGCAAGCGCGCTGGCGATCGCTGAATGGCTCGAGGGCCGTGACGAGGTGGCGCGCGTGCTTCATCCGGCACTGCCGAGCTTTCCCGGACACGAATTGTGGAAGCGCGACTTCGGCGGCGCGAGCGGGATATTCTCCTTCGTGCTCAGGGCTGAACCGGAAGACGGCAAGGCAAAGGCGCATGCCTTCCTGGATGCGCTCTCGCTGTTCGGGCTCGGTTACTCCTGGGGCGGCTTCGAAAGCCTCGCCGTTCACGTGAACCTCTCCGACCGCAAGGTCGCGAAGGCCCCGTCCGAGGGGCCGGTCATCCGGCTGCAGATCGGACTCGAGGATGTACCGGACATCCGCCGGGATATCGAGGCGGGCCTCGCCGCGGCAAACGCCGTCTGAGGTCTGAACGAAGCGACAGGGAGGCGAATAGGCTTCCCTCATCGCGTTCCAACTAAGCGCCGTAGCCGTAAAGCCAGTCGAAATCGGCTGCGAGCGCTTCGGGTTTTCTGAAAGAGAGAACGAAATCGCGCGCGATCCGCACCGGACCTGCTGCGTGGTAGGCGAAGCTGTTGAATGCGGCGCGCTTGCGAACGCGGCCGATCCGCGTTCTGCGTGCGTCTTCATAGCGCGCGAAGGCGGAGGGAAGGTCGGGAGTATTGGCCATACAGCGGGCGAGTTCACGGGCGTCCTCGATGGCCATCGCCGCGCCCTGGGCTGCAAATGGCGTCATGGCATGAGCAGAATCGCCGATGAGAATGGTGTCGCGCCCATTGTGCCAGGCCCCGTCTTCAACCGTGCAGAGCGGCCAGTAGGTCGCCGAGCCGGCGTGACCGAGAAGCGCGCGCAGGTCGGGATGCCAATCCGTGAAGGCCGCCTCGAACTCGCGCCGGCGATCGCCGGTTTCGTGCCCCGTCCAGGTTTCGCCCGACGCCTTTCCGGCAACGATCGCGACGAGGTTGAAGCCGTCGATCTTTCTGATCGGATAGGCGACGAGATGGGCCTTCGGCGCGAGGAAGGCGGTGACGCGATCAGGCAACAGGCAGGCGGGCGCCCGGGTGCGTGACAGCGTGAAGCGCCAGGCGACATTGCCCGAAAAACGGACGGTGCCGGCGCCGGGGACAGAGAAGCGTATCCGCGACCAGATACCGTCCGCACCGATGATCGCTGCCGGTGATCGCTTGCTCGCTTCGGTGATGACTGCTCGCGGATCGTCCCCGACGCGATTTCCCAGGTGAAGACGGCAAAGCGGCTCCGCCCGGACCGCATCCAGAAGGATCGTTTGCAGGCTGGCACGATGCAGGACGCCATAGGGAGCGCCCCAGCGCTCGCGGGCGCGTGCGCCGGCAGGCACGCTGGCAAGTGGCCGCAGCGAGCGGCCGTCGGTAAGCGAGATCGCTTCTGGTTCATTCCAGACGCGTTCGAGAGCGGGCAGCAAGCCGAGGTCGATGAGGATGCGCGATGCATTCGGCGAAAGCTGAAGCCCGGCACCGGCCTCCTCCAATGCTTCGGCCTGCTCGAATATATCCGTCCGGAAACCCTGCCGTGCAAGGCAGAGCGCGGCGGTCAGCCCGGCGATGCCGGCACCGACGATCGCAACCGGATCAGCCTTTTGCATGGATGTCGCGCCGTCGCCTGCGCAGGATCAGGCGGCTTTAGTCGTGAAAAGGCAGCCCGGAGGAATCGTTTCCGTCGCCTTCAGGGAAGGATTGTAGCGGTAGAGGGTCGAGCAATAGGAACAGACCTTCTCGTTCTCGTCGCCCATGTCGACGAAGATGTGAGGGTGGTCGAACGGGACGGAAGCACCCGTGCACATGAATTCCTTGACGCCGATCTCGATGACCCGGTGCCCGCCGTCGTTCTGAAAATGGGGGATGCTGTGGCCGGCCATGTCGTACTCCGATATATGCAAGTCTTAGATGTCGATTGGGGTGTCGAATTTGCCGGCACCATAGTGAGCTTTGGCGAAAATGTGTAGCGGCAAACATGCCGCGCTTTATGGTTTTTGAAGCGGTTGGGGTTTCCGGCGGTTGCTTTACCAACTAACGTCCGCGCCGACAGGACAATACCAGGAAAACCAGATGGACTTGAACCCTCCGCCATTTTCCCGCTTCACGCATGACGGACTGGAAATCGCCTATTTCGACGAAGGTGACCCCTCGGGCGACCCGATCCTGCTCATTCACGGCTTTGCATCGAGCGCCAATGTCAACTGGGTGTTTCCCGGATGGCTGAAGACGCTCGGCGACGCCGGATACCGCGTCATCGCGCTCGACAATCGCGGGCACGGGCAAAGCAGCAAACCCCATGATCCCTCGCTCTATCACCCGCCGCAGATGGCGGGGGATGCGGCGGCACTTCTGGTGCATCTCGGCATCGGCGAGGCGCATGTCATGGGTTATTCGATGGGCGCGCGGATCTCGGCATTCCTGGCTTTGCAGCACCCGGATCGCGTCCGTTCGCTGGTATTCGGCGGTCTCGGGATAGGCATGATCACGGGGGTGGGGGAGTGGGATCCGATCGCCGACGCGCTGCTTGCACCTTCTTTGGAGGACGTTACGCACGAGCGGGGCCGGACGTTCCGCGCCTTCGCAGACCAGACGAAAAGCGATCGTCAGGCGCTTGCCGCATGCATATCGACATCGCGCGACCTGCTTACCGCCGACGAGGTAGGCCGCATAGACGTGCCGGTGCTGATCGGTGTCGGGACAAAGGATGACATCGCCGGGTCGGCTGAGGAGCTGGCCGCGCTGATGCAGCATGCCGTGGCACTCGACATTCCCGGGCGCGACCACATGCTGGCGGTCGGCGACCGTGTGTTCAAGAAGGCGGTCCTGGAGTTTCTTGTCGGAGTTGGGTGAGGCCGATCCAGGCGGAAAACCCTGCGCACTTTTCCTCGAGCTGCTCTCGGCCGTGCGACCAACGAGAGGTGAAATCCGGCCAGGCCATTTATGTCGGCGGGGAATTGGCCTATATATGCCCGAACACGACCCCATCTTAAGACGGCAGGCCAAAGACGACCCCGCCGAGGGAACGCCCAGGAAGGAGAGCGACCATGGTCGCCAAGACAGAACTTCGTCATACGGAATCGCTCGAAGCGATCGATCCGATCTGGGATAGCCTGCGTGAGGAGGCGCGGCTGGCGGCCGAGCGCGACCCGATGCTGGCGGCCTTTCTCTATTCGACGGTGGTCAATCAGCATTCCCTGGAAGATTGCGTTATCTACCGGATTTGCGAGAGGCTGGATCATCCCGACCTCCAGGCGAGCCTCCTGCACCAGACCTTTGCCGAGATGCTCGAGGACTGGCCCGAATGGGGCGCCGTCCTGCGCGTGGATATCCAGGCGGTCTACGATCGCGATCCCGCCTGCACGCGCTTCATGGAGCCGGTGCTTTATTTCAAGGGCTTCCATGCCATACAGACGCACCGTCTGGCTCACTGGCTGTGGAGCCGCGGCCGGAGAGACTTTGCGCTCTATCTCCAGAGCCGCTCCTCCAGCGTTTTCCAGACCGACATCAATCCGGCCGCCCGCATCGGGCGCGGTATCTTCCTCGATCATGCAACGGGGCTCGTCGTCGGCGAAACCGCGGTCATCGGCGACAACGTATCTATCTTGCATGGCGTGACGCTTGGCGGCACCGGCAAGGAAGGCAGCGACCGTCATCCGAAGATCGGCAACGGCGTGCTGATCGGCGCCGGCGCAAAGATTCTCGGCAATATCCACATCGGCCACTGCTCACGCGTGGCCGCCGGTTCCGTCGTGCTGAAGGCGGTCCCTCCCAAATCGACGGTTGCCGGTGTGCCGGCGAAGGTCGTCGGCGAGGCCGGCTGTTCCGAGCCGTCGCGTCAGATGGACCAGATCCTGGCGTCGTTCGATATCTGATCAAGGCGCCCGAAGCCCGGCTGTGCCGGGCATCGACGCTGCGAAAAATCAGTGCACCAATTCAAGGCGTTGCGAGCATTTCTTCGTCTCCCGGCGAACGCTTGGCGCTCTGATGGGTTTACACCTGGCAATGGCCCGTGCAACAAGCGCGGCAAATCAATCGGCTACGGAGAATAGTTTTGAAGCCCGAAGAAATCCGCAAGCTTGAGGCCTATCTTAAGCGCACGTTCAACCAGTCCATGGTCGTCAAGGCTCGCCCGAAGAAGGACGAATCCGCTGAAGTCTATCTCGGTGACGAATTTCTCGGTGTCGTCTTCCGTGACGAAGAGGACGGCGAGCTCTCCTATAATTTCTCGATGGCGATCCTCGACATCGACCTCTGAGAGCAACACGAATCCACCTGGATCCGTGGTAATCGCGCGTTGCAAGACCCGGTACTGAGCAATCAGGCCGGGTTTCCTGTTGTTAAATCATACTTTTCGGAGAAATTTGACTGGAGGCGTCCGTCTTCATCAAGTCGTTGCAAGAACTGTATTTTATTGCAATGCACACTGAACTTGACTTTTTGTGCAGCGCACCTAGACTGGCCGCGTTCCTAGCCGAGCCGTTACAAGGAGACGCCCGATGTTTAACTTCGACGATGCGAACAGGAAGAGCAAGGAAGCGCTCGACGTGGCCGTGAAGAGCTACTCAGCCATGACCAAAGGTTTCCAGGCTATTGCGACCGAAGCGGCCGACTATTCGAAAAAATCCTTCGAGGATGGCGTTGCTCATGTCGAAAAGCTTACCAGTGCCAAAAGCCTCGAAGCAGCGTTCGAGCTTCAGACGAATTATCTGAAGGCAAGCTACGAAGGCTTTTTCGCCGAGGCGACGAAGATCGGTGAGATGTATGCCGACCTCGCCAAGGACGCCTACAAGCCCTATGAGGCGCCGGTTGCCAAGGCAGGCACTGCGGTCAAAACGGCCGCCGCCGCCTGACCATCAGCTTCATCGCTATTGCAGACCAGGCCGGTCGCGGATGCCGCGGCCGGCCTTCGTCCGTTCGTAATCTGCGCGTCTTCAAGACCGCCGACGGGCCTGAAGGCAGCAGGTGCCGGCGAAGAAATTTGATCAATCTTGTGTTTCGCCGTGCGAATATGTTTGCAGTGCGTGGGTTCGGTCTTAAAATCCAAGAACGAACCATTAGATAAAGGCAAGCATGTCGTGGCCGAATGCAAATGGATCCGCGGCTGTAAAGGAATGAACAAGAATGATCGCCATGCCGGTCCGGATGCAGCAGGGAAGCGAAGGAGACGGAGGCGGCCCCAGTCGTGGCACGTCCGTTATCACCCGCACCAAGCCGAAGACCAAGAAGCCGAGTTTGTACCGCGTTCTGCTTTTGAATGACGATTACACACCGATGGAATTCGTCATTCACATCCTCGAGCGCTTCTTTCAGAAGAACCGCGAAGAAGCGACCGTCATAATGCTACATGTCCACAACCACGGCGTTGGAGAATGCGGCGTCTTCACCTACGAGGTCGCCGAAACCAAGGTGACGCAGGTGATGGATTTCGCCAGGCAGCATCAACATCCGTTGCAATGCGTCATGGAAAAGAAATGAGGAACTAACGTGCCAACATTTTCGCCCAGCCTCGAAAAGGCGCTGCATCAGGCACTGACTTTTGCCAACGAGCGCCATCACGAATATGCGACGCTCGAGCACCTGCTGCTGGCATTGATCGATGATGCCGATGCGGCGGCTGTGATGGGCGCGTGCAATGTCAATCTCGACACGCTTCGCAAGACGGTGACCGATTACGTCGACAACGAATTGTCGAACCTCGTCACCGGTTACGACGAGGACTCCAAGCCGACGGCGGGCTTCCAGCGCGTGATCCAGCGAGCCGTCATCCATGTGCAGTCCTCGGGCCGCGAAGAGGTGACGGGCGCCAACGTGCTCGTGGCGATCTTCGCCGAGCGCGAGAGCCATGCTGCCTATTTCCTGCAGGAGCAGGAGATGACGCGGTATGACGCAGTCAATTTCATTTCGCACGGTATAGGCAAGCGGCCGGGAAGCTCCGAGGCGCGGCCGGTGCGCGGGGCGGAAGACCAGGACTCCGAACAGAAGGCTTCGCGCGAGAGCGAGGAGGCGGGCCCGAAGAAGCAGCAGGATGCGCTCACGGCCTATTGCGTGAACCTCAACGAAAAGGCCAAGTCCGGCAAGATCGATCCGTTGATCGGGCGTCACGCCGAAGTCAACCGGACCATTCAGGTGCTTTGCCGCAGGTCCAAGAACAACCCGCTTTACGTGGGCGATCCTGGCGTGGGCAAGACGGCGATCGCCGAGGGCCTTGCCAAGCGCATCGTCGAGAAGAAGGTGCCCGAGGCGTTGCAGGACGCCACGATCTTCGCGCTCGACATGGGAACCCTGCTGGCCGGCACGCGCTATCGCGGCGACTTCGAGGAGCGCCTGAAGCAGGTGGTCAAGGAACTCGAAGATTACCCCGGTGCGGTGCTGTTCATCGACGAGATCCACACGGTCATCGGTGCCGGCGCCACGTCGGGCGGCGCCATGGACGCGTCGAACCTCCTGAAGCCCGCGCTTTCTTCCGGCGCGATCCGCTGCATCGGCTCGACCACCTATAAGGAGTATCGCCAGTTCTTCGAGAAGGACCGGGCTCTCGTTCGCCGCTTCCAGAAGATCGACGTCAACGAGCCGACGATCGCGGACACGATCGAGATCATGAAGGGCCTCAAGCCGTATTTCGAGGACTACCACCAGCTGAAATACACCAACGATGCCATCAAGGCGGCCGTGGAGCTTTCGGCTCGCTACATCAACGACCGGAAGCTGCCGGACAAGGCGATCGACGTCATCGACGAGTCCGGTGCCGCGCAGATGCTTTTGCCCGTCAGCAAACGCCGCAAGCTGATCACCGAAAGGGAGATCGAAGCGACCGTCGCAACGATGGCACGCATCCCGCCCAAGACCGTGTCCAAGGACGACGAGGCGGTGCTCGCCAATCTCGAGCAGGAACTGCGTTCCGTCGTTTATGGCCAGGATCTGGCGATCGAGGCGCTCGCCTCGTCGATCAAGCTGGCGCGCGCAGGCCTTCGCGAGCCCAACAAGCCGATCGGCTGCTACGTCTTCTCCGGCCCGACCGGCGTCGGCAAGACGGAAGTGGCGAAGCAACTCGCCACCTCGCTCGGCGTCGAGCTGCTGCGCTTCGACATGTCGGAATATATGGAACGCCACACGGTCTCGCGACTGATCGGCGCGCCTCCCGGCTATGTCGGCTTCGATCAGGGCGGACTCCTGACCGACGGCGTCGACCAGCATCCGCATTGCGTGCTGCTGCTCGACGAAATCGAAAAGGCGCATCCGGATCTCTTCAACATCCTCCTGCAGGTCATGGACCACGGTTCGCTGACCGACCATAACGGCAAGAAGATCGATTTCCGGAACGTCATCCTGATCATGACGACCAATGCCGGCGCGTCCGACATGGCTCGGGCGGCGATCGGCTTCGGTTCCTCCAAGCGGACGGGTGAGGACGTGGAGGCGCTGAATCGCCTCTTCACGCCGGAGTTCCGCAACCGTCTGGACTCCGTCATTCCGTTCAACTCGCTGCCGACCCCGGTCATCCACAAGGTCGTGCAGAAGTTCGTCATGCAGCTCGAAACGCAGCTCGCGGAGCGCAATGTCACCTTCGACCTTGCGCCTGATGCGATCGCCTGGCTCGCGGAGAGGGGCTATGACGAGAAGATGGGTGCACGGCCGCTGGCACGCGTCATCCAGGAAAACATCAAGAAGCCGCTCGCGGACGAGATCCTCTTCGGCAAGCTCAAGAAGGGCGGTGTCGTCAAGGTGACGATCGGTGCAAAGGAAGACGGCACGAAGGGGCTCATGCTCGAAGCCGTGCCGGAAACGGCTCCGATCAAGCCCAAGGCCGAGGTCTCGCGTCCCGCCGGCAAGGGCGCGAAACCCAAGAAGGCTGCCGAAAAGGAAAGCGTAGCCGCATCCGAAGAGGGCGCGAAAGCCAAGTCGAAGAAGACGGCGGCCAAGTCCTCGAACAAGAGCGGCGGTTCCGGCGCGGCTCCCCTCAGGGGGCGGACGGTTCCGAAGGTGCCGCGCAAGAAATAACGCGATCGCGACTGGACGTGACAGTGCCGGGTGAGTTACCCGGCACTTTCTTGTGAGCGGAGCATAGCGGGTGGATTCCACTAACCGTATCGAAGAGGAGCGATCGCCTCTGGGCTGGTTTCTGGCGGGTGCGCGTGGGATATTCAGCCTTCCGGCCATAATCCTCATGCTTTCCTTCGTGGGCTTCTGCTCGCTGACGGTTCAGGCGGGGATCCCACCGGCGCAAGTCGTGTTCATGACCGGCATCGTCTGGGCCCTGCCGGCAAAGGTCATTCTCGTAAGTTCGATCCTCAGCGGCGCCAGTCTTGCGACGGCGTTCCTGGCGGTCACGCTTTCGTCGGTTCGCTTGATGCCGATGGTCGCCGCACTCGTTCCCGAACTCCGTACGTCGAAGACGCCGACATGGCTGCTTCTCTTGCTTTCGCATTTCATCGCCATCACCGCCTGGGTCTTCGCGATGGAGCGCGTGCATGCGGTTCCGCGCCGGCACCGCGCGACTTTCTTTGCCGGCTTCGGCATCACGCTGGTCGCGACGAACATGGCGCTGGTCGGGATCGTTTATCGCCTCGTCGCCGATTTCCCGCCGATCGTCGCCGGATGTCTCTTCTTTCTGACGCCGGTCTATTTCCTCGCCTCGATCTGGAATTCCGCCCGTCATCCGGTTGTCTATGCCGCGCTCGCGATCGGTCTCGCCGCGGGGCCGGTCTGCTACTGGATCGCCCCGGAGTTCGACATTCTGCTCGCCGGCCTCGGCGGAGGAACGCTCGCCTGGCTTGGCGAGCGCTTCTGGCGCACGCGAAAGGAAACGAGCGCGTGAGCTGGATGGACGGATGGTGGGCCTACGCATTCATTGCGATCGCCGGCTGGCTTGCGACCGACATCTGGCGGTGGCTCGGAGTACTCGCCGGAAATCGGCTACGCGACGATTCGGAGGCGCTGAACTGGGTGAGGGCGGTGGCGACGGCGCTGGTGGCGGCCGTCATTGCCAAACTCGTACTTTACCCGACCGGCGTTTTGGCCCAGTCGCCTCTGTGGCTTCGGCTCGGCTCCGTCGTCCTCGGCGCGATCGCGTTTTTCCTCGCCCGCCAGAAACCCGTCGCCGGGATCGGAACGGCGATCGCTGCTTTGGCCGCAGGCCTCTGGTGGCTGGGCTTCTGATGAGTTAAAGCGTAATAATAGAAAAATTCCGTAAGCAGTTGAATCAAAGGTTACCTGGTAGCCTAAAGCGCTCGGCGGATCTTCTCCGCGTTTGCGGCCAGGACCTCTCCGTCTTCCATCTTGCCGGAATGCGGCTTCAGCGGAATGCCCTCCCGCCGGGGGATCACGTGGAAGTGCAGATGGAAAACGGATTGACCGGCCGGCGCCTCGTTGAACTGCATGATGGTGACGCCGTCCGCCGCGAAAGCGGCCTTCGCGGCCAGGGCAATCTTCTGAACGGTCGCGATCAGGCTGGCGAGGGTGGCTGGATCCGCATCGAGAATGTTGCGGGACGGCGCCTTAGGCAACACCAGGACATGGCCTTCGGCCTGAGGCATCACGTCCATGAAGGCGACGGTGGCCTCATCCTCATAGACGCGATGCGAGGGGATCTCGCCGCGCAATATCTTGGCGAAGATATTGTTGGTGTCGTATGCACTCATGTCGTTTCCTCTTCCTGGCAGGCATTCGCGGCGTCTCAGTCGTCCTGGCGTCCACCTTTGCGGAAAGGGCCGTGTTCCGCAAGAAACTCGCCGGTTTCTTCCACATCCCGGCGCTCCCGTTCCAGATAATCGGCTACGGCGCGCGCAAGTCCCGGATGGCTGATGAAATGTGCGGAATGAGTCGTCACCGGCATATAACCCCGTGCAAGCTTGTGCTCGCCTTGCGCGCCGGCTTCGACGCGCTTCAATCCCTTCGCGATCGCGTAGTCGATCGCCTGATGGTAACAGACTTCGAAATGCAGGAAGGGGTGATCCTCGATGCAGCCCCAGTGTCGGCCATATAGCGCATCGCCGCCGATGAAATTGATCGCTCCGGCGATATAGCGCCCGCCGCGCTTGGCCATGACCAGCAAGATGTCGTCGGCCATGCGCTCTCCGATCAGCGAGTAGAAGGCGCGGGTCAGATAGGGACGCCCCCATTTGCGTCCGCCGGTATCCATGTAGAAGGCAAAGAACTGGTCCCAGATAGCTTCCGTCAGGTCGCTGCCGGTCAGCCAGTCGATGGTTATGCCGTTTTCCACCGCCGATCGGCGTTCTTTCTTGAGTGCCTTGCGCTTTCGCGAGGTGAGCGTAGCGAGAAAGTCGTCATGCGATCCATAGCCTTCATTCATGAAGTGGAACTGCTGATCCATCCGATGCAGGAAGCCCGCCTGCTCCAGGATCGGCATTTCGTCCGTCGGGACGAAGGTCACATGGGCCGAGGAGAGGCGGTGGCGGCGCGTGAGTTCCTTGAGGCCGGCAGCGAGTGCGTCGCGCACGGTTCGTGGATCGCTTCCCCCGGCCACCAGCAGCCTTGGCCCCGTCGCCGGCGTGAACGGCACGGAACATTGCAGTTTCGGATAATAGCGGCCGCCGGCCCGCTCGAAGGCATCCGCCCAGCCATGGTCGAAAACATATTCCCCCTGGCTGTGGCTCTTGACGTAGCAGGCGAGAGCCCCCCGCAGGAAACCGTCCGCGTCCTCCATCAGGAGATGCTGTCCGAGCCAGCCAGTCTCCGCCGTCGCCGAGCCCGATTCCTCCAGTGCCGAGAGATAGGCATGCGAGACGAAGGGATTGTAGGCCGTGCCGGCATGCCCTTTGGAAGCGCCGGCAAGCCCGCCCCAGCTCGCCGGCGATATCGACGTGAACGAAGGTTCTATGCGGATGGTGATCGCGTCTGTCATGCGCCTACGAAATCATGCTCTCCCGGGGATCGAAACCCTCGAAGGTCATCTGGTCGGCATTGGCGAATGTGTGCTCCTGAGCCTGTCTGTCGCGTACCGTCCAGGTGATGAGCGTTCGGCCGAGCGCGCGCTCCTTTTCCGTGAAGGCGTTGGGAAGATGGCCGTAATGGTAGGAGATGAAATCCAGCCCGAGATGCATCGCCTCCTCGTGCACGAAGAAGGTTTCCGGATTGACACCCTCGGCAGTCAGGCCGAGGGGGTAGGGCGCATCGAGTTCCTTCAGGTCCCTGAGCAGCCAATGGTCGAAGCTCATCAGCGCCACGTGGCCCTCATAGCCTTCCAGCGTCTCGAGCACGGCCGCGCAAAAGCCTTCGTCGTCGCCCAGTCGCCCCTTGAGCTCGATGATCAGTGGGACACGGCCGGCAACGAGGCGCAGCATCTGCTTCAGGGTCGGCACCTTGTCGCCCGTGCCGCCGACGGACAGAAGCCCCAGCTCGGCGGACGTCTTCGCGCGCACGTCGCCCGCGATCCCGCAGAGCCGTTGCAGGTCGTGGTCGTGGAAAACGACGGGAACGCTGTCAGCCGCGAATTGAAGGTCGCACTCGATCGCGAAGCCGGCTTCGACCGCGCGAGAGAAGGCGGAGAGCGTGTTTTCCCAAACCTCCCGATTCATATCGTGGAAGCCGCGATGGGCGATCGGCTGGGCCTTGAGCCAGGAAAGATCCTTCATTGGAAGTCCCTGATCATGCGATTTCGATCACGGCGTCGATCTCGACAGCCGCGTTGAAGGGAAGGGAAGCCATGCCGACAGCGGCACGAGCGTGTTTGCCCGCTTCGCCGAGCGCATTGGCAAGCAGGTTCGAGGCGCCGTTGATCACCAGGTGCTGTTCGACGAAGTCCGGCGTGGAGGCGACGAAGCCGTTGATCTTGACGAGGCGGCGGATACGGCCGAGATCGCCGAGAGCCGCTTTGGCCTGGGCCAGGATGTTGATCGCGCAGAGTTCGGCAGCCCTTTGCGCGCCGGCGACATCGACATCCTTGCCGACATGGCCGGTTACGGCGACCTTGCCGTTTTCCATCGGCAACTGTCCGGAAATGTAGAGCATCGACCCCGAGACGACGTAAGGCACGTAGTTCGCGACCGGCGCAACTGCCTGCGGAAGGACGATGCCGAGTTCGGTGAGGCGGGTTTCGATCTCTGCGGACATGGAAGGCTCCGTTGTTGTCTTTTGTGCTAAAATCCGGCATGCAAAGCAGATCTTGACAGGCGTGGACCAGAACCGATCTGCCTTGTTTCTGCCGAATGCTTGTTTATCGCATTGGCGGCGAGTCCAACAGGAGGAAACGGATGTTTCGTAAAGGCTTCGGTCTCGTCACTGTGGGAAGCGTCTGTGTCGTGGTCATGACGGCGGGCGCGGCACAGGCGACTGCTCTCGTTCCCCACCGCGCCGTCTACGATCTGGAATTGAAGGACGCCTCCGAGCGGTCCGGCATCTCCGGCATGTATGGCCGCATGGTCTATGAGTTCAACGGCTCCTCCTGCGAAGGCTATACCGTCAGCTTCCGCTTCGTCACCCAGGTCGATACGGGTGACGAGGTTCGCCTAACCGATCAGCAGACCACCACCTATGAGGACATGAAGAACGGCAATTTCCGTTTCCTCACCCGCTCCTTTACCGATGAGAAGCTGGACAAGGAGGTGCGCGGAAGCGCGCATGACGATAAGTCCGGCGTCAAGGTCGAGCTGACCGCCCCCGACAAGCGCCAGGTGGCGCTTGCGGCCAGCCGGTTTCCGACAGAACACATGCTCGAAGTGATCGAACGTGCGAAAAAAGGAGAGACCTTTTTCGAGGCGCGTATTTTCGATGGTTCCGATTCGGGCGACAAGACGCTGATTACCTCGACCTTCGTGGGCAAGCCGCGCAAGCCCGCTCCTGACGATGCGGATGTCGGCAAGGCCGGAAAGCTTGCGGGCGAGAACTATTGGCCGGTGACGATCACCTATTTCAACGACGAAGCCAACGGCGACGCGCTGCCCGTCTACCGCATGGCGTTCAAGCTCTACGAGAACGGCGTGACGCGGGATCTCACCATGGACTACGGTGACTTCGTCCTGAGCGGAAAGCTCGCAAAGCTCGAGGTCTTCAATAGCGAAGAGTGCAAATAGACAACCGCAGAAGCGATTTTCGAAAGTGACCGCAACCTGCTCCTATTGACAGGCCCCATTTATTTTCTAAAGTTGAGAAAATAAATGGCCAAGGGGGGCGAAGAGTGGGTGTGCATCACGGCCAGGTCCTGCGCATCCTTCGCGACGAAGGGCCCCAATCACGCGCCATCCTTGCGCGCCGCACCGGGCTGTCCGCGACGACCCTTACCCATGTGACGGCGCAGCTCCTCGCCGACGGCTCCGTCGCCGAGGTGGAGCCGGCGGCAAGCAGCGGGGTGGGGCGGCCGGGACTGGCGATCCGGCTCCTGCCGAACGCTCATCACGTTGCCGGCGTGCATATCGGTGCCGGCCTCGTTCAACTGACGGTCACAGATCTCCTGGGTTCGCCGAAAGCGGCCGCTTCGTTCGAATTCGCGCTGCCAGACACCTCGCCGGAGGCCGTGACGGCGCGGATCGCCGACGAAATAGAGAAGCTGAAGCTTCTCGCGCGCACAGACCATCTGCTCGGCGTCGGAGTAGGAGTGCCGGGACCCGTCGATGCCGGCCAGCGCACCATCCTGGCTTCGATCAACACCGGCTGGCGCAACCTGCCGCTGGCGGGCATGCTGGAGCGACGCACGGGCCTGACGGTGGTGCTGGAGCATAACGTTACGGCAATGGCGGTCGCGGAGGCGCGCTTCGGTCTCGGCCGCGGGGTCCCGGCATTGCTTTACGTCTATCTGCGCTCCGGTCTCGGGGCAGGGCTGGTGGTCGACGGCGTGCCGTTTCGGCCGGGCGGCCATGGTGCAGTCGAGCTCGGTCACATCCAGATCTCACAGAACGGGCCACGGTGCAGTTGCGGCAACCATGGCTGTCTCGAAAGCTATGTGAACGAACGCGTCCTGATGCGTGCATTGGGGCTGGAAGGCTCTGCTCCGGCCGATCTCCTGATGCAGGTGGAGAACACGGACGTCTGGGGTCCGACACTCGCTCGGCTGACCGACTCGCTCGCCATCGCAATCAGTCTGCTTACGCCCGATCTGATCGTCTTCGGCGGTCACCTCGCTGACGCGCCGGAGAGCCTGTTCGCGCATCTGCGAAAACATCTGCCGCCACGGGTCATGCCTCATATGCGCGACATCCTTCGGTTCGAACGAACCGGTTTTGGCTCGCAACCGGGCGCGATCGGCGGGGCGGCGGTCGCGCTCGACCACTTTTTCTATTCGGGAGCCCGGTATTGAGCACTCTGACGTCCAAAGACGAGGAAACGACAGGGAACGGGTTTTCGCCGGCGGAGCTGGCGCCCATCGTCCTGAACCTGATCGCCTTGGCGTTCGCCGTCACGGTATGGTGGGGCGTCACGGCGGCGGGGCTGGTGATCCTGCCGGGACCGGCCGAGGTTTTCCGGCGCGCAGTGGAGCTGATCGCGAACGGCCAGTTGCCGCTGGACGTCGTCTCCAGTCTTCGCCGCGTGCTGGCCGGCTTCCTGCTCGGCGTGGCGGCAGCCATTCCCGTCGGCTTCCTGATGGGCTGGTACCGCGTCGCCCGCGCACTGATCGAGCCCTACATCCAGTTTTTCCGCATGATTCCGCCGCTGGCGGTCATACCGCTCGCGATCGTGACCATGGGCATCGACGAAGCGCCGAAGGTCTTCGTCATTTTCCTCGCCTCGTTCCTTTCCTGCGTCGTCGCCGCCTATCAGGGTGTCATCGGCGTCGACCGTACGTTGATCAGCGCTGCACGCGTGCTTGGGGCCAACGACGGCGTGCTGTTCTACCGCGTGATCGTCCCTGCCTCCATTCCGTTCATTCTGGTCGGCGTCCGGATCGGGCTCGGCTCGGCCTGGGCGACGGTCGTCGCAGCCGAGCTCATCGCAGCGCAATCGGGCCTCGGCTTCCGAATGCAGCAGGCGCAACTCTATTACGATCTTCCCACCATTTTCGTCAGCCTCGTCACGATAGGCATTCTAGGCCTGCTCATGGACCGCATCGTCCAGGCGGCGGAACGCCGTCTGACCCGCTGGCAGGAGCGCGCGCAATGACAGCTGTTCCAGACCCCGCCTCCGACCCGAAGATTTCATTTCAGAACGTCACCCGCCGTTTCGGCGAAGGCGAGAGCTCGGTCCTCGCGCTCGACAGGCTGAGCCTGGATATCGGCGAGGGTGAATTCGTCACGGTGGTCGGGCCGTCCGGCTGCGGCAAGTCGACGGCCATGAATATCGCGGCCGGCCTGACGGAGGTGTCGGACGGACGTGTTCTGGTCGACGGTAAGCCGGTCGACGGGCCGGGGCCCGAACGCGGCGTGATCTTCCAGCAATATGCGCTGTTTCCGTGGCTGACGGTTCGCCAGAACGTCGAATTCGGCCTGCGCATCAAAAACATGCCGGCGGCCGAGCGCAGGCGCATCGCCGATCACTTCATCGATCTCGTCGGGCTGAAGGATTTCGCCGATGCCTTGCCCAAGACCTTGTCCGGCGGCATGAAGCAGCGCTGCGCAATCGCCCGTGCCTATGCGGTCAATCCGACGATCCTCCTCATGGACGAGCCCTTCGGCGCGCTCGACGCATTGACCCGCGTCAACATGCAGGACCAGCTGCTCGACACCTGGAGCCGCGAGCGACGGACGGTGATCTTCATCACCCATGATGTCGATGAGGCGGTCTATCTCGCCAATCGCGTCATCGTGATGGCCGCGCGGCCAGGCCGCCTGCACGAGATCATCCCCGTGGACCTGCCCTATCCGCGCAACGAAGAGATCCGGCTATCGCCTGAATTCGCGCAGGCCCGCAATCGGGTTTGGCACGCCGTTTACCATCAGAAACCCCAGGTCAGTTCGAGTTCATCACAAGGAGGAGGAATGCCGTGACTTTTACCCGACGCAGTTTCATCCGCGTTGCCGCTGCCGGTGCGCTGGCGGCCCCCATAGTGGGCGCCACCACGCGAGCCGCTTACGCAGAGGCAAAGCCCGTGCGGATCGGTTACATCGCCGACTATTTCGGCACGAGCCTGACGGCGATCGCCACCGACCAGAACCTGTGGGCAAAACACGGCCTGGAACCCGACCTGAAGATCTTCACCAACGGCCCGATCCAGATCCAGGCGTTGGGCGCGGGCAGTCTCGATTTCGGGTATGTCGGTCCGGGCGCCCTTTGGCTCCCGGCCACTGGCAAGGCCAAACTCGTCGCGATCAATGTGCTCGGACTGTCCGACCGCGTCATCGCGCAGAAGGGCATCAACTCCGTCGCGGACCTCAAGGGCAAGAAGGTCGGCGTTCCGGAAGGCACATCGGGCGACATGCTGTTGCGTCTCGGCCTTGCCAAGGCTGGCATGACGATCTCCGACATAGAAGTGGTGAAGATGGACCCTTCGACGGTCGTTTCGGCTTTTGCATCGAAGCAGATCGACGGCGCCGGCATCTGGTATCCGCTGGTGGGCATCATCAAGAAGACCGTCCCGGATCTGGTCGAAGTCGCCAAGAGCGACGATTTCTATCCCGAGAACTCATTCCCTTCGGCTTTCGTCGCCCGCAATGAGGTGATAGCCGGCGACGTGGACGTGGTCAGGAAATTCATCGCCACGATGAAGGAGGCCAACGACTATCGCGTTGCCGACGTGCCGCGCTCGGTCGCGATCACCGCCAAGTTCCTCGGAGTGCCGGCCGAACCGCTTGAAGTCGAAAGCCGCAACGGCAAGTTCCTGACCACCGCCGAGCTCGTTGCAGCCAGCAGGGATGGGACGGTGGCCAACTGGCTGAAGGGTCTCAACGACCAGTTCGTCGCTTTCGGCAAGATGCAGAACCCGCTCGACCCGAAGGACTACTATCTCGCCGACCTCTACGCAGGCGACTGAACGCCAACCCGCCGGCGCGCTCCGTCGCGCCGGCACTCTCCATCGAGATTAGAATGACAAAGCAGCCCAATATTCTGTTCATCATGTCGGACGACCATGCGGCGCGGGCGATTTCCGCCTACGGCGCGGGCCTGAACAGCACGCCCAATATCGACCGCATCGCCGACGAAGGCATGCGGTTCGATCGGTGCTACGTCACCAATTCGATTTGCACGCCCAGCCGTGCCGCCATTTTGACGGGCACCTACAACCATGTGAACATGGTCACCACGCTCGATACCCATATCGACAACCGGCTCCCCAATGTGGCCAAACATCTGCGCGCGGGCGGCTATCAGACAGCGATCTTCGGCAAGTGGCACCTGGGCGAGGGCCAGGCGCACGAGCCGACGGGATTTGACGAATGGTCGGTACTGCCCGGCCAGGGCGAATATTTCGATCCGGTGATGATCGACCGCAACGGACCGCGGACGGAGAGAGGCTACGCCACCGACATCATCACAGACAAATGCATCGATTTCCTCGGCAGGCGTGATCCGGAGCGGCCGTTCTTCCTGATGTGCCACCACAAGGCGCCGCATCGCAGCTTCGAGCCGCACCCGCGCGACAGGCACCTCTATGCCGACGGGAAACTGCCGGTCCCCGAAACTTTCTCCGACGATTATTCCAACCGCGCAGCAGCGGCGGCAGCGGCGAAAATGCGCATTCGCTCCGACATGACATACAGGGACCTCGGCCTCGTCCAGCCCGAAGGCGGCGACGAGATCGGCGAACTGCTTCTGCCGGGCTGGACCCAGCGCAAGGTCCCGGACATCGAGGAAGGTCAGGAACTGCGGTTGATCGACGGAGCCACCGGAGAGAATTATCTCTTTACCGATCCGCGGAAACTCGCCCTCTTCAAGTACCAGCGCTACATGATGCGCTACCTGCAGACCATTGCCGCCGTGGACGACAATGTCGGCCGTCTGCTCGACTATCTCGACGCGGAAGGCCTGCGCGACGACACCATCGTCATCTATACGTCCGACCAGGGGTTCTTCCTTGGCGAGCACGGCTGGTTCGACAAGCGCTTCATGTACGAAGAATCGCTCCAGATGCCTTTCCTGATCCGCTATCCGGAGGGCATCCGGCCCGGCACGCAAGCCGGCCACATCGCGACCAATGTCGATTTCGCGCCGACCTTTCTCGATTATGCGGGCCTGCCGATCCCCAATTACATGCAGGGCAGGAGCATGCGCCCGATTATCGAGCAAACGGCGGACGAGGACGATAAGGGCCTCGCCTATCACCGGTACTGGATGCACAAGGACGAGTTCCACAATGCCTTCGCGCATTACGGCGTGCGCGACGCCCGCTACAAGCTCATCTACTGGTATAACGATCCGCTCGGCCAGCCTGGTGCCTTTTCCGGCGACGAGGCTGCGGAATGGGAACTGTTCGATTGCGAGGAGGACCCGTTCGAGCTGCGCAACCGGGCGAACGAGCCGGCCTACTCCGCTGTGTTCGAGGAAATGCTGGCCAAGCTCGATGCGCGCATGGCGGAAATCGGCGACATTCCGGAACATGTCACCGCCGAGGTGCTGGCTCGGTGCCGAACGAAGGCGGCCTGAGCCGGCGCGATACAAAAAGCGTCCCCAAGGCTTGATTTCCGGGCCGGTTACCGCTAAGGGGCTGGCCATTCCACACGTAAGGCATGGGATTTTCCGGGAGAAATCCGGATCGTTCCGCCGGTGGGCGCATTGCGGTGCGCTCGACGCCTTGCGGAGGTTCAACCGGAAAAGGAGACAAAGGCATGGCATTGCCTGATTTCACTATGCGCCAGCTTCTCGAGGCGGGCGTCCACTTCGGTCACCAGACGCACCGCTGGAACCCGAAGATGAAGCCGTACATCTTCGGCGACCGTAACAACGTTCACATTATCGATCTCGCCCAGACCGTACCGATGCTGTCGCGCGCCCTGCAGGTCGTCAGCGACACCGTCGCCAGCGGCGGCCGCGTGCTTTTCGTCGGCACCAAGCGCCAGGCGTCCGAGATCATCGCGGACGCTGCGAAGCGTTCCGCCCAGTACTACGTCAATGCCCGCTGGCTCGGCGGCATGATGACGAACTGGAAGACGATCTCCAACTCGATCCAGCGCCTGCGCAAGCTCGATGAAATCCTGGCTTCGGAAGCTTCCGGCTTCACGAAGAAGGAGCGCCTGAACCTCGAGCGCGAGCGCGAGAAGCTCAACCGCGCACTCGGCGGTATCCGCGATATGGGCGGTACCCCGGATCTGATGTTCATCATCGACACCAACAAGGAATCGATCGCCATCGACGAAGCCAAGCGTCTTGGCATTCCGGTCGTTGCCGTCATCGACTCCAATTGCGATCCGGACCAGATCGACTACGCGATCCCGGGCAACGACGACGCATCGCGCGCTATCGCCCTTTACTGCGATCTCATCGCCCGCGCCGCCATTGACGGTATCGCCCGTCAGCAGGGCGCCTCTGGCCGCGATCTCGGCGCATCCGAAGAGGTTCCGGTCGAGCCGGCTCTCGAGGAAGCGTCCGAAGCCTGATCGGCCCGACCGGCAGACCAAGCGCTGCCGTACGCATGAAATATCGGGACGAGGCCGTTTGTGATGTAGAATCTGAACGGCCTTGTTCTTTATCAGCCGGAAATGGCCCGGCCGATCGCGCGCGGTGAGCCCGCGAACATCGCTAAAGTGGCTTCATCACGATGTCACACAGAAAGGCCATTTCCTGCCAAACCTTCTGGCACTGCGCCAATCCCGGTCGGCGCGCCAGCAAACAGACAAGAGGCACAAAGATGACTGTTACCGCCGCAATGGTGAAGGAGCTGCGCGAAAAGACCGGCGCAGGTATGATGGACTGCAAGAAGGCGCTTGCCGAGACCAATGGCGACATGGAAGCCGCCATCGACTGGCTGCGCGCCAAGGGCATCGCCAAGGCTGACAAGAAGTCCGGCCGCACTGCTGCCGAAGGCCTCATCGGCATTGCCAGCTCCGGCACCAAGGCCGTCGTCGTCGAAATCAACTCCGAGACCGACTTCGTTGCCCGCAACGACGCCTTTCAGGAGCTGGTTCGCGGTGTCGCCAATGTCGCCCTCGGCACCGACGGCAGCGTTGCAGCCGTCTCCAAGGCGACCTATCCGGCGACGGGCAAGTCCGTTGAAGATACGATCAAGGACGCCATCGCCACGATCGGCGAGAACATGACGCTGCGCCGCTCGGCACTGCTCGAGGTCGAGGATGGCGTCGTCGCGACCTATGTGCACAATGCCGCAGGCGACGGCATCGGCAAGCTCGGCGTGCTCGTCGCGTTGAAGTCGACCGGCGACAAGGAAGCTCTGAACGCGATCGGCCGGCAGGTTGCCATGCACGTCGCCGCGACCAACCCGCTCGCGGTCCGTTCGAGCGAAATCGACCCGGCGGTCGCCGAGCGCGAGCGCAACGTCTTCATCGAGCAATCGCGCGCTTCCGGCAAGCCGGACAACATCATCGAGAAGATGGTCGATGGCCGCATGCGCAAGTTCTTCGAGGAAGTCGCCCTTCTGTCGCAGGCCTTCGTCATGAACCCTGATCTGACGGTGGAAGCCGCGATCAAGGAAGCGGAAAAGTCCGTCGGCGCGCCGATCGAAGTTGCCGGCATTGCCCGTCTCCTGCTCGGCGAAGGCGTCGAAAAGGAAGAGAGCGATTTCGCGGCAGAGGTGGCAGCCGCCGCGAAGGGTTGATTTCTTCACCTCGAATGGGAAAACGTTGGGGCATCGCGTGACAACGCGGTGCCCTTCGTGTATCCGGCTCCAGTCGATGCGTAGGACCCGCCGGAGCGGTTGATACCACGCAGCGGAATTTGCCTTTACGCCGGTGTGCGCCAGATGCCTGCACACGCGCGCCGATCTATTTCAGGAGTGACGATGTCGGCCAAGCCAATCTACAAGCGCGTTCTTCTCAAAGCCTCCGGTGAAGCGCTTATGGGAAGCCAGGGGTTCGGCATCGATGTTGCCGTAGCCGACCGGATTGCCTCCGATATCGCGGAAGCGAGAGCGATGGGTGTCGAAGTCGGCGTCGTCGTCGGCGGCGGCAACATCTTCCGCGGTGTCGCTGTCGCGTCCAAGGGCGGCGACCGTGTAACCGGCGACCACATGGGAATGCTGGCGACGGTCATCAACGCACTTGCGCTGGCGACGTCGCTGCGCAAGCTCGATATCGACACCGTCGTCCTGTCGGCCATCGCCATGCCGGAAATCTGCGAGAGCTTCTCGCAGCGCGCGACGCTTTATCATCTTTCGCTCGGGCGTGTCGTGATATTCGCCGGCGGCACGGGCAATCCGTTCTTCACGACGGATTCGGCTGCGGCGCTTCGTGCGGCGGAGATGGGCGCCGAGGCGATCTTCAAGGGAACACAGGTCGACGGCATCTATTCCGCGGATCCGAAGAAGGACCCCTCGGCCACCCGCTTCGACCGCCTGACCCATAGCGAGGTTCTCGAAAAAGGCCTCGCAGTCATGGATGTTGCCGCCGTGGCGCTTGCGCGGGAGAATGCCATTCCGATCGTCGTCTTTTCCATCCACGAGAAGGGCGGCTTCACGGAGATATTGACGGGTGGCGGCCGTGCCACCATCGTGACCGATAATTGACAAGCTGCTGGGGCCCGCAAGGGCTGCTGATAAGAACGGGAGTCTTGAACCATGAGTGAAGGTGTGGATCTGAAGGAACTCAAGCGTCGGATGGACGGGGCGATCGCTGCTTTCAAGCACGACATCGCGTCGCTGCGGACCGGTCGCGCTTCGGCGAACGTACTCGATCCGGTGACCGTCGAAGCCTACGGTTCTCGCATGCCGCTGAACCAGGTGGCAAACATCACGGTTCCGGAGTCGCGGATGCTCTCGGTTTCGGTGTGGGACAAGTCCATGGTCGGGGCCGTGGAGCGGGCAATCCGGGAGTCCAATCTGGGGCTCAACCCGATCGTCGACGGGCAGAACCTGCGCATTCCGCTCCCGGAACTGAACGAGGAGCGCCGCAAATCGCTGGTCAAGGTCGCCCACGACTATGCCGAAAAAAGCAAGGTCGCCGTCCGCCACGTTCGCCGTGACGGTATGGACGACCTGAAAAAAGCCGAAAAGGACGGCGAGATCGGCCAGGACGAGAGCCGTGCTCAGTCCGAGCGGGTCCAAAAAATGACCGATGACGTAATTTCCGAAATCGACCGCTTGCTCGCGGAGAAGGAAAAGGAAATCATGCAGGTCTGACCTGCGGATAGGTGAGTCTCTTTGTCCGGACAACCCATGCAAGAATTCAATCCCGCAAACGTACCGGCTCACGTCGCCATCATCATGGACGGCAACGGTCGTTGGGCGAATGCGCGTGGACTGCCCCGTACCATGGGCCACCGCAAGGGCGTTGAGGCGGTCCGCGGGGCGGTAAGGACGGCGGCGGAGATCGGTATCCGTTACCTGACCCTGTTCGCATTCTCGTCGGAGAACTGGAACAGGCCGGAAAACGAGGTCAGCGACCTCATGGGCCTGCTCAAGGCTTTCATCCGACGGGATCTCGCCGATCTCCACCGTGAGAACGTCCGCATCCGGGTCATCGGCGACCGATCGAATCTGAGCGGCGATATCCTGCCTCTGCTCATCGAAGCGGAGGAGACGACGGTCGCGAACACCGGCATCACGGTGGTCATCGCGTTCAATTACGGCGCCAGAGACGAGCTGGCGAGAGCCATGCGCCGCCTGGCGGGGGACGTGGCCGCCGGTCGTCTGCGGCCGGAAGAGATTACCGCGGAACGGATATCCTCGACGATCGATACGGCGGGCATTCCAGATCCCGATCTCATCATCCGGACGAGCGGCGAGGAGCGTCTCTCCAATTTTCTCCTTTGGCAGGGGGCCTACTCCGAATTGCTGTTCATTCCGGACCTCTGGCCGGATTTCACGCGCGAGACATTCTTTGCGGCGATCGAACAATATGCCTGCCGCGAGCGCCGATTCGGCGGACTGACCCAACCGACTTTGGCGGTCGGCTCCTGATGCAGGCCGAACTCAAACTTCGTATCGCCTCCGGGGTGGTTCTTGCTGCGGTGGTTCTTGCTGCAACCTGGATCGGCGGCTTTGCCTTCCAGCTTCTCTCCGTCGCGATCGGCCTGCTCGTCTATTACGAGTGGTCCACCATCACGAAGCTCCCCGAGCGGGACTTTCAGGGCAATGCCCTCGGCTGGCTGGCGCAGGCGGTGATCGCCGGTCTGGTCCTCCTCGGTTATATGCATGTCAGCCTCCCGGGGCTTGCCCTCTGTGTGCTCGCGGCAGCGCTTTGGGTGGCGATAAAGGGAACCAGCTGGTGGCTACCGGGCGGGATCGTCTATGCGGGTCTGACGAGCATTTCGCTCGCGGCGATCCGCGGAGCGGACTATCTCGGTCTGATGGCGATGCTGTTCGTGTTCGCCGTCGTATGGGCAACGGATATTTTCGCCTACTTCACGGGGCGGGCGATCGGCGGGCCAAAGCTGGCGCCCGCAATCTCGCCGGGCAAGACCTGGTCGGGCGCGATCGGCGGGGCGATTTTCGGCGTTCTTGCGGGTGTCGCCGTTTTCATGGCTCACTTTGCCCTCGAGGACCTGCGCATTCCCGTCATCGCGCTGGTCCTGTCCGTCGCAAGCCAGACAGGCGATCTGTTCGAGTCCTTCGTCAAGCGCCGGTTCGGCGTCAAGGATTCGAGCAGGCTGATCCCGGGTCACGGCGGCGTCATGGACCGGGTGGACGGGCTGATATTCGCCTGCATTGCCGCACTGGCTCTGGTGCTTGGGCAGTTCTTGCTGGCGGGCGGCCGGGAAGTCTCTTTCGGCGCGATTCTGCTGGGTCTTTGAAGACTGCCGGTGTAGTCCTTATATCGGGCTCGAAGCGGGACTATCCTGCGGCGGTCCGACCATGGCGTCACGGCCCCGACCTTGCAATTTGAACTGGCGGACGTGGCAACGGACGCGTTAGGAATGACTATGAGCCTGCTGCTTGACAATCTCCAGTACACGATCCCCACCTTCCTGTTTCTCCTGACGTTGCTGGTCTTCGTTCACGAGATGGGACATTACCTGGTTGGGCGCTGGTCGGGCATCCGCATCCTGGCCTTTTCCGTCGGCTTCGGACCCGAGCTCTTCGGCTGGACCGATCGCCACGGCACCCGCTGGAAATTCTGCGCGATCCCGCTTGGCGGCTACGTGAAGTTTTTCGGCGACGAGGATGCGGCGAGCACGCCCGACTACCGGCGGCTGGAGATGATCGCGCCCGAAGAACGGGGCCGCACATTCCTGGGTGCAAAGCTATGGAAGCGCGCCGCGACGGTCGCGGCCGGTCCCATCGCGAATTTTCTACTGGCGATTGCGATCTTCGCCGTCCTCTTCTCCATCTACGGCCGTGCCGTCGCCGATCCCGTCGTCGCTTTCGTGGCGCCGGACAGCGCTGCGGAAAAGGCGGGTGTTCTGCCTGGAGACCGGCTGCTTTCGATCGACGGAAAGCCGATCAGCACCTTCGACGACGTGCGCCGCTATGTCAGCGTCCGTCCCGAGCTTCCGATCACCGTCCGGATCGAGCGCGATGGCGCTGCGATCGACCTGCCAATGGTGCCCCAGCGCACCGAATCCGTCGACCCGCTCGGCAACAAGATGGAGGAGGGCAAGATCGGGATCGGTACGAACCAGGAGGCCGGCAATTTCCGGGTCGAGACCTACGGACCTCTCGAAGCGGTGGGGCAAGGGGCACTGCAGAGCTGGCGGATCGTAACGGGCACGCTCGACTATCTTTCGAATCTCTTTGTCGGCCGGATGAGCGCCGATCAGGTCGGCGGACCGATCCGCATCGCCCAGATGTCCGGTCAGATGGCGAAGCTCGGTATTGCCGAGGTGCTGAATTTCGCGGCCGTCCTTTCGGTTTCCATTGGATTGCTCAACCTGATGCCCGTGCCGGTGCTTGATGGCGGTCATCTGATGTTCTATGCGGTCGAAGCGCTGCGCGGCAGGCCGGTCGGTCCCGCCGCACAGGATCTCGCATTCCGTATCGGCTTTGCCATGGTGCTCATGCTGACGGTTTTTGCGGCCTGGAACGATATCAACTGGCTCTTCGGATAGAGCGGAGCCTTGGGCGGGAGCGGACATCGTTAAGGATTCGGAGAGCGAGGGAGTTTAGCCGGCTGCTCGATAACGGTTTGTTTACGATAATAAGAGGCCGTAGTGGCTGTTAAGCCACGGTTGGAATTGAAGTAAACAGAAATTAACGAGCTGACTTGCTTGTATGGGAAAAGCGGTTAAAACGGCAACCGTGACCGGAGTCGGCACGAAACTGCCGCGGGACGTTGGGAAAAGGTAAGATTTTGACATGAAAGCTGGTTCAAGGTTTTTGAACGCGGTGTCGGCGTTTGCTCTGTCAGCAAGCATGGTCGCCACGGGTACCGGGGTAGGACTTGTTGCTGGTACCTCAGTCGCGCAAGCCGCGGTCATCAATCGGGTTGAGGTGCGTGGGGCAACGCGCGTCAGCGCGGAAACCGTTCGCGCCAACATCACGATCGTTCCCGGCAAGAGCTTCAGCAATGCCGATATCGACGCATCCGTGAAGCGGCTCTATGCCACCGGCTATTTCTCCGATGTCAGCATCACGGTTTCCGGCGGATCGCTTGTCGTTTCCGTCAGCGAGAATCAGCTCGTCAACCAAGTCGTCTTCAACGGCAACCGCAAGATCAAGGATGACAAGCTCCAGGGTGTCGTTCGTACCCAGCCGCTCGGTCCCTATAGCGAGGCGACCGTCGAAACCGACATTCAGGCCATCAAGGACGCCTATGCCGCCATCGGCCGCAGCGACGTGACCGTGACGACCCAGGTCGTTCCGATTGCCGAAGGGCGTGTCAACCTGGCCTTCGTCATCAATGAAGGCGAACGCACGAAGATCACGCAGATCAACTTCGTAGGCAACGAGGCCTATAGCGACGGCCGTCTGCAGTCGGTGATTGCGACCAAGGAATCGGGCATCTTCTCGTTCCTCACGCGCAAGGACGTCTACAATCCGGATAAGCTGCGGGCCGACGAGGAATTGCTGCGGCAGTTCTACTACAACCGCGGCTATGCCGATTTTCAGGTGGTCTCGTCCGAAGCGGCGCTCAATGAGGCGACCAACGAATACACGGTAACGATCACGGTTGAGGAAGGTCCTCGATACGACTTCGGTTCGGTGAACATCGAATCGACCGTCGAAGGCATCGACGCCGAGGAACTGAGAGGGCTCGTTCAGAGCCGCGAAGGCACGGTCTACAAGGCCAAGGACATTCAGAACACGATGAGCGAGATTTCGAAGCGCGTCGCGTCGGAGGGTTATCCCTTTGCGCGCGTCACGCCGCGCGGCAATCGCGATCTCGCCAATCACACGATCGCCGTCGACTATCTCGTGGACCAGGGCGAGCGGGCCTATGTCGAGCGCATCGAGATTCGCGGCAACACCCGGACGCGTGACTACGTAATTCGTCGCGAGTTCGACGTCGGCGAGGGCGATGCCTTCAACCAGGAAATGGTTGCGCGCGCCAAGCGCCGCCTGGAAGCGCTCGGCTATTTCTCGTCGGTCAACATCTCGACGCAGCCGGGCAGCGCGGCTGACCGTGTGGTCATCGTCGTCGACGTGCAGGATCAGTCGACCGGCTCGTTCGGCATCGGCGCCGGCTATTCCGCCGGCGACGGCGGCGGCTTCCTCGTCGAAGCTTCGATCGAAGAAAAGAACTTCCTTGGCCGCGGCCAGTATATTCGTCTTGCCGCCGGTAAGGGCGAAGACAGCCAGACCTACAATGTTTCGTTCACCGAGCCCTATTTCCTCGGCTATCGTCTCGCGGCGGGCTTCGACCTCTTCAAGAACGAAAACGACTTCGATGACGACAACTACAGCTACAACGATCAGGGATTCAGCCTGCGCGTGACTGCGCCGATCACGGAAAACCTGTCGACGACGCTGCGCTACAACTACACGGAGCTCGAATATTTCGGCGACGAGGACGAGCTTTCCTCTCCTTATGTTCGCGCAATCGAGGACGGCCCCTGGACGCGTTCCTCCGTCTCCCAGTCGATCACCTACAACACGCTCGACGATGCGCAACTGCCGCACGAGGGCATTCTCGCTTCGGTCACCCAGGAGTTTGCAGGTCTTGGCGGTACGTCGGACTTCTACAAGCTGACGGGTAAGGCCAAATGGTACTATACGCTGCACGACGAGGCCGACATCATCGGCTCGATCTCCGGCAGCGCCGGCCAGCTGTTCAAGACGTCCGGTTCGCTTGAAGTCTTCGACCAGTTCCAGCTGACCAGCAACGATATCCGCGGCTTCGAGCGCAACGGTATCGGTCCGCGGGCAAACAACGGCGATGCCCTTGGCGGCACGACCTATTTCACGGCGTCTGCGGAAGCGACGTTCCCGCTGCCGGGCCTTCCGCGTGACAGCGGCTTCCGCGGTGCATTGTTCGTCGACGCGGGCACGCTCTACAACAATGAGTTGGAGCTGACCGGAGCCGGTGAATCGGTGCGCGGCAACGACGCTTCGCTGCGTGCGTCGGTCGGCGTCAGCCTTATCTGGGCTTCGCCTTTCGGTCCGCTGCGTGTGGATTATGCCGTGCCGGTTGCGAAGGAAGACTTCGACGAGGTCCAGAACTTCAAGTTCGGTATCAACTCGTCGTTCTGATAGAGAGCAGTCCAGAACTGCCAGAGAATCGTTCTGGAGTGTCCATGGAACAGAATTGGTTTTTTCCGCCCCATCAGGGGATTCGTCTGGGCGACCTCGCGAATCAGATTGGGGCGGAGTTGCTGGATATTGCCGCCGCCGATCGCACCGTGCGTTCGGTCGCGCCGGTCTATCGCGCCAAGCCGGGCGACATCTGTTACATGCTGTCGCGCAAGAATCGCGAAGAGTTGCAGAGCTGCCGTGCCGCCGCGATCATCTGCGACAAGGCCATTTCGTCGCTTGTTCCCGATACGATACCCGTGCTGCTGACATCGAAACCGCACACGGCCTTCGCCCTTGCCGGCACCTTGCTTCACGAAAGGGCCATGCGCCCTTCCTATAATACGAGCGAGAGGGGCGTAGCGGCGGGAGCCTTCATCGATCCGACGGCGCGCCTCGAGGCGGGCGTCGAGGTCGAGCCGATGGCTGTGATCGGAGCCGGCGTCGAGATTGGAAGCGGAACGCGCATCGCAGCGGGAGCAATGATCGGACCGGGCGTGCGGATCGGCCGCGATTGCACCATTTCGGCCGGTGCAAGCATCCTTTGTGCGCTGGTCGGCAACAACGTCATCATTCATCCGGGCGCACGCATCGGTCAGGACGGATTCGGCTATGCACCGGGCCCGAAGGGCGGAATGATCAAGATCGTCCAGGTCGGGCGGGTGATCATCCAGGATCACGTGGAGATCGGCGCGAACACGACGATCGATCGCGGCACGATGGATGACACCGTGATCGGCGAGGGGACGAAAATCGACAATCTGGTTCAGATCGGCCATAACGTCCGCATCGGTCGTTACTGCGGCATCGTCAGCCAGGTCGGCATCGCCGGCAGCACGCAGATCGGCGACGGGGTCATGATCGGCGGAGGCGTCGGGGTCAACGGGCATATCACCATTGGAGACGGAGCGCAGATCGCTGCGATGAGTGGCGTGGCGAGCGATGTGCCGGCCGGCGAGCGCTATGGCGGAATTCCGGCGCGACCGATGCGGGATTTCCTGCGCGATGTGGCCGAAATGGCCCTGCGGTCGAGCGAGAGGCAGAAGAAGAAGGGTGGCAAGGATGAATGAGGCTGCAACGGTCCTCGGCACGGCGGACATACAGGAAATCCTGAGGCTTCTTCCCCATCGTTATCCCTTCCTGCTCGTGGACCGCATTATCGAGATCGATGACGACAATTCGGCCATCGGGATCAAGAACGTGACGGCCAACGAGCCGCATTTCACCGGGCACTTTCCCGAGAAGCCGATCATGCCGGGCGTTCTTCTGATCGAAGGCATGGCACAGACGGCCGGCGCGATCTGTGCGCGCAAGACGGGAATCGGCAGCAATCTCGTGTATTTCATGACGATCGACAATGCCCGCTTCCGCAAGCCCGTCGTGCCAGGCGACCGGGTGGAGTTCCATGTGGTGAAGCAGAAGCAGCGCGGCAATATCTGGAAGTTTCACTGTGATGCAAAAGTTGACGGGCAACTCGTCGCGGAAGCTGATATCGGCGCGATGATTGTCAGCAAGGAAGACGCCTGAGAATGATAGCATCAAGTGCGAAGATCCACCCGTCCTCGGCCATCGAGAGCGGTGCGGTAATCGGCGAAAACGTGAAGATCGGCCCGTTCTGCCATATCGGGCCGAATGTCGTTCTTGCAGATGACGTCGAAATTCTGAGTCACGTCGCGGTCATCGGTCATACGAGCGTCGGCAAGGGCTCGAAGATCTTTCCGGGTGCTGTCATCGGCGGCGACTCGCAGAGCGTCCACCACAGCGCCTTGAATACGAAACTGGTGATCGGCGAAAACTGTACCATCCGCGAAGGCGTGACCATGAATACGGGTACGGTGGAGCACGGCGGCGCGACCATCATCGGCAACAACAACCTGTTCCTGGCCTATTCGCACGTGGCGCATGACTGCCGCCTCGGCAACAATATCATCCTTTCCAACAATGTCATGCTTGCGGGGCACGTCACCGTCGAGGATCGAGCCATACTCGGGGGTGGCTCGGCGGTTCACCAGTTTACCCGCATCGGGCGTCAGGCCTTCATCGGTGGCCTGTCGGCGGTGAGCTATGACGTCATTCCCTATGGAATGCTCAACGGCAACCCCGGCATTTTGAGCGGCCTTAACGTGGTCGGGATGACCCGTGCGGGGATCGAGCGTGCGGCGATTCATCGCGTCCGGCGGTGCTACAAGCAGATATTCGAGGGAGACGGCTCGATTCGCGCGAACGCAGCCGCTATCCGCAACGAATATCTCGATTGCGCGCCGGCTATCGAGATCCTGGATTTCATTGCCGCGGAGAGCGACCGCGCGCTGTCGTCGCCGAATCGCGGCGCCAAGGGCTGATGGCGGTGGCGATTCATCGCCTGCCGCATTCCAAAGGCAGGCTCGCCATCATCGCCGGCGCCGGAACGCTTCCCCATCACGTGGCCGAGGCAGCGCGCTTCCAGGGCGAAGACCCGTTCATCATTGCGCTTTCGCGTGAGGCGGATACCGATTGGACCGGCTTCGACCATGTCGTTTGCGCAATCGGAGACTTTGCCGCGATCAGCCGCACTTTCGAGACCGAGGGAATCGACCGGGTCGTCCTTTCCGGTGCGGTGCGGCGGCGGCCGGAGTGGCGCGATATCCGTCCTACGCTGAAGACGCTGGCCAAGGTGCCGCGGGTTTTCCGCACCTTGATATCCGGCGGGGACGACGCCGTGCTGCGCATGGTGATCGAATTGATCGAGGCGAGCGGCGCCCATGTGATCGGCGCGCACGAGGTCGTTCCGGGGCTTCTTGCCGATACCGGTCCGCTCGGCGCCCATGCCCCGACGGACGAAGATCGGCGTGACATCGAAGCCGGCATCGCCGCAGCCAACGCGCTGGGTGCGCTCGATGTCGGCCAGGGCGCCGTTGCGGTCGGCGGCAGGGTCGTGGCGCTGGAGGGGGCGGAAGGGACGGACGCCATGTTGGCGAGAGTGGCCGGTCTCAGGAAAGACGGACGGATTTCAATTCGTCGTCGCGGCGTCCTCGTCAAGCTCTGCAAGCCGCAACAGGACGAGCGGGCGGATCTGCCCTCGATCGGTCCGTCGACGGTCGCAGGAGCGCATGCTGCCGGCCTCGCGGGCATCGCCGTGGAGGCAGGACGCGCGCTGGTTCTCGATCGCGCGCGTCTCGTGGAGGAAGCCGACAGGAGCGGGCTGTTCGTTCTCGGTATCGAGCGCGATTGCCGCAAGGACCGGAGATGACAGGCGGACCCTACAGGCTGGCGGTTATCGCCGGAGAAGTTTCCGGAGACCTGCTCGGCGCCGACCTGGTGCGGGCATTGCGTGACCGTCTAGACGGTCCGCTCGAACTCGTGGGCGTTGGCGGCGAGGGGCTGGAAGCCGAAGGGCTCCGGTCGCTTTTCGACTATTCCGAACTGTCGATCATGGGTTTCTCGCAGGTTCTGGCGAACCTGCCGAAGCTTCTGTTGCGGATTGGGCAGACCGCCCGCGCGATCGCCGCTGCGCGTCCGGATGCTCTGTTGATCATCGACAGCCCGGACTTCACCCACCGCGTGGCGCAACGCGTCCGCGCCGCATTGCCCGACTTGCCGGTGATCGACTATGTCTGCCCGAGCGTCTGGGCGTGGAAGCCGGAGCGGGCGCCGCGCATGCGGGCTTATGTGGATCACGTGCTCGCGGTTTTACCGTTCGAGCCGGAAGCGATGGGGAAGCTCGGCGGTCCGCCGACGACCTATGTCGGGCATCGGCTCGCATCTGACGGCAATGTTCTCGCGGTCCGGGAGCGCCAACGACTGAGACGGCAGATGCAGGATCGGCGCGAGCCGAAGGCCTGCCTCCTGCTGCCCGGATCGCGCGGGAGCGAGGTCAGCCGCCTGCTTCCGATCTTCCGCGAAGCGGCCGAAGAGCTCGCGGAGCGGCACGAAGGCATTCGGTTCCTCTTGCCGACCGTGCCGCGCCAGGAAGACCGTGTGAGGGCGTTGACGGCCTCCTGGCGGGTTCAGCCCGAGATAAGCGTAACCGCCGACAGGAAATGGGAGGCTTTTGCCCAAGCCGACGCGGCCATTGCCGCCTCGGGTACGGTGATCCTCGAACTGGCGCTCGCCGGAGTTCCGGTCGTCTCTACCTATTCTGCCGACTGGATCGTCAGCCTCCTGCATTCCCGCATTCGGATATGGACCGCGGCGCTTCCGAACCTCATCGCGGATTTTCCGGTCGTGCCCGAATATTTCAACAAGTCGATCCGCCCGGCCGTTCTGACGCGCTGGTTCGAACGGCTTTCGAGCGATACGGCGCAACGCCGTGCGATGCTCGACGGCTTCGCCCTCGTTCAACAGCGAATGGAAACGAACCGTCCGCCCGGTGAAAAGGCGGCGGATATCGTTCTCGCTTGCCTTCGAGCGGGATGAGGGGAGGCGAGTGCTTGCAACCGATGTGGGTCGCCGGGCCAAGCCCCGAGGATGACGGAAGCCTCGCCACAGTCTCTGCAAACCCTGCCACCTGTCATCCTCGGGAACAAGCCCGAGGATGAGGGTTGGCGCAATGGGCTTTTTGCCGAGTTCGTCCGCCGTTCACCGCTTCGAGATCGGCACGTAGTCGCGCAGCGGCGCGCCGACATAGAGCTGGCGCGGACGGCCGATGCGCTGTTCCGGATCTTCGATCATCTCGTTCCATTGAGCGATCCAGCCGACGGTGCGGGCGAGCGCGAAGAGCACCGTGAACATCGTGGTGGGGAAGCCCAGTGCCTTCAGCGTGATGCCGGAGTAGAAGTCGATGTTCGGGTAGAGCTTCTTCTCGATGAAGTACTCGTCCGTCAGGGCGATGCGTTCGAGCTCCATCGCGACTTCCAGGAGCGGGTCGTCCTTGTGGCCGAGCTCGGCGAGAACCTCATGCGTCGTCTTCTGCATGATCTTCGCGCGCGGATCGTAGTTCTTGTAGACCCGGTGGCCGAAGCCCATCAGACGGAACGGATCGTTCTTGTCCTTGGCCTTGGCGATATATTCCGGAATGCGGTCGACCGTGCCGATTTCGGCGAGCATGTTGAGCGCCGCCTCGTTGGCGCCGCCATGGGCAGGTCCCCAAAGGCAGGCGATACCGGCAGCGATACAGGCGAACGGGTTGGCACCCGACGAGCCGGCGAGGCGAACGGTCGAGGTCGATGCGTTCTGCTCATGGTCGGCGTGGAGGATGAAGATCCGGTCCATGGCGCGCGCCAGAACCGGGTTCACGACATATTCCTCGCAAGGCACGGCGAAACACATGCGCAGGAAGTTCGAGGCGTAGTCGAGATCGTTCTTCGGATAAACGAAGGGCTGGCCGATATGGTACTTGTAGGCCATCGCGGCGATCGTCGGCATCTTGGCGATCATGCGCAGCGACGCGACCATCCGCTGATGCGGATCGGTGATATCGGTCGAGTCGTGGTAGAAGGCGGAAAGGGCGCCGACGCAGCCGCACATGACGGCCATCGGATGGGCATCGCGGCGGAAGCCGGTGAAAAACCGCGACATCTGCTCATGGACCATGGTGTGGTGCGTGACGCGATAATCGAAATCGGCCTTCTGAGCCTTTGTCGGCAGTTCGCCGTAGAGAAGCAGGTAGCAGACTTCGAGAAAGTCGCCGTGCTCTGCCAGTTGCTCGATTGGAAATCCGCGGTGAAGCAGGACGCCCTCGTCGCCATCGATATAGGTGATCTTCGATTCACACGATGCCGTGGAGGTAAAGCCCGGATCGTAGGTGAACATCGTCGTTTGCTTGTAGAGCGAGCCGATGTCCACGACATCCGGACCGATTGATCCCGATCGCACCGGCAGGTCCGCGGACTTTCCGCCGAATGTTACTGTCGCGCTTTTTTCTGACATGGGACCCTCCGTTTTTGTGACATCGTGGCATAGCTCTGTGCCGCGAATTTGAGCGTTGCGAATTTGCTATATGATTTATTTTCGACTGCCAAGCAGTACCAAAGGCAAACTTGTGCGATGCGAAAACGCATATGGCAACGCAACAAACGCATGTTACGGCAATTCGTTCGAAGAGATCAATGATCGCTAAGCTGATAATGCGGTACCATTCTATCTAGTCTGCCTCTTTTTTGAGCATCAGCCTTCGAGTTGCAAGATTGCGCGGTTGGCTGCAGGATCGAGAAAACAGGCGCGGGCGGAGCGGAATGGGGGAGAGCGGGGCACGAGCGGTTGTGCGCGATGGGGAGCGCAGCGCGTGGCCCCGGAGCGAGGGCACGCGGGTTCTCACCGGCGATTTGCCCGCCATCGGCTCCGGCCGCCGGGCGCCTGCGGGCTGGCATGCGGCAAACATTCGCCATCGGATAGGCTCGGCGGCCACGGCGGTTTCCCTCGGCATAGGCGCTGCAGTTGCGGAAGAGCAGGAATACGGCCACGGCTTCGTCCTGATCCCGGTCATGCTTGCGCTTGGCTCGCTTGCATGGCTCGCAGTGCCCGAATCCGTCGGAATTGCCAAACTTGCAGCGCTGCTTTGCGTTTTCGGCATATCTGCGGTGCTTTGCCGGGGGGACCTGCGAACCTGGCGGCCGCTGGTGATCGCGCCCGCTCTCTTTACCACGGGCATGCTGCTAGCCGCGGCCGAAACAGCGAGGCTGGATACGGTCATTCTCGACACGCCCGTGACGACGACCGTTCGCGGAACGGTCCTCACCCGGGATCCCGACGACAGGGGACGCTGGCGTTATCTCGTTCGCATACAAGAAACATCCGGCCCGCGGCTGCGCCGGGCGCCGGAAAGGGCGACGCTGCTGGCGCGGAGCCGCCACGAACCGTTTCCGGTCGGAGCTATCATTGAAGGCAAGGCGCGTTTGTCGCCGCCCTCCGGGCCGGCTCTCCCGGGTCTCAACGACTTCGCGTTCGGATCCTACTTCAAAGGCGTAGGCGCGGTCGGGTATTTCTATGGCGCCCCGCGAGCGCCGGTGGATGCCGGCGCTGTCACCGGTCGGTCCGAAGCCTCGCTGCCGGCGAAAGCGGCCGCATATCTGGCACTGATCCGCGAAGTGATCGGCAATCGCATCCGGACAGCGATCGGCGGCGATACCGGTGCGATCGCTGCGGCGCTCGTGACCGGCGAGGAGCGCGCGATCAGCCGCGAGGCCGTCGAGATGCTGCGCGCCGCGGGCCTGTCGCATGTCCTGGCGATCTCGGGACTCAACATGGTGCTGGCGGCGGGCACGTTTCTCATCGGCGCCCGGACTCTGTTGAGCTTCGTTCCGGGGTTGGCGGAAAGAGCTTCCGTCAAGAAGATCGCTGCCGTCGGCGCTCTTCTCATGGTGTTCTTCTATATTCTGATTTCCGGAGGTGCGGTCTCAGCGCTCAGATCCTGGATCATGATTTCGATCATGCTCGTCGCATTGTTCTTCGACCGCGTCTCGATCAGCCTGCGCAACGTGGCGCTTGCCGCGCTCATCATCCTTGCCTGGACGCCGTCGGCGGTAGCCGGACCCGGGTTCCAAATGTCCTTTGCGGCGACGCTGGCCCTCGTTGCGAGCTATTCCCGCTGGCGCGACCACAGGAGAAAGGATCCCGAAACCTCGAAGAAGCGGGGGAGCGTGGGGGTCGTGTCCGGCCTCGCCATCGGTACTGTCGCCACCTCCGTCATCGGCGGCCTGGCGACGGCGGTTTACGCGGCTGCCCATTTCAACCGGCTCCCCGGTTACGGGCTGGCCGCAAACGTTCTCACGACGCCTCTGATCAGCGTGCTGATCATGCCTTTCGCGCTGTTCGCGATGCTGCTTATGCCCTTCGGGCTCGAATATTATCCCCTCGTGGTCATGGGGCAGGGGCTGGACTGGATGCTGGCCGTCGCGAGATATGTCGCATCGCTCGACGGGGAGTGGATGACCGGCCGCATGGGCGACGCGCCGTTCTTCCTTATCGCATTCGGCGGCATCCTGGTCTGCGTTCTGAGAACGCGGCTGGCGCTCGTCGGCGCGGGGCTGATCGCTCTGGGTATATGCGCGATCGCGCTCGAGCCGCGGAAGGAGCGCCCATCGATCGCGATATCGGAGGATGCGCAATTGGTCGGCCTGATCGCCGCGGATGCAATCGCGACCAATCGGAGCCGTCCGCCGGAGTTCATCTTCTCGCAATGGCAGCGCGCACTTGCGATCGCGGAACATAAGGCACCGCTCGACCTTCAGGCGGAGCCGGACACCGCCGTCGAGACAGCAGCCTTCCTGACCTCGGCCCAGCCCGGCGTCTTCGCCTGCAGAAAGGGAATAGGGTGCGCCGGGCGCAGCCGCGAGGGATGGACAGTGGCTGTTATCGAAAAGGCCGAATCGCTCTCCTTCCTGTGCGGTCGCGCCGATCTGGTCGTCGTCGCCAGCCGCCGGCCGTCCGCAGCCTGCCCGTCCGGCGGTTCGCTGGTCATAAGCGCCGAAACGCTGCGGCGGACGGGGGCGGTCGAGATCCATGCCGAGCAGCAGGAACGACCGGGCGTGCCGCCACGCATGCGCGTCGTCACGTCGTTCTCCTCCACCGAGCGCCCCTGGCAGCGTCATCGCCGCTACGACTGGCGCACCGGCAGTTTTTTGCTGCAGGGTTCACCGCCCTGACGACCGCGCGTTCCTCATCGCCCATCTGTCGTGATATTCTTGATTATCGTACTCCACAATCTTGTCATCCCGCCATTGTTTGTCGTAAAGAGCGTTGCGAAAGCGCTTCACCGACAGGGGCGGGCGCGAGCGGCCGCGGTTTGCATCCCGCGCCTACCTGATTGTTGAAATCGATTGCAGGCCCGTGACGCTCGGGCGAATACGGAAAAACGAGGAACGAGATGTCTGATCGGATCCGGCCGAAATTGAACATGTTGCTGGCGGCAACGCTGACTGTTTTCCTTGCCGGCCCGGTCGCGACCGGCCTCGCGCAGACCGCACAACAGCCCTCGTCCGTTTCGGTCGACGCGCAGCCGCCGGCGACAGACCTTCCCGGCGGCGATAGTCCGGGCGTGCCACCGGCGCCGGCCGAGGCAGCGGTGGGCGACGCAACGGCGGGGGGAGCAAATCCCGTGCTTCCGCACGATCTTTCGCCGGTCGGCATGTTTCTCGCTGCCGACATCGTCGTAAAGGCGGTGATGGTCGCTCTGGCGCTCGCCTCCGTCGCCACCTGGGCGATCTTCCTCGTGAAGACGCTGGAGCTCATATATGCCAAGTCACGCCTCAAGCGCGCCGTGGCGGCCCTCGTTTCCGCGAATGGTCTCGCCGACGTGCAGCCAAAGCTCGAGCGCCGCGCTGGCGTGGCTGGGGAGATGATTGCCGCAGCGGTCGACGAAATGACGCGCTCGGACGCCGTTCTGGACCTTGCGCCGGCAGTAGGTGTCAAGGAACGCGTCTCCTCTCTGCTCACGCGTATCGAAGTTCGCGCCGGCAAAAGGATGAGTGCCGGTACCGGGATCCTGGCGTCCATCGGGTCAGTCGGTCCATTCGTCGGCCTCTTCGGTACCGTCTGGGGAATCATGAATTCCTTCATCGGCATCAGCAAGGCGCAGACGACCAACCTCGCCATCGTTGCGCCGGGCATCGCCGAGGCGCTGCTGGCGACTGCGATCGGTCTCGTCGCGGCAATACCGGCGGTGGTGATCTACAACTATTTTGCCCGGTCCGTCGGGGGGTACAAGCTCATCCTGGCAGATGCGGCGGCGGCCGTCGAAAGACTGGTAAGCCGCGATCTCGATCATCGCCACGCCCGCAGAGCGCCGCCGCGCCGCCAGGACGGCTTCGTTCACGGCCCCGACTCGATCGCCAGAATCGGATAAGCGAAAATGGCTGGAAGAATTTCCGAGAGCGGCGGCGATCTCGACGAGAACAGCGAGATCAACGTCACCCCCTTCATCGACGTCATGCTCGTGCTGCTCATCATCTTCATGGTGGCTGCGCCGCTCGCGACGGTCGACATGAAGGTCGACCTGCCGCAATCCGTCGCAAAGCCGACGCCGCGCGACGACAAACCGGTCTTCGTGACGTTGAAAGCCGACCTCACGCTTGCCATCGGCAATGAAGAGGCGCCTCGCGAAGCCTTCGTTTCCGAGCTGAACCGGATAACCGGCGGCAACACGGATACGCGCGTGCTTCTGCGCGCCGATCGCCTGGTCGACTACGGCGAACTGATGACGGTGATGAACCTCATTCAGAATGCCGGCTACGGCAAGATCGCACTCGTCGGCCTGGAGGCCGCTCCCGCCCGCTAGCGGTTTTCCGTCCGCATCCTCGTCTCGGCAGGTTCCTGATAGCCCGGCCGCCAGTTCCGATGTGGGCTGGCGGTGCCTTTTTGCGTGCACGGAGACGCAGTCGCTTGAAACCGGCCGTGCGGCGATCTATGAGCTTTATGAATGTGTCCGAAAGCGCGGAGCGGTTTCGGACCGACGACAGGCACAGAGACAACAACCTGAGGCGCGACGCATCAATACGGCGCTTCGCGCTTCAGGCAACGGGCTAGCGGCCGCCGAACGCACGATCTTCCCGGCGCCGCGCCCATTCCGACACGAGGCAATATCATGAATTTCGAAGCAGCCCGCATCAAGATGGTGGACAATCAGATCCGGACCACGGATGTGACCTCCCATTCAGTCCTGTCTGCTTTCCTGTCGGTCCCGCGTGAGGAGTTCGTGCCTGCCAAGATGCGGGAGCTGGCCTATATCGACACCGATATCGAGCTCGTCGGCGGTCCCCAGCCGCGTTACCTGATGGAGCCGTCGCCGCTGGCGAAACTTCTCCAGCTTGCGGAGATCTCCAACTCGGATCTGGTCCTCGAAATCGGCTGCGGGACAGGTTACGCCTCTGCCTTGCTGTCGCTTCTCGCCGGTTCCGTCGTGGCGCTGGAGAGCGACGAAGCCCTGGCCGCCACGGCCACGGAGACGCTGGCACGCCTCGGCTACGATAATATCGCCGTGGTGAGCGGCGATCTCACCAAGGGGTACGCGGCGGAGGCGCCCTATGACGTCATCTTCATCAACGGTGCCGTCGAGATGATCCCTGCCGAGCTGTTCGAGCAGCTTCGCGACGGAGGCCGGCTCGTGGTCGTGGAAGGTTTTGGTAACGCATCTCGTGCGAAACTTTACGTGCGCGAATCGGGCATGACGTCGGAGCGAGCTGACTTCAACACCGCCGTGAAGCCGCTTCCCGGCTTCCGCCGCAACCGTTCTTTTGTTTTTTGATGTGCCTCTTATTGAGGTAGCTCAACATATGAGTGTTGAAGCGAAAACTGCAATGTTGCCAATCGGCAACGTATTATTTGTTTCTTTTTGAAATGGCCGTGCAGAGGGTCGGTGCGCAGTTGTCGTAGACCCGAATCCGGAGTTCAAAAGAGCCTGGAAGCGGTGATTTGCCCGCCATGGGTGGCGCGGGGCTTCACTGCAGTGTTTGTGCAGGCCGCCAAAGGGCCTGCTGAAAAATGCGGGGTGGCGACGCTGCCCCGATTGATCGGAGGGAAGATGGTGTCGATTGTCCGCAAAGCAGCCTTGTGGGCGGCTGTCTCGACCAGTGTGCTGCTCGCGCCCCACGCCGTTCTCGCGGAGACGATTTTCGGGGCGATGGCCAAGGCCTATGCGAACAACCCGGATCTCAACGCCGCTCGCGCCGGGCTGCGCGCGACCGATGAAGGGGTTCCGATTGCGAAGGCCGGCTACCGGCCGCAGGTTTCCGCGTCGGCGACTGGGACGCTCTCACGGGTCGACGCCGAACGGACCGGCACCCGCGACTTTCATTCCGGACAGGTCGGGATTTCCATCACGCAGACGATCTTCGATGGATTTCAGACCCTGAACAATGTCAGGGCGGCCGAAGCGGAGGTGTTTTCGAGCCGCGAGACGCTGAAGGCCAATGAGATCCAGATTCTTCTTTCGGCCGCGCAATCCTATGCGAACATAGCCCGCGATCAGCAGGTCGTTTCCATTCGTCGTCAGAACCTCGCCTTCCTTCGGGAACAGTTGAGCGCCGCACAGGCCCGCCTCGATGTGGGCGAAGGCACGCGGACGGATGTGAGCCAGGCGGAAGCCGAACTCGCCAACGCCCAGTCGCTGCTCGTTGCTGCAATCGCGCAGCTGAAACAGAGCGAAGCGGTCTATGTGCAGATCGTCGGCGCAGCGCCGACCGGCATCAGACAGCCTGGACCGGCCACGAAGGCCATGCCGAGGTCCCTCGATCAGGCCGTGGCGACGGGGCTGCGCGAGAACCCGCGAATCCTGGCGGCGCAATATGCCGTCGATTCGGCCGGTTACCAGGTGAAATCGGCGGAAGGCACGATGCTGCCGGGCGTCGTTCTCCAGGGTGCCGTGAGCCGTAACACCGGTAATGCCGGTAATCTGGGACTTGATGACACGACGGCGAGCGTCACTGCTCGGCTCGAAGTTCCGATCTATCAGGGCGGTGCGGAATACGGCCAGATTCGCCAGGCCAAGGAAATTCTGGGGCAGCAACGGATCCTCGTCGACTCCGAGCGGGCCTCGGTGCAGCAGACCGTCGTATCGGCGCATGCGCAGCTCGAATCGGCACTTGCCCGAATCAAGGCCAGCCGGTCGCAGATCTCCGCAGCGAATCTCGCGCTCGAAGGCGTGATCGAAGAGCGCAAGGTCGGTCAGCGCACTACGCTGGACGTGCTCGACGCGCAGCAGGACGTGCTGGACGCGCAGGAGTCGCTGGCGGGCGCGCAACGCGATGCGGTGGTTGCAAGCTATGCCTTGCTCGCCGCAATGGGCCACCTGACAGTCAGGAGCCAGGGCCTGCAGGTGGCCGAATATCGGGCCGAGGAACATTACGAGGCCGTCAAGGACAAGTGGTTCGGCCTGCGCACCGTCGACGGGCGCTAGACGGCCCTTAGCCAATTCGACACGAAACGCCGCGTCCCCGAGGGTCGCGGCGTTTTGTGCTAAGGCCTGTTGAGATACGGGACATTCGCCGCGTTTTGTTTGATTTCCTCATTCCCGTGCTTGTCACAGGAATCCAGCCAGACTAAGTCTTTGGGCTGTAAAGACTTTTCGCGCGCCGCAGACGCGGCGCTGCTGGATCCCTGTGACAAGCACAGGGATGAGGCGGAGAGGGTGCGGCCCCTCGGCGTAAGACGTAACCTTTCATTGCGTCACAGGCTGATCATTCCTCGCAATTCGCAAGCGAAAGTTGTAGCAGCCGCACATCCGGCCCTCATTCCTGTGCTCGTCACAGGAATCCAGCCAGCCCAAGTCCTTGGGCTGAAAGAACTCTTCCCGCGCCGCAGACGCGACGCAGCTGGATCCCTGTGACGAGCACAGGGATGAGGTGGAGAGGGTGCGGTCCCCTCGGCGCGTTGGATAAACCGTGAAGATATCGAGGCGGCGCGGAAGGTCGCCGGTCACGCCCGTGTACAGCGTCCCGTCCGGCTTCGCACATCCCCGGTCCCTCATTCCTTTGCTCGTCACAGGAATCCAGCCAGCCCAAGTCCTTGGGCTGAAAGGACTCTTCCCGCGCCGCAGACGCGGCGCTGCTGGATCCCTGTGACGAGCACAAGGATGGGGACGGAGAGGGTGCGGCCCCTCGGCGCGCTTCATAAACCGTGAAGATATCGAGGCGGCGCGGAAGTTCGCCGGTCACGCCCGTGGACAGTGTCCCGTCCCGCTTCGCACATCCCCGTCCTCATTCCTGTGACGCGCACAGGGATGGGGAAATCAAACAAGCGGCGGGTGGCCCGAATCTCAACGGGCTTTAGGGCGCAAGTGCCATTGCCCCTGCCGAAAAAAACAAATCTGTGCAAGAATTTACCGAGCTGATTCGCGGCGTTTGTTTCGTCGGCGAACTCACTTAAGGTTTGTTCGAATCGGCACACGGAGCGGCTTTTCCGTGTTCGTCCGCAGCAAACGGGGATTGAAATGGCGCAGCTCAACGTCGCACGTGAACCTTCGATGGATGAGATTCTGGCATCCATTCGCAAGATCATCGAGAGTAACGAGCCTGGTCCGGCCGGAACCTCCGCGCAGCAGAGCTTCGAGGACGGCGCCCGCGACGATGTCGAACTGTCGATGGATCCGGAGGTCGAAGCGGATGCGTTCGGATCCGCCGACGACCAATTCTCCTCGGTCAGGACGTCACCATCGGCGGTCGATAACCGTACCGACGCGCCGGTAGCGTCGTCTGCACCGCTTTCGCTTGCCGATGTCGCGGCAAGGGTGAGGGCCGCTTCGGAGCGGCAGGCGGTGCATACGGTTCCGAGGGATCAAGCAGGAGGCGAGGAGGCGCGGTCGCCAGCGGACAGTCCGGCGATGATATCCCGCATCGCTGCGTTTCCCTCTTCGGCCATCCCGGCGAGTGCGGCAGCGGACGCCGGGTCGGCTCCTGTGGCCGGGGATGTGTCGGCGGCCGCGCATGCGGCCTCGGACGAGGCAACGGAGCCGGAAGGCACGCCTGGAACGATCGTTTCCCCGGCTGTCAGCCGTCAGGTTGCGCGCGCTTTCGACGAATTGGCACATGCCGTCGAGAACGGACCCCGGCGTTCCTTCGACGAGATCGCCGAGGCGATGCTGCGTCCGATGTTGCAGGAATGGCTGGACGACAACTTGCCGACATTGGTCGAAAGACTGGTGCGCGAGGAAATCGAGCGCGTGGCACGCGGGCCCCGGCGCTGACGTAAACGGTAGACGTGCCCGACTTGCGTCTGCCGCCCGTGGACGATTTCAGGAAACTCGCCGAGCTCTTTTCCCCAGTAGCGCATTCGAACCTGCGCACGTCCGGACAGAAAAGCGTTACACACTTTTCCCGGAAGTAATCTAAGATGGAAGCGGCATGCACGATGGCTGCGGCTTTTTCCCCGTTCAGGTTGACTTGCCCCGGGCCTTCCGGTTTACAAACGCTGACATCAATCTCCAGAAATCGGCCAAAGAATGCTTGATAAAACCTACGATTCCGCAGCGGTAGAACCGAAGATCGCCAAGGCCTGGGACGAAGCGGATGCCTTTCGCGCCGGTGTCAACGCGAAGCCGGAGGCGGAGACCTTCACGATCGTGATCCCCCCGCCGAACGTGACGGGATCGCTCCATATGGGCCATGCGCTCAACAATACGCTGCAGGACATCATGGTCCGCTTCGAGCGCATGCGCGGCAAGGATGTGCTCTGGCAGCCGGGTATGGACCATGCGGGTATCGCGACCCAGATGGTCGTCGAGCGCCAGCTCATGGAACGTCAGCTTCCGAACCGCCGCGATATGGGCCGCGAGGCCTTTATAGAGAAGGTCTGGGAGTGGAAAGCCGAATCCGGGGGCCTGATTTTCAATCAATTGAAGCGGCTCGGCGCCTCGTGCGACTGGTCGCGCGAGCGCTTCACGATGGACGAGGGGCTGTCCGAGGCGGTCATCGAGGTCTTCGTCAGCCTTTACAAGGAAGGCCTCATCTATCGCGACACCCGTCTGGTCAACTGGGACCCGAAGCTGCAAACCGCGATCTCCGACATCGAGGTCGAGCCGGTCGAGGTCAACGGCCATCTCTGGCATCTGCGCTACCCGCTCGAAGAGGGCGTGACCTATCAGCATCCCGTCGCCTTCGATGAGGAAGGCAATGCGACGGAATGGGAGGCGCGCGACTATCTCGTCGTCGCGACGACGCGTCCGGAAACCATGCTCGGCGACACCGGCGTTGCCGTGCACCCCGATGACGCCCGTTACAAGGGTATCGTGGGCAAGCACGTCATTCTGCCGATCGTCGGCCGCCGCATTCCGATCGTGGCCGACGAGTACCCGGATCCGACGACCGGCACCGGCGCGGTGAAGATGACGCCTGCGCACGACTTCAACGATTTCGACGTCGGAAAACGCAGGGGACTGCGGCAGGTCAACGTTCTCACGGCAGACGGCCGGATAACGATCAAGAACAACGAGGATTTCCTCGAGGGGCTCGACCACCCGGCGGCGCTGCACGGCGCCTGGGATCAACTGGAGGGCAAGGATCGCTTCGAAGCGCGCAAGCTTATCGTCGAGATGCTCGAAGAGGCCGGGCTCGTCGATCACATCGCGCCTCACAAGCACATGGTGCCCCATGGTGACCGCGGCGGCGTGCCGATCGAGCCGCGCCTGACCGAGCAATGGTATGTCGACGCCAAGACCTTGGCGAAGCCGGCGATTGCGGCGGTCAAGGAAGGCAGGACGAATTTCGTCCCGAAGAACTGGGAAAAGACCTATTTCGAATGGATGGAGAACATCCAACCCTGGTGCATTTCGCGCCAGCTCTGGTGGGGCCACCAGATCCCCGCCTGGTACGGTCCCGATGGGCAGATCTTCGTTGAACGAAACGAGGAGGAAGCGCTGCACGCGGCGATTCAGCATTACATCGCCCATGAAGGACCGATGAAGGCCTATGTCGAAGACCTGCTCGAAAACTTCAAGCCGGGTGAGATACTGACGCGCGACGAGGATGTCCTCGACACCTGGTTCTCCTCGGCGCTCTGGCCCTTCTCGACGCTCGGTTGGCCGCAGGAGACGCCGGAGCTCGACAAATATTATCAGACCGATGTGCTGGTAACCGGCTTCGACATCATCTTCTTCTGGGTCGCCCGGATGATGATGATGGGTCTTCATTTCATGAAGGATGCGGACGGCACACCTGTCGAGCCTTTCCACACGGTGTATGTTCATGCGCTCGTCCGTGACAAGAACGGGCAGAAAATGTCGAAGTCCAAGGGCAACGTCATCGACCCGCTGGAGCTCATAGACGAATACGGCGCCGACGCACTGCGCTTCACGCTGGCGATCATGGCGGCTCAGGGGCGCGACGTGAAGCTCGACCCGGCCCGGATAGCAGGCTACCGCAACTTCGGAACCAAGCTGTGGAATGCGACCCGCTTTGCCGAGATGAACGGGGCAGTAAGCAGCGACGGCTTTATTCCCGAGGCAGCGTCGCTGACGATCAACCGCTGGATCCTGACGGAATTGTCGCGCACCATCCGCGACGTGAGCGAGGCGATCGAAGATTACCGCTTCAACGAGGCGGCGGGAACCCTTTACCGCTTCGTCTGGAACCAGTTCTGCGACTGGTATCTCGAACTCCTGAAGCCTGTCTTCAATGGCGACGATGAAGCGGCCAAGCGCGAGTCCCAGGCCTGCACGGCCTATGTCCTGGATGAGATCTACAAGCTGCTGCATCCGTTCATGCCCTTCATGACGGAAGAGCTTTGGGAAAAGACGACCGGCCCCGGGCGAGAGCGTACGACGCTCCTTTGCCATGCCGAATGGCCGGCCGCCTTCTATGCGGATGACGCGGCTGCAGACGAAATCAACTGGCTGATCGATCTCGTTTCCGGCATTCGTTCGGTTCGCGCCGAAATGAATGTCCCTCCGGCGGCGATGGCTCCATTGGTCATCGTCGGGGCGAAGGCGCTGACGAGCGAGCGGCTCGACCGGCACGCCTCTGCGATCAAGCGTCTGGCGAGAGTGGAGAATATCGAGCGCGCGTCAGTGGCGCCCCGCGGCAGCGCTCAGATCGTGGTCGGCGAAGCGACGGCTTGCCTTCCGCTCGGCAGTCTCATCGATCTCGCGGCCGAAAAATTGCGTCTGGAAAAGGCCATCGCAAAGGTAGACGTCGAGCGGCAACGGATCCTCGGCAAGCTCGCCAACGAAAAATTCGTCGCCAATGCCAAGCCTGAACTGGTCGAGGCCGAGCGCGAGCGGCTGGTCGAACTCGACCTGCAAAGAGACTCGCTCGGCGTTGCTTTGTCCCGCGTTACGGAAGCCGGGTAGCTTTTCATCTGCGAGACAAACTCGAAGGCAGACACGATCCGCGGCAGCAATGCCGCGGATTTTCCAATTTCTGACCCATGCGGCGAATCGGTTCCTGGTCTGGCTCGGCGGCAACGCAGGTGGGGCGATCGACAATGCACGCATGGGTTTTAGCTGCCGGCGTTTCAATGGTGTCTGGCAAGGGCGTCGTGTAAAAAGCCATGATGTTGTTACAGCGTCACACACCGCGATTTGGTAGTATTTAATTCCATCGGTTGATGAAATCGCGGTCTTTCGGGAAAAGAAATTCTATTAGCGGCCGAATTGTGGCGAGAAGTGGGAATTCTTACGTAAATCCGATGACCGGTCTCGCCCGGTCGGCTCAGGGGCTTCCAGTTTGCCATTTCACGCAATCGTGAGGATACTTCCCCCAAGCGCGGCCTCGAGGCGGATGGCCGCAGAATTGGAATGCAGGGGAGGAGCTTGATGGCTCGAATTGGATTGAAGCAGGGTGTTCTGGCTGCGGTGGCCGGGGTGCTCGTGGCCTCGGCTGCGCAGGCGGGAGGGCTCGAGCGCAGCGGCTATAATATCGATCTCTTGTTCGACCCGTCGGACTATGCGGCCGAAGCGACGGCGACCTATGTCAATCCGCAACGTAAGCTGAAGAATGTCGAGGACACCGATACCGCCAATACGGACATTCTCGGAGGGACATTTGGTGGCGGAAACCTGAATTATCGTCCAAGCACCGCGGACGACACTGAGAGCTATTGGGCGCCCCGCATCGGCGTTAAGGCTGCTTTGGGTGACAGTATTGACTGTATGGCGGACTACTCGCAGCCTTGGGGCGCCCATACCAACCCCGGCAAAAACTGGGCCGGTGCCAACAACAACATCGAGACGAAGGTGGAGAGCGACAACTATGCGGCCACCTGTTCCTACAAGTGGGAAATGGGACCTGGCTATTTCCGGGTTATTGGCGGTGGATTCTATCAGGAAGTGGGCGGCTTTAAAGAGCGACTCGTGCAGGATTACACCTTCGCGCCGTTTCCGCTTTCGACCTTTTCTGGCGTCGGTCGTCTCGAGCTGGAAGACAGCGGATGGGGTTGGCGCACCGGCGTTGCATACGAAATTCCTGAATATGCTATGCGGGCGAGCTTGGTGTACAACAGTGCTGTAGATCTGGATGATCTTTCAGGCTTCATCGATCTGCGTCAGCTTGCGTTTCCGAACCCTTTCCCGGTCGGTCCTCCGTTGATCACCGGCACCAAATATGACGTTCGGGGTTCGGCCTCGATGCCGGATTCGCTTGAACTCAAGGTTCAATCCGGCATTGCCCCCGGGTGGTTGGCGTTTGGCTCCATCAAATGGACCGATTGGAGTCAGTTGCAGGTTGTAACATTCTGCCCTGCGACGATATCGCCTACTACGCCGTGCACCAGCCTCGATCTCCTTTACCGGGATGGCTGGACCGTCACCGGGGGCATCGGCCACAAGTTCAACGATCAATGGAGCGGTGCAGTCAGCCTCACCTGGGATCGTGGAACAAGCCAAGGCTACGGGGCTCAGACCGATACCTGGACGCTCGGCACAGGCGTTTCCTATACGCCGACCGAGAATGTAGAAATCCGTCTTGCCGGCGTCGTCGGTATCCTGACCAGCGGCAGTTCCGGTCCGGTTGATTTCGAAGGGGAGACGATCGGCGGCGATGTCTCCTACGACTTCGACAATGACTTCGTCGGTGCGATCTCGACATCGCTGAAGGTCAGGTTCTGATCTCCTAAAATCCACTGCTCGAGGCCCGGTCTCCGCCGGGCCTTTTTTTATGTCTGGTAACCACGCTTATAAGCGGTTGTGAATGTGACGATTCAGCAACACATTTCCTGCTACGGTTTGCTACTATCCGGGCCGGGTCGATTATGTCCATTTCCCGCCACAAAATGAGAGCAGCGATATAGGGACGAAGGCTAGTCGAGTTCCATGCCCGCGTTGAGGTGAAGTGAGTTTGTGTGCCGTCATGACATCCCGTAGCAATTGGCCTCAGGCGCGCAGCCGGAGCACCGGTGGGCGCAGGAGCCAGTATGTGCAGCATCTTCGCGACGGTGATGGGGTCGGCGTGGCCGGCTCGAACGAAAGAAACTGATTGTTATGCGCGCGGGTGAATTGAAGTCGCTTAGGGTTGCGGTGCTTGGCATGTCGCTGGCGGTTGGCGCAACCGCGGCCGGGCCGGCACGGGCTTTCGATCCCGGAGCCGGCGTGACCAAGGAGTCCGGCCCCTTCGCGCTCTTCAAGTTCGGTTTTTCCGCCTATAAGAGCGGCCGGAAAGACGAAGCGGTCGAGGCCTATCGATATGCTGCCGAAAAGGGGCACACGGGCTCTCGCTGGGCGCTCGCCAATATGTATGCCTATGGCGATGGTGTCGCGGAGAACGATCTCGAAGCATTCAAGATCTACAGCGAAATCGCACAACAGGGTGTCGAGCCGGGCTCGGAAGATACGGGCTACTTCGTCAATGCATTGATTTCGCTTGCCGGCTACTACCGGCGCGGCATTCCCGACACCCCGGTAAGGTCCGACCTGTCGCAGGCCAGGCAGTTGTATTTCCAGGCGGCCTCCACCTTCGGCGTGGCGGAAGCACAATTCCAGCTCGCGCGCATGTTGCTTTCGGGCGAGGGCGGAAGCGTCAATGTCCAGCAGGCCAAGAAATGGCTCAACCGGGCGCGCAAGAATGGTCATGCCGGCGCCATGGGCGTTTTCGGCAACGTCATTTTCCAGGAAGGTCAGACCGCTCGCGGTCTCGCATACATGACGGCGGCGCTCGGCCAATGTTCTCCCAAGGACCGGCCCTGGCTTCAGGCGATGCAGGAACAGGCGTTCTCGCTCGCCACCGAAGACGATCGCCGGGTGGCGATAACCATGTCCCAGAACATGCATCTGCAGAACGACGACGATTGAGGTCCTGTGCGGCCTGACCCGAGGATGGCGGCCGCAGGGCAGGAAAGCTCGCCTCGCCTCAGGTCGTCGCGAACGCGAATTCAGCCGTTACGGGCACATGGTCGGACGGCTTTTCCCAGGCGCGGACGTGTTTTTCGATAGAGGTCGACACGAGCTTGTCGGCCGCCTCCGGCGACAGCATCAGATGATCGATGCGGATGCCGAAATTCTTCTGCCAGCAGCCGGCCTGATAATCCCAGAACGAATAGAGCGGCGCCTCGTCGGAGGTCGCGCGCACCGCGTCGGTGAAGCCGAGGTTGCGCAGCCGCCGAAAGGCGGCACGTGTCTCTGGCAGGTAGAGAGCGTCGTTCCGCCAGACCTTGACGTCCCAGCAGTCATGCGCCTCCGGGATGACGTTGTAGTCGCCGGCCAGGATGAGCGGTTCCTCCAGGGCGAGCCTCTGTTCCGCGAAGGCTGCCAGACGCCGCATCCATCCGAGCTTGTAGGGGTATTTTTCCGTCTCTACCGGATTTCCGTTCGGCAGATAGAGGCAGCAGACCCGAAGGGCTCCGCCATTGACGGAGAACACGCCTTCGATGAAGCGCGACTGTTCGTCGGCAGGGTCCCCCGGCAATCCTCGATTGATCTCGTCCGGTCTTATCTTGGAGAGCAGGGCAACGCCATTGAAGCCTTTCTGTCCATGCGTCTCCACATGATAGCCGAGCGCCTCGATCTCGCTTCTCGGAAATGTCTCGTCGACGGATTTGATCTCCTGCAGACAGGCGATGTCGGGGTTCGACTCCCTAAGCCAGCCGACGAGGCCGTCGAGACGCGCTTTGACGCCGTTGATGTTCCATGTGGCAATCTTCATTGGGCAGCCTTGCCTCTCATGACATTTGAGTCCGTTCGGTCGATTGGTTCTAGCGGCTGGAAATTCTTTTGACAAATCCGGGATCCGCCATTTGGGTCCGGGATCGGGCGGCCGCGGTCCGGCGCATCTTCCGCTTCTTCCCCACGTTAGGTTTCACCCTTAAGTAGCCGAATTGATTCCGCTCCGCGTCCGTCTATAGTCCCGCGCATGATCGCGTTCATAGAGAGTTACTGGCCGCATTTTCTGGCGCTGCTTTCGGTCGTCCTCGGCGTCCCGGCAATCATCCATGCGGCGATGACGAAAGACGATGTGCGTGCGGCTGCCGGCTGGGTCGGGGTTGTGCTGCTCTCACCGGTCATCGGTGCGGTCATCTACGCGGTCGCCGGCATCAATCGGATGCGCCGCTCGTCTATCGGCCTGCAGCGTTCGCTGCTGCGCTCGACCGAGCGGGACCCGTTCGGGCGCTTCGATGTCACGCATGATCAGGTGGTGGCCCGTTTCGGGCAGCGTTTCGCGGCAATGAAGATGCTTGGAGACCGCGTTGCGCGCTTCACGATGTCGGCGGGAAACCACATCACCATGCTCGAGGGCGGCGACGCGGTCTATGCCGCGATGCTCGACGAGATCGCGTCCGCCCGTCGCAGCATTCTCATCGAGAGCTACATTTTCGACCGCGATCCCATCGGCATGCGTTTCGCCAATGCCCTGATCGCCGCAGTGAAACGCGGCGTCGCCGTGCGCGTCCTGATCGATGCCGTGGGTGCGCGCTATTCCGTGCCGTCCATTGTGGGCTATCTGAAGGAAGGAGGCGTGCCGACCGCCGTCTTCAACGGCAATATCATCATGGGCCTGCGGCTGCCCTATGCCAATCTCAGGACACACCGCAAGATCATGGTTGTCGACGGTACGGTCGCTTTCGCCGGCGGCATGAACATCCGTGCGGGCTTTGCCGCTGAAATCGCAGGAAAGGCTGCTTCTTTCGACACGCATTTCCGCGTTACGGGACCCGTTGTCGCCGATATCTTTCAGGTTGCTGCGGAAGATTGGCAGTTCTCGAGCGAGGAGGTACTGACAGGCGATGGCTGGCGGCTGGCCGACCTTCCCGCGGAGCCGGACGTGCGATCGGTGCTGATGCGGGCCGTTCCCTCAGGTCCTGACAACACCAACGAGACGAATCACAAGATGCTTATGGGCGCCTTTTCGATGGCGCGAAAACATATCCGGTTGATGTCGCCCTATTTCCTGCCCGACAAGGAATTGATCAGCGCGCTCGTGACGGCGGCGAGGAAGGGTGTCGAGGTCGACATCGTCGTGCCCTCCGTCAACAATTTGACACTCGTCGACCGCGCGATGACGGCACAGTTCGACCAGGTGCTGAAAGGTCACTGCCGCGTCTGGCGGGCAAAGGGCGCCTTCAACCATTCCAAGCTGATGGTCATCGACGATCGCTGGGTCTATGTCGGATCGACCAATCTCGATCCTCGCTCCCTGCGCCTCAATTTCGAGTTCGACCTCGAAATACTCGACGAAGCCTTCGCACGCGCAATCGGCGAAAAGGTCTGCGCCATACGCGCGACCGCGGATGAAGTGACCCTTGCGGGGCTCCGCGCGCAGCCGCTCGTAAACCGGCTGGCAAACCGATTGCTCTGGCTCGGATCGCCCTATCTTTAGTGCTGGATGAGGAAAAGCGTGCGCGGTTTTCCGCCCGCATCCCGCTCTAACGTCCTGGAATCGATAACGATGTGGCGCGAGGCGTCAGATCGAAAAGCTCGTTCCGCACCCGCAGCTTGCGACCGCGTTCGGATTGTTGATCTGGAACGACTGTCCGAGAAGATTGTCGACGAAATCGATCTCCGAGCCGCCCATATAGACCAGCGACAGGCTGTCGATCAGGACTTTGGCGTCGTCCTTTTCGAGGATGAGATCGTCGGCATTTGCGGCGTCCACCAAATCGAACTTGTAGGAGAAGCCCGAGCACCCGCCGCCTTCGACGGAGACGCGCATCGCGCTCTTGTCCTTCTCCGCCTGGAGAATTGCGGCAATGCGTCTGGCCGCCGCATCCGAAAGCGTAACTGTTTCCTGCATCTTATTTGCCTCCTGCCGGGGTCAAGAACCGGAGAGATTCGTCTTCGCTCTGACGCTATAATCGCATGCCGTGACAGGCGATCTTCAGGCTGCCGCAAGCCGTTGTTCCGCCCCGAGGGGACGGAGTCGCCGGCCGGCGTCGCTTTCCTGTAGCGCTTTCTATAGGTATGAAGGCTTGAATGTCCCGTCAATGGGATGACGCGCGCAGGTGTGAAATGACAGTCGACAGGCAGGCCCTTGGTTTCGGTTACGGTGAACACGCAGCTTATGCATCGAACCCCTGGGCTTCCCGCGGCAGACTGTATCCCGAGGCATCGAGCCCCACACGTTCCGATTTCCAACGCGACCGCGACCGCATCGTTCATACCACGGCCTTCCGGCGGCTGAAGCACAAGACGCAGGTCTTCATTGCCGCCGACGGAGACCATTACCGCACGCGGCTCACGCATACGATCGAAGTCGCCCAGATCGCTCGCGCCCTCGCCAGGGCCTTGAAACTGGACGAGGATCTCGCCGAGGGGGTGGCGCTCGTCCATGATTTCGGCCATACGCCGTTCGGGCACACCGGCGAGGACGCACTGCACGAGGTGCTGGAGCCCTATGGCGGCTTCGATCACAACGCCCAGTCGCTGCGCATCGTCACCAAGCTGGAGCGGCGCTATGCGGAGTTCGACGGCCTCAATCTCACCTGGGAGAGTCTCGAAGGGCTCGTCAAACACAACGGCCCGCTGATGACGGCAGACGGGCAGGGCCTTCGCGGCCCCGTTCCGCAGCCGATTCTCGATTACTGCGCGCTTCACGACCTCGAGCTTGCGAGCTTTGCGAGCCTCGAGGCGCAGGTGGCGGCAATTGCCGACGATATCGCCTATAATACCCACGATATCGACGATGGTCTGCGTGCCGGCTATCTCACTTTCGAAATGCTGGAAGAGATACCGTTTCTCGCCCGGTTGATGCGCGAGGTTCACGACCGCTATCCAGGCCTTGAAAGCAGCCGGTTCACGCATGAGATCATGCGGCGGCAGATCACCGCCATGGTGGAGGACGTCATCGCCGTGGCGCAGAAAAGGCTCGGTGAAGTCCGGCCGGAAAGCGCGAAAGACGTGCGATGCGCGGGCAGGGTAATGGCAACCTTCTCGGATGAGATGGGCGAGACGGACCGCCAGATCAAGAATCTGCTCATGACGCGCATCTATCGGCATCCGGAGGTCATGCGGGTACGAAAGGGAGCGGCATCGATCGTGACGGACCTCTACCGGGCCTTCATGCACGATCCGTCGCTGATGAAGGAGCATTACTGGATCGACCAAATCGCCGGTATGGCGGTGCCGGCCCGGGCGCGCCACGTCGGCGATTACCTCGCCGGTATGACCGACACTTTCGCGATAAGCGTGCATAGGCGCTTGTTTGACCATACGCCTGATTTGCGCTAGTGACGCCCCCGCGTGGAGGCTGCAGGTTCTCGATGGACCCGGCCTCCTTTGAATTTGCGCCATTCTCCAGTGTGGCTGGAAAAAGCGGACGGATTAGATGAACCTTTTCACAGACTTCGAAGCAAGAATTAACAGAATTCTGGAATCGATTGAGATCATTCGTGAAAAGCGATCCGAGCTGGACTTCGGGCGCATCAATGTAGAGCCGCCGCGCGATGCAAGTCACGGCGATGTGGCGACCAATGCCGCCATGGTGCTCGCCAAGCCCCTTGGCATGAACCCGCGCGCGCTTGCGGAACTGATCGTCGAAAAGCTCGGGCAGGATCCGGAGGTTGCCGGCGTTTCGGTTGCCGGTCCCGGTTTCATCAATGTCCGCCTGTCGGTTTCCTATTGGCAGAAGCTTCTGGCAGCCGTCACGCGTGCCGGCGTCGATTACGGACGCAGCACGTCCGGCGCCGGACGCAAGATCAACGTGGAGTATGTCTCGGCCAACCCGACGGGGCCGATGCATGTCGGTCATTGCCGCGGCGCGGTCGTCGGTGACGCGCTCGCCAACCTGCTGGCCTTTGCGGGCTATGACGTGACCAAGGAATACTACATCAACGACGCGGGCTCGCAGATCGAGGTGCTCGCCCGCTCGGCATTCCTGCGCTACCGCCAGGCGCTCGGCGAGGATATCGCCGAAATTCCGGCGGGGCTTTACCCAGGCGACTATCTCGTGCCGGTGGGCGAGGCGCTCGCGGACGAGTACGGCACGAGCCTCCGGATCATGCCGGAGGACAAATGGGTGCCGCTCGTCAAGGAGCGTGTCATCGACGCGATGATGGCGATGATCCGCGAGGATCTGGCGGCGCTCAACGTCAACCATGACGTGTTCTTTTCCGAGCGCGCCCTGCACGACAACGGTGCGGCGCGGATCCGCACGGCCATCAACGATTTGACCTTCAAGGGTCACGTCTACAAGGGCACGCTGCCGCCCCCGAAGGGGCAGCTGCCGGAAGACTGGGAAGATAGGGAGCAGACGCTCTTCCGCTCGACCGAGGTCGGCGACGACATCGATCGCCCGCTGATCAAGTCCGATGGCAGTTATACTTATTTCGCGGCCGATGTTGCTTACTTCAAGGACAAGTTCGATCGTGGCTTCCACGAGATGATCTATGTGCTCGGCGCCGACCATGGCGGCTACGTCAAGCGGCTGGAGGCACTGGCGCGTGCGATCTCCGGCGGATCGGCGAAGCTGACGGTGCTGCTCTGCCAGCTCGTGAAGCTCTATCGCAACGGCGAGCCCGTGAAGATGTCCAAGCGTTCGGGCGATTTCGTGACGCTGCGCGATGTCGTCGACGAAGTCGGGCGCGATCCCGTGCGGTTCATGATGCTTTACCGCAAGAGCTCCGAGCCGCTCGACTTCGACTTCGCAAAGGTGACGGAACAGTCGAAGGACAACCCGGTTTTCTACGTGCAATACGCTCACGCGCGCTGCCGTTCCGTTTTCCGCCAGGCTGCGGAAGCATTCCCTGATCTTGATCTGTCCTCCGTCGATCTCGCGGGCGCGGCCGGCGCGATTGTCGACCCCACCGAAATGCAGCTCGTCGCCAAGCTTGCAGAATATCCCCGCGTGGTGGAGGCGGCAGCACTCTCGCACGAGCCTCACCGGATCGCTTTTTACCTGTATGATCTTGCCGCGGTCTTCCACGGACACTGGAACAAAGGTAAGGAAAACCCGGAATTACGTTTTGTTAACGATAAGAATAGAGAATTAAGCATTGCCAGACTCGGGCTGGTGCATGCTGTCGCCTCGGTATTGAAGTCAGGCCTGTCGATCACAGGCACTTCTGCACCGGATGAGATGCGGTAAGTCGTGTCACCAATTCCCCACAATGCACTGGCAATTCAACGCAGGCAGTTGTGAGTGGAGAGTATGGCAGACAAACAATTCGCACGAAGCGGGCCGGCAGAATTCGAACCATTGGCCGATGATGATCCGTTGAGCGAACTTGCCCGCATTGTCGGTTACGATGCTCGGCCAGCCGTTCAGCAACTGCAGGAACTTCAGCGCCACCAGGAGGCGATGCGGCGCGAGCCGGCCTTCGATCTCGAGGAGGAGCTCCTCCGCGCGTTCGATAGCTACGATACGCCCCATGCAGCGCCTGTTCGGCCCGATAGCGGCCTTGTCGAACATCCGTCTGCCCCAGTGTCGACCGATGGCCCGCACTCTGTCTTCGACGAACAGGTCGCTCGGAATGCAGTCGTCACCGATGTCGCTCCGGCCCCCGAGGGGGTCGCCGAGGCCGCTGCGTCGCCTTCGATCGAGACCCCGGTGGAACGCACGTCGAACGAGGATCTGGCTGCGGTCGCCGTAGCGTCCCATGACGAACCGGCCGTCGACCTGGAGCGCGAGCTCGAATTGTCGCTTGGCTACGATGCGTCGCCGGATGCGACCGACGCCGCCCAGCCGGATGTGGTGCCTGCCGGCGTAAGCGACGTTCCTATCTTCTCCGACTGGCAGGAGCCGCTTTCCGCCAAGCTGGCCGTAGCCGGCAAACTCGCCGAGCAGGCCGGGCTTGCAGAGCCCGTCTATGTCGACATGGCCGGCGATCTCGCCGGTGCGGTCGAGAGCAACGAGCTTACGGACATTGCCGTCGCGCCGCCGGAAATGCCGTCGCAACCGTCGGCTTCCACTGACGCCGACCGGCTCCTGACCGATGTCGAACGTTTTCCGGTGCCTGCCGCCGCCGAAGTCGCTGCCCCGGCAGTGGCCGAAACGCAGGATCGGCCCGCTCCGGCGGCCGTGAAGAAGAACAACTATCCTTTTACTCCGACGTTCAGCCGCGCGACGCCGGTCGCGTCGTCAGGCGGCGTCTCGCAGCAGCGGGCTTTTGCCACGCCGACCGTCGAGACGGCTGTCGCAAGCCCGGCTGCCACAAGCCCGGCGGTCGTCGTTCAGAGCCTGTCGCCGGAACGAGCGCCCGAGATGCGTGCGGAAGCAGCGCCTCAGGTGCCCGAAAACAGGATGCCGGAAGCGGAAGTCGAGCCGAGCTTCGACATCGAGGACTTCGAACTCGAACTGGCCGACATAGCGCTCGACCTCGATCTTGCGGACAGCCCGGTTGCCGATGCGCCGGCGAGCATTGTCGCTACGCAGGCCGCCGTAGCGCACCCGGCGCTCGTGGAAACGCCTGCGCAGCCTTATCTGCAGGCTATGGGCGCGCCACGCGAGCCGGAGACATTCGTCCATCAAGCGCCGGTATCGTCGCGGGACATGCCTGTGCCGGTGGAGCCCGAAAAGCCATCCGTCGACGTAGCCTTGCCTTTCGACCCGGCGATGATCGGCGAGACCGAAAGCGGTGTCGCACCGATCGGCGAACTGGACGTTCCACAGCTCCCTCCGGTCGAGGCGGAGGAAAAAGCAGCGGCTTATCCGGCCGATTACGATCTGGATATCGACGCCGAGATGGCGCAGCTTTTCAGCGCGCCGGCGCCTGCTGCCAAGAACGGCGCAAACCTCGAACCCGTGGCTGCATCGGCGGAAAAAGCGGATCCTGCATTCGCACCGGCCGATGATTTCGACGAGTTCGAGAAGGCGATGGAGGAAGACTTCCAGCGATCGATGGCGGAGCGCCGGAGCGCAACGCAGGAAGCCGAGCGCATGACGGCGATGCCCCATGCTCAGTCCGAGGAATATCGAGAAGACGGTTATGGCCGGCGGTCCCAGCGCTCGATGTTGCTGGCTGCCAGCGTTGCCGGCATCATCATCGTCGGCGGCGCCGCCGTCTACGCCTGGATGGGCGGCAGCAACGCGGTGCTTTCCGGCGATGGTCCGAAGATCATCCTGGCGGACAAGGCGCCGGTGAAGGTCGTGCCCGAGGAGAAGGGCGGCAAGACTGTGCCGAACCAGGACAAGGCGGTTTATGACCGCGTTGCCGGCGTCTCGGGCAAGGCGCCGCTCCAGCAGAGCCTGGTCTCCTCGACGGAGGAGCCGATGGACGTGGTGCAGCGGACGCTGACGCCGGAGACTTTGCCGCTCGAGGGACGTGGAGACGTTGAGACGTTGCCGGGTGCTTCGCCCGCCGACGACGACGAGGTCGCCCGCTTGCTGCCGGGGACCGATGCCGGGAATGCCGCCGATGAAGAGGAAGCGGTTCCCGCCGTTGCACCGCGCAAGGTCCGCACCATGATCGTCAAGCCGGACGGTACGCTTGTCCCCCGTGAGGAACCGGCTCCGCAACCGGAAAGCGCGGCGGCAACAGCCGGCGGTGCGGCGCCGATCCCGGCCCGTGCGTCCGGTGAAGCCATTGCCGCCGGTTCACAAGCCGAAGCAACGGCTGCCGCGCAGCCGGATCAGCTCGCTGCAGCCTCCGAAGGGGCCACGCCCGTTCGAAGCGTAAAGACGACCGCGCTGCCGCAGGCACGCCCGGCCGCTCAGCCGCAGGCCGCTGCTCCCGTCGCTGCCCCCGCGGAAAGCCAGCCTGCAACCGAAACGGCAGCCGCACCGCTGGCGACGGCTTCGGTTCCTGCCGGCAGCTACGTGATCCAGATTGCCTCTCTGCCTTCGGAAGCCGAGGCGCAGAAGAGCTACAACAATCTCTCCTCGAAGTTCGCGAACGTGATCGGCGGTCGCGGGGTGGACATCCGCAAGGCGGAGATTGCTGGCAAGGGCACCTATTACCGGGTCAGGATCCCCGTCGGTTCGCGCGAGGAGGCCAATTCGCTTTGCTCTCGCTATAAAAGCGCCGGCGGAAGCTGCCTGGTAACGAAATAAGCCTGAGAAGAGAAAACAAGAATCGGGCGCGGCAGGGATGCCGCGCCCGTTTTCGTTGCGGGATTGCCGCACGTTTATATGGCCAAGTCGGCTACGCTTTAGGGAAACATGCAGTATGCTTTTCGTATGAGCGAATCAAAAGCATTCATATCCGGCTGCAAGGGCCTTACGCTGACGCAGGAAGAACGCGATTTCTTTGCGGGCGAGCGCCCATGGGGTTTCATTCTCTTCGGACGCAATATCGGCGAGGAAGAGCAGATCCGCGACCTGGTGGCGAGCCTGCGTGACAGCATCGGCAACCCCCGGGCTCCGGTATTGATCGATCAGGAGGGCGGTCGCGTTCAGCGCATACGCCCGCCGCTCGTGCAGCAATATCCGAACGGCGCGGCGATCGGCGAAATCTATCGGCGGGACAGGGAACGGGGCCTGCGTGCCGCATGGGTCATGGGGCGTCTGCATGCCTTCGACCTGATGCGCTTCGGCATCACGGTCAATTGCCTGCCGGTACTCGATGTGCCGGTACCCGGCAGCCATGACGTCATCGGCAATCGTGCCTATGGGCATGACCCGGCGACGGTAACCGCGATCGGTCGCGCGATGAGCGAAGGTTTGAAGGCGGGCGGCATGTTGCCGGTGATGAAGCACATGCCCGGTCACGGCCGGACCTTCGTCGACTCGCATCACAACCTGCCGGTCGTCAGCGCCGGTATCGATGAGTTGAAGAGCAGCGATTTTCTGCCCTTCGCGGCCATGAAAGACGAAGCGATGGCCATGTCGGCGCACATGGTCTTCACTGCTATCGACCCGGACAACCCGGCGACGACCTCTGCGAAGGTCGTGAGCGAGATCATCCGGGGCCACATCGGCTTCGACGGCCTGCTGATGTCCGACGACGTTTCCATGAATGCGCTTGCCGGCGACATGACTGCACGTGCCGGCGGAATAATCGCGGCCGGTCTTGATCTCGTCTTGCATTGTCATGGCATTATGGAAGAAATGAAGGCCGTGGCAGATGTCGTTCCGGTTCTCTCCGGCGAGAGGCTCCGCCGGGCGAGGGCTGCCGAGGCCGCTTTCCGGGAACCGGACGACGCAGTCGAAGCTGAACTGCGCGCGGAATTCAACGCAATGTTCGCGCTCGCCTAGGCTCTCGAGCCGGGCGCGCGGATCCGTTGCTGAAAGGGCAGGGTGCGTGAGCAAATCGGACGAAAGGCAGGAAATGCCTTCCGCGAAGGCGCCGATGGAGCCTTTGTGGCAGGACGAGTCTGCCCGTCGCGGATTGCACGAGGACGAGCTCGTCGTCGACATCGCCGGCTTCGAAGGTCCGCTGGACCTCTTGCTGCACCTCGCGCGCAGCCAGCGCGTCGATCTTTCCCGCATCTCGGTGCTGGCGCTTGCGGAACAATATATCGCCTTCGTCGAGCGGGCACGGTCTATTCGTATCGAGCTTGCCGCCGACTATCTCGTCATGGCGGCGTGGCTTGCCTACCTCAAGTCACGCCTGCTCATCCCCCAGCCGGCAAAGGATGAAGGCCCCTCGGGCGAGGAGATGGCCTCGGCGCTTGCATTCCGCCTGAAACGTCTGGAGGCGATGCGCGACGCCGCGACGAAACTCGTGAACAGAAACCGCCTCGGCCGGGACATTTTCGTGCGCGGCGCGCCCGAACACATCGTCACGGAGAGGAAGTCCGATTATGACGCCTCGCTCTACGACCTGCTGACCGCCTATGCGACGCTCAGGCAGCGTCAGGCCATAACCCAGGTGACGATCGAGAAGCGGCATGTCTGGTCGCTCGGCGATGCCCGTTTGATCCTGGCGAGAATGGTCGGCAGTCTTGACGACTGGACCGCGCTCGACCATTTCCTGATCCGCTACATGACAAGCCCAAAGGAGCGCGCGACGGCGATTGCGAGCTCCTTTGCGGCCTCACTCGAAATGGTGCGCGAGGGGCGGTTGGAAATCCGACAGGAGGGCGCTTTCACGCCGATCTATCTGCGGCGCGGGCCAAATCCGATCGATGCAGCAACCTTGGCGGAGATGGAGGCGGCACGTGGCTGAAGCCCAGAAATTCGTGCCGGGTGACGAGGATTACGAGGAAGAATTCTCTTTCGATCCGAGGCTCGAGCAGGAAGCGGAGCGGATCGCCGAGGCCCTTGTATTTGCCTCGGCCCAACCGGTTTCAGAAACCTATATTGCCGGCCGCCTGCCGCGCGGCGTCGACGTCGCAAGCGTTATGGCGCGGCTCAAGAACCGATATGCCGGTAGCGGCGTCAACCTGGTTCAGGTCGCCGATCATTGGGCCTTCCGCACTGCCGCGGATCTGTCCTTCGTCGTCAATACGGAGGAGCAGGAGGTCCGCAAACTGTCGCGCGCGGCGCTCGAGGTGCTGGCGATCATCGCCTATCACCAGCCGGTGACGCGGGCAGAGATCGAGGATATCCGCGGGGTCCAGACCTCGAAGGGTACCCTCGACGTGCTGATGGAGGCGGGATGGGTGCGGTTCCGCGGTCGCAGACGCACGCCCGGACGTCCGGTGACGTTCGGCACGACGAGAGACTTTCTCGATCATTTCGGCCTCGAAGAGATCCGCGACCTGCCGGGCATCGAGGAGCTGAAGGGGGCCGGCCTGCTGTCCGGGCGTGTCCCTTCGAATCTGAACATTCCGGTTCCGATCGGCGACGACGAGTTTGCCGAAAACGAGGATCCCATCACGCAGATGGACCTCGAAGAACTGGGCCTCTTGACACCGAAGGCTGAAGAAGACGATTAAAAATCCTGAGTATGGATATCGGCTTTAGGTTAGAGCCGGATCTTCGGGTCGAGGAATGCAAGCATGGTTTCAGATGCGCGTAGCGGCGCCGTCACGATGACGAGGCGCTCGGGTGTGTCGTTCGCAGCGAACCTGGCATTCGAGAATATCAGCCATCGGTATCATTCCAAGGAAACGATCAAGGGTGTTTCGCTCAAGGCCGAGGCCGGCGAAGTGCTCTGCCTGCTCGGACCTTCCGGCTCCGGCAAGACAACGCTGTTGCGCATCGCCGCGGGCATAGAGAAGCAGACGGGCGGGCGTCTGCTGCTGAATGGACAGGAAATATCCGGCCCTTCCATCTTCATTCCGCCGGAGCAACGCGGCGTCGGCCTGATGTTCCAGGACTTCGCCCTTTTCCCTCATATGACCATCCGTGAGAACGTCTGTTTCGGCTTGACCGAATTGCCGAAGAAGAAGGCATTGCTGCAGGCCGATGCCGCGCTGGAGAGGGTCGGCCTTCTGCATTATGCCGAGCGGTATCCGCATGTCCTTTCAGGTGGCGAGCAGCAGCGCGTGGCGCTGGCCCGTGCGCTTGCGCCGCGGCCGGCGGTGCTTTTGATGGACGAGCCTTTTTCCGGCCTCGATTCCCGCCTGAAGGATTCCATCCGCGCCGACACGCTGGCCATACTGCGCGAGACGCGCGCGACCGCCATCGTCGTAACGCACGACGCCGAAGAGGCGATGCGTATGGCGGACCGGATCGCACTGCTGAAAGACGGTCGGCTGGTGCAGGTCGGCACGGCGGACGAGCTCTATCGCCGGCCCTGCGATCTCTTCACTGCCGGCTTCTTCTCGGAAATTAACGTCTTCGATGCGCGCGTGCGGGACGGTCATGTCGAAACGCCGCTGGGGGTTGTGGCAACAGGGCAATATACGGAAGGGCAGCCACTGAGCGTAGCCGTGCGTCTTTCCGGCATCCGGCTCGACGAGACCGGTGGAGAAATTCCGGCACGCATCGTATCCCGGCGCTTCCTTGGCGTCGTGGAGCTTCTGGAACTCGCCGTGCCGCAGTCCGAACGCACGGTTCGCGCCCGCATCCGCGCCGATTTGCTGCCGCAAGGATTGCGTGACGTCACGCTTTCCGTTAACGAGCGCGACATATTGGTGTTTGAAAAAGACGCCTCAACACCTTAGGGTCCGCCAAGAGGATGGCGTGCCCGGAGGGTGCGCCTGAAAAATGACAACGTGCTGGGCTCTAATCTGTTTAGGGTCTCGAGGGAGTAAGTGGATGGGTTCGTTTAGTATCTGGCATTGGCTGATCGTTCTGGCGGTGGTTCTGCTGCTGTTCGGCCGCGGCAAGATCCCCGAGTTGATGGGCGACGTTGCCAAGGGCATCAAGAACTTCAAGAAGGGCATGGGCGACGACGAGGTCGCTTCGGCCGACAAATCGATCGACGGCAAGACCGTCGACCACAAATCTGACGAAGTCCGCTGACGGTCGGAAGCTGACGGGGCTGGGTGCGACAGGCACCCGGTAGCCCGCATCACGGGTTTTTAGGGCGCGTCGGATGCTTGATATCGGCTGGACCGAGCTTGTTGTTATCGCAATCGTCTTGATCATCGTCGTCGGTCCGAAGGACCTGCCGCCGATGCTGCGCGCGTTTGGACGGATGACGTCCAAGATGCGCGGGATGGCGTCCGATTTTCGGCGGCAGTTCGACGAGGCGCTGCGCGAAGCCGATCTCGACGACGTTCGCAAGACGATCAGCGATGCGCAAAGCCTCAATCCGACCGCGGCATTGCGGGATGCGATGAATCCGCTGCGGCAGCTCGGTAACGAGATCAAATCCGATCTGCAGAAGGCGACCACGCCCGACAGGCCGCCAGCCTCCACGACGCCGGAACCGCTGGTCGAACCGGTCAGTACCGACGCCGCCGGCGAAACGGCGGCAAAAGCCACGGATAAGGTGGCGGCGGCAGCGGTGAGCTCGGCATCGAGACAGATGGACCGTGCCGCCGACGCGCCGAAGGCGAGCGAACCGGAACCTGCCGTGAAGTCCAGAGCGCAATCGAAGAAGTCGGGCGCTTCCGTCACGAAGAAGGCCGCAGGCGAAACGGCGCCGAAGAAGTCGCCGGCGCGCAAGGCGCCGGGCGAAGCGCCGGCTGCGAGCAAGTCGAAGACGCGCGCGGCTTCGCGCAAGAAAGGTGACGCATGAGCCGCGATATCGAGGACCGGCCGCAGCCGCTTATCGAGCATCTGATCGAACTGCGCACGCGGTTGATGTGGGCGGTGGGCGCTTTCTTCGTGGCGTTCCTCGTCTGCTTCTATTTTGCCAAGCAGCTGTTCAACCTCCTTGTTCTGCCGTTCAAGTGGGCCGTGAGCTGGGCCGGACTCAGCCACCGCAACGTTGAGCTCATCTACACGGCGCCGCAGGAGTTCTTCTTCACGCAGATCAAAGTTGCGATGTTCGGTGCGCTGGTGATCGCATTTCCGGTCATCGCCTCGCAGGTGTACAGGTTCGTTGCACCCGGCCTTTACAAGAACGAACGCGCTGCCTTCCTGCCATTCCTGGTCGCTTCGCCACTCCTGTTCCTGCTTGGCGGCGCGCTGGTCTATTTCTTCTTCACGCCGATGGTCATGTGGTTCTTCCTCGCCATGGAACAGGGCGGCGGCGAAGGGCAGGTCGCGATCCAGCTCCTGCCGAAGGTGTCCGAGTATCTCAGCCTCATCATGTCACTGGTCTTCGCCTTCGGTCTGGTGTTCCAGTTGCCGGTCATCACGACGCTCCTCGCGCGTGTCGGCTTCGTCACCGCCCAGGGGCTCGCCGAGAAGCGCAAATACGCGATCGTGATCGCCTTCGTGGTCGCAGCGGTTCTGACGCCGCCGGATCCGGTTTCCCAGATCGGCCTTGCGCTGCCAGCCATCCTTCTCTACGAAATTTCAATCTACACGGCGCGAATCGTCGAAAGGCGAAGGGCTGCCGAGGCCCTGGAGCGCGAGGCTGCCTCTGAGCAGGAAAGCTCGTCCGAGACGGCTGACCCCGCCAAGGGCTGACCGCGGACGTCTTGCGCCGTTCACGGCGCCCTCGCTCCTCGCACGCGCAAGGGGCGCTGTGGCATTCTGAATCGCTGCAGGATTTCGCCGTAAGCGGCTCCGACGTCCTGCAGCAACTAACGCGTGGAACGACTATGCTCGATATCAAATGGATCCGTGAGAATGCAGACAGGCTCGACGACGCCCTGGCGAAACGGGGTGCGGAGCCATTGTCGGCGTCCCTGATCGCACTTGACGAACGCCGCCGCGCGGTCCTCCAGTCCCTGCAGGACATGCAGTCGCGGCGCAATGCCGCGTCGAAGGAGATCGGCGCGGCGATGGCCCAGAAGAACAGCGAGCTGGCCGACAGGCTCAAGGCCGAAGTCGCCGACCTCAAGAATGCGTTGCCGGCGGCCGAAGAGGAAAGCCGTCAGATCGAGGCCGAACTCTCGGACGCGCTGTCGCGCATCCCCAACACGCCGCTCGACGACGTGCCCGTTGGCGCGGACGAAAGCGCGAATGTCGTGACGCGGGTCGTCGGCGCCAAGCCCGGCTGGAATCACAAGCCTCTCGAGCATTTCGAGATCGGCGAGGCGCTGGGACTGATGGACTTCGAGGGAGCGGCCCGGATCGCCGGGTCGCGCTTCACCATCCTGAAGGGCCAGCTCGCCCGGCTCGAGCGGGCTCTCGGCCAGTTCATGCTCGATCTGCACACCGCAGAGCATGGTTACACCGAGGTTCAGCCGCCCTTGCTCGTCCGCGACGATGCGATGTACGGCACCGGCCAGTTGCCGAAATTCTCCGACGATCTCTTCCGCACGACCGACGGGCGCTGGCTGATCCCGACTGCGGAGGTGCCGCTGACGAACATGGTGCGGGATCATATTCTCGACGGTGAGAAACTACCGCTGCGCTTTACTGCGCTGACCCCGTGCTTCCGCTCCGAGGCCGGTTCCGCCGGTCGTGACACCCGCGGCATGTTGCGCCAGCATCAGTTCAACAAGGTCGAACTGGTGTCGATCACCGACGCCGAAAGTTCGATCGACGAGCACGAGCGCATGACCGCTTGTGCCGAGGAGGTGCTCAAGCGCCTCGGCCTGCACTACCGCGTCATGACGCTCTGCACCGGCGATATGGGGTTCGGCGCGCGCAAGACCTATGATCTCGAGGTCTGGTTGCCGGGGCAGGACGCCTATCGCGAAATTTCCTCCTGCTCCGTCTGCGGCGATTTCCAGGCCCGTCGGATGAACGCACGTTACCGCGGGAAAGAAGAGAAGGGGACGAAGTTCGTCCACACGCTCAACGGATCCGGCGTCGCGCTCGGCCGGGCGCTGATTGCCGTTGTCGAGAATTACCTGAATGACGACGGCTCGATCACGGTGCCGGACGTCCTTGTGCCTTATATGGGCGGCCTGCGGCGGATCGAGAAATCGGCCTAAGCACGAATGAAGCGGAAGAAGACCGGCAATGCGCATCCTGTTGACGAATGACGATGGCATTCACGCCGAGGGCCTCTCCGTGCTGGAACGGATCGCCCGGACGATATCGGACGACGTTTGGGTGGTGGCACCGGAAGTGGACCAGAGCGGGCTTGCCCATTCTCTGACGCTTTCGGAGCCGCTGCGTCTGCGCCCGGTTTCCGAACGGCGCTTTGCGCTCCGGGGTACCCCGACCGATTGTGTCATCATGGCGGTCAAGAAGATTCTTGATCGCAAGCCCGACCTCGTCCTTTCCGGCGTCAATGTCGGCGCAAATCTTGCGGACGATGTCACCTATTCCGGAACCGTGGCCGGCGCCATCGAGGGAACGCTGCAGGGCATTCGCTCGATCGCACTCAGCCAAGCCTTTCAATATGCCGTTGGCCGCGACGTTCCCTGGGATGTAGCAGAGACGCACGCACCGGCGCTCATCCGCACATTGATGGGAGTCGATCTGCCGGACGGAACGCTTATCAACCTGAACTTTCCGAACTGCGCCGTCGATGCCGTTGCGGGCGTTGAAGTCACGTCGCAGGGCAAGCTCGAATTCGGGCTCAGCATCGACGAGCGCACGGACGGACGCGGCTTTCCCTATTTCTGGCTCCGTTTCGGCGAGCGTGCCGGCGATTTCCGTTCCGGCACCGACATCAGGGCTCTTCGAGACAACAGGATTTCGGTAACCCCGCTTAAACTGGACATGACCGATCATGCCGCTCAGGAGCGCATCGCGCGGGCATTGCGGGAAGGAAGTGTCGCTTGAGCGGACGAATTTCGCAGCAGGAGGGGTTTGCAGCGATGGCGCTGCGGCTTCGCTCGGGCGGCATCGTCAATCATGAGCTGCTGAAGGCTGTGGAGCAGACGCCGCGGACGCTCTTCGCTCCGCCGCAATACCAGGACGAAGTCTACTCCAAGCGGCTGATTCCGCTCGATTGCGGCTCGTTCATGGAGGGCTGCGACATGGCCGTGCGGCTCCTGCATTGTCTCAACCTTAAGCCTGGCCAGCGTATACTCGAGGTCGGAACCGGCAGCGGCTTTACCGCGGCCGTGATGGGGCGGATCGCCGAGCGCGTACTGACGATCGAGCGATACCAGACACTCGTCGCATCGGCGCAGAAAAACCTCGAGAAGGCGGGCCTGCGCAATGTCGTCGTCCGCCAGGCCGATGGCAGCGCAGGAGTGCCGGGTGAGGGCACCTTCGACCGGATCCTCATTACCGCCGCGTTCAACAGCCTTCCCCGGACGTTCTCCGATCATCTCGTCTCCGGCGGCACGCTGTTGGTGCCGATCATGATGAGCGAAACGCATTGCCGTATCGTTCGCGTCAACCGCACCGGTAGCCGCTTCGACCGGGAAGACCTGTTCGATGCGCCTTACCTCCCGATCGTCCCACAGGTAGCGTCGTTCCTTTAGTCTAATTTCTTGGAATCGATGACGTTCATGTTTTAGGCCGGCCCGACCTGAACATCGTGATCGCGTGCGCCTCCCGGAAGCGGGTTAATACAATCTTAACCCGCTCCAGCCCCGCGCAAGCTTCCCTCTTTAGGTACCCGACCTGAAATCATCGTGATCCAGGCCGGGACGGCATGAGATGACGCGGAGTACGCCTTTGCTCCGCATCGCAGTCGTCATGCGACAGACGGAGACGGCATATGCAGATCGAGAACAGGTTGAACGCTGCCGCTGCGTCCGGTGATGGCTTGGGAAATCTCGCCGGGCGTTCGGCCGACCAGGCTGCTGCCGCGGACAAAGGCGAGAGCGGGACGCTGGTTGCGCCTGCGGGCTTCGTCGACCCGACACCGCGCATTTCGCTGTCCGCCGACGCGTTGCTCTATCTCGGCCGGGCCAGAAGAACGCCTGAGAAATTGCCGCCGCTTACGAAGGACGAGTGGAACAATCGTCTTTCGCCGCAACTTGCGGCACGCGAGTACCAGGCGTTCGGCAAGCTCGCCGAAACCGGTGACTACAGGGCATATTACCGGGCCTTCATCGACTATTATGACAGCCTTCGCCCGGAGGATCAGAACAGCCTGCGCTATTTCGGGACGCGCGAAGCGGCGGTCGCGGGCCTGCGCTCGCTCGACTATGATGCGGACAGCGGCCTCGACATAGATGCCAAATTCGAGAACCTCGTCAGCGTGTTTCTCGAAGAAGACAAGATTGCCCCTTCGCCGGCCTCGACCACGATGTCGCCGGCAGAGCGCGTCTTTTTCGCCTGGGATGCGTCCAACATCAGCTATGAGGTAAATGCGCCCGAGCCGAGACCGATGACGGAAATCGAACGGCTTTATTCCGAGCTGCTATAGGGTGTCTCACTGTTTCGCTGAAACAGTGAAACACTCTGCCATTTTTCGAATTGCGCACTTCCGCACGGAAAACCGTTACACACTTTTCCTGGAGGTGCTCTGGCGATCCGTATCCCGGTTCCGCAGCGCACGTATGACCGGAAAACGCCCGCTTCGGTGCGGCTATGGTTAGCATTTCGCCAAAGTGGTGCCGTCTTTAACCGGGCGGTAACTCTAATGCGCTTTAATCCTTCTACAGCGAGTTGCGTTCGGAGTGGGTAAAGCGTCATGCGTAAATTTGTATCTCCCCAAGCAGGCAAGTCCATGATCCGTCTCTGTGCGGCGATCTTGCTTGCGGGTGTAGCGACCGGTTGCAGTTCTGACGCCAGCCGCTTCGGCGGGCTCTTTTCGCGGTCCGACGACATAATGACGGGTGCGATCCCGCAGGGCTCGAGCACGGTACCGAGAGGCGATGTCGCGAGCGGCGGTGCGGCGCCCTCCTACGGGAACAACGCAGCGCTCGGTCAATCCTATCCCTCCGGCGGCGGCAACGGAGGCTACAACACGGCGGCGGCGTCGCCGGTATCCAGCGCCCGTGTCGCATCGACGCCGATGAGCGTTCAGCGCACGAGCCTCGATGAACCATCCGCCGCATCTCGGCAGCCGCAGGTTCAGACCGCCTCCCTCGCGTCGCAGGCTGCTGCCCTCCCGAAGGCGGAGCCGCTGGCGGCGGCTGCCAAGGATATATCCAGCAAGGGTGGCTGGAGCGCCTCCAACGCGCCGACCATCATGGTCCGTCAAGGCGACACGATTACTGTTCTCTCCAGACGCTTCGGCGTCCCCGAGAAGGAGATACTGAAGGCGAATGGCCTGAAATCGGCAAGCCAGGTAGAGCCGGGCCAGCGGCTCGTCATTCCGGCGTTCGGTACTGCAGGCAGCGCGGCAAAGGCGGCCGCATCGGGTTCGATCGCCGACGTGGAGGGCGGCAAGAAGCGTCCGTCTCCGCTGCCGACCGATCAGCGCGAGGTGGCGATCCTCCCTGGCCAGTCCCAGTCGCGTGAAAAGAGCGAAAGCCGCAGCGATGTCGCGGCGGGCAAGCTCAACAGCGCCGGCGAGGGCGGTGGAAATGGTGCCTATACGGTCAAGCCGGGCGACTCGCTCAACCGAATCGCCAAGGCGAACGGCGTTTCGGTCGCTGCCCTGAAGCAGGCGAACGGGCTTACGACAGAAGCCATCCGCATCGGGCAGAAACTCAATATCCCGAGCGCCTCGGCGAAAACGCCGGCGACCGATGCGGTGGTCACGGCTTCTGTTTCGGCCAAGAAGAACGAGGCCCAGGCGGCTTCGACCGAGCAGGGTAAGCTGACCGAATCCAAGGCGCCTGCCGCCAAGGAGAGCGTGTCGGAGGTTGCCATCCGGTCGGATGGTGACGAGGATCTTCCGAAATCGACCGGCATCGGAAAGTACCGTTGGCCTGTCCGTGGCGCGGTCGTCGCTGGCTATGGCGCCAATGTCGACGGCAACCGAAACGATGGCATCAACATTTCGGTGCCGGAGGGGACGCCCATCAAGGCAGCCGAGAACGGCGTCGTGATCTACTCGGGCAGCAGCCTGAAAGAACTCGGCAATGCCGTTCTGGTGCGCCACGACGACGGTACGGTGACGGTTTACGGCAACGCTGCCGAACTCAAGGTTCAACGCGGTCAGAAAGTCCAGCGCGGCCAGACGCTCGCATCCTCCGGCATGACAGGCAGAGCGACCCGGCCACAAGTGCACTTCGAGGTGCGCAAGAATGCGACCCCGGTCAACCCTGCGACCTATCTGGAATAAGCCGTGGCACCGGCCGTGCCTGGCTCATGCGCAAATCGAAAGCGCCGCGTGTCTGGCAAGACACGCGGCGCTTTTGCGATCACGCCGGCAGACGGCAAGCGCGATTACGCAGGAGCGTCGAGCTGTCTGCGCAGACGACCGGCCAGATCCTGAATGAATTGCCATGCGACGCGGCCGGACCTCGATCCTCGCGTCGTGGCCCATTCAAGAGCCTCGGCATGCAGCGCTTCCGGCTCGAGAGGCAATTTGAAGTACCGCGCATATCCGTCGACCATCGCCAGATAGTCGTCCTGGCTGCATTTGTAGAAACCCAGCCAAAGCCCGAAGCGGTCGGATAGCGACACCTTTTCCTCGACGGCTTCCGAAGGGTTTATGGCGGTGGATTGCTCGTTTTCCATCATGTTGCGGGGAAGCAGGTGTCTGCGGTTGGACGTCGCATAGAGCAGAACGTTTGCCGGCCGCCCCTCGACGCCTCCGTCGAGCACCGCCTTCAGCGACTTGTAGGAGGTATCGTCGTGATCGAAGGAGAGATCGTCGCAGAAGACGATCACGGGCATCGGCGCCGCCTTCAGGATTTCCATCAGCACCGGCAGGGTGGCGATATCCTCCCGGTGGACTTCGACGAGCTTGAGTGCGCTTCCGGTGTCGTGGGCGACCTTTGCGTGAACGGCCTTGACCAGCGACGATTTGCCCATCCCGCGGGCGCCCCAGAGGAGCACGTTATTTGCCGGATAGCCGTCAGCGAAGCGAAGCGTGTTGTCGAAAAGAATGTCGCGGACGTGGTCGACGCCGGTAATGAGTGTGAGATCGATGCGATTCGGGTTCGGGACGGGCTGCAGGTGGCGCGTGGCCGGTGCCCAGACGAAACACTCCGCCTCATGCCAGTCGTTGACGGCATATGCCGGTCCGGCGATGCGCTCCATCGCGGCCGAAAGCTTCTGTATTTCGTTGAGCAGGACGTCGATCTTGCTTTCGGGCATTTCACCTATCTCCGGCAGGCTGGATTTCGAACATGAGCGGCCGACCCGCGCGATAACGGGCGTGCGCCGGCTTAACCCAAATCCTTGAATCGCCGCGACGTTCATCCTCCGGTCGAATCCGTTGAAGCTGCCGCCGGCGGCGTTTTTCTCGGTAGCACGGCGGTTTGCGCTGGAAAAGACCGGCAGCCTGCAACCAGGGGGTTCTCCTGCTGCGGAATTTGTGCCAGAGGCAGGAGAAACGGGGAAGTGTACCGACGATTTGCGTTACGGGACGGTTTGCCTATATTCCGGCAGGTTTGCCGCGGGGGCAAGCGCGCAATTTGAACTCAAGGAGTGATCGATGTTTATTACCGAAGCTTTCGCGCAGACGGCGGCCCCTGGGGGCGGCGGCGCCGATATTCTGATGTCCATCCTGCCATTCCTGCTGATTTTCGTGGTGATGTATTTCCTGATCATCCGGCCGCAGCGTGCGCAGATGAAGCGCCGCGAAGAGCTCCTGAAGAACATCCGGCGCGGCGATCAGGTCGTCACCGGCGGCGGCATCGTCGGCAAGGTGACCAAGGTCGTCGACGATACGGAGCTCGAGGTGGAGATCGCGGAGGGCACCAAAGTCCGCGTTGTGCGCAGCGGCGTATCCGAAGTTCGCGTGAAGGGCGAGCCCGTCAAGGAATAACCCCGGCGCGGGGAACGTGAAGAAGCGTGCGCGGTTTTCGCCCGCATACCGCGCTTGATATCGGCATCGATCACGGTTTGATTTTGGGGCGACGCGAGGCCAAAATCACCGTGGTTAGGGCAAGGGCCGCGACCGGCAGAGACCGGCGGATGGAGCATTTCGAAATATGCCCAGGTTGTCGCCGTTCAAGAACATTCTCATCTGGCTGGTCGTCCTTGCGGGCCTCGCCTTCGCACTGCCTAATCTTCTTTCCAGAGAGCAGCTTGCCGACTGGCCGATCTGGCTGCCGCATCGGCAGGTGCCGCTCGGGCTCGATCTTAGGGGCGGTTCCCATATCGTCCTGAAGGTCAGCCGCGAAGACATCGTCGCGGAGCGCCTGCAATCGACCATCGACACGATCGCCGATGCCCTGAGACAGGCGGATATCCGCTATACGGGGCTGTCAGGAAGCGGGCAGAGCCTGCAGTTTCGTCTCCGCGATGCAACGAAAGCACCAGCGGCACGCGACGCGCTGAAGGCGTTGGTCGCCCCCGTTCGACAGGGCGGATTTTTCGGGAGTTCCATACAGGAACTGGTCTACGAGGGAAGCGCGACCAGCGACACGCTTCGGCTTCGCCTGACGGACGAGGGCATAGATCTCAGGGTCTCAGATGCCGTCGCCCGGTCCATCGAGGTCGTACGCCGGCGGGTCGGCGAAGTCATCGCGGTCGTGCCGATCATAGAGCGTCGCGGCGGTGACCGGCTGAGCGTGCAGGTCCCCGGTCTGGACGAGCCGCAAAGATTGAAGGATCTCCTCGGACAGCGAGGAGATGTCGCTCTGAAGTGGCTGGATTCCTCGATGCCGGCACAACAGGCCGTGGATACGAGGCCGCCTGCGGGGTCCGAGGTCCTCTATTCGCTGGACGATCCACCAATACCCTACCTGGTCGAGAGACACGCCTTTGCTGCGGCACCGGACTTCGTCGAGGCGCAGCCGGGCTTCGATCCGGCAACGAGCGAACCTGTCGTCAATGCAAGGATTACTGCCGGGGCTGCCGCACGGATCGCGCCGGTCCTGCAGTCGGATCCACGGAAGCAGTTCGCGATCGTGCTCGACGGGCAGGTTATCTCGACGTCCGTTCTAGACGGCGCGCTTTCCGGTGATAGCGTCCGGATTTCCGGAAATCTCTCGGAGGACGGGGCGAACGACCTTGCCGCCCTGATGCGTGCCGGCCCGCTTCCCGTTTCGCTGACCGTCATCGAGGAGCGTACCGTCGGTCCCGAGGACGGCGCCGACGCCGTGGCAAACGGCCTCACGGCGGGCCTGATCGCGGCCATTGCCGTCGCAGCCTGTATGATTGGCTTCTACGGCTTCTTCGGTGTCGTCGCCGTCATTGCCGTCATCGTCAATGTCGTGCTGATCATCGCGGTCCTGTCCGTCACCGGCGCCACGCTGACATTGCCCGGAATTGCCGGGATCATCCTCACGATCGGAATTGCGGTCGACTCGAACGTTCTCATCTATGAGCGGCTGAGGGAAGAAGCGCGTACCAGCGGCAAACCCTTGCGAAGGGCGCTGGACGACGGATTCGAGCGCGTCTTGAGGAGCATCGTCGACGCGAATCTGACGATTTTCATCGCCGGCGTAATCCTCCTCTATCTCGGGTCGGGCGCCATTCGGGGTTTTGCGGTTACGCTTGCCATCGGCAGCGTCACCACCATTCTGACGGCGCACAGCCTGACACGCCGCCTCATTCGCGGGTGGTATCGCCGCCGCCTGCCGCGGCGTCTGCCGCGCGGCATCCGGACGGGATTTTTCAGTCGGGCGGATTTCCGTTTCATGGCGATCCGCAATCCGGTCTTCATTCTGATGACGGCATTGTCGCTCGCTTCGCTGGTTCTCCTGACGAGCCTCGGGCTCAACATGGGAGCAGATTTCAGGGGCGGCTCCGTCATCGAATTGAGGGCACGGACCGGCGTCGCCGATGGTGCCGACATCCGTGCCCGTCTCGATGAATTGAACCTCGGAGAGGTTCAAGTCGAGGAACTTGGATCGGCGCGAGACGTTCTCGTCCGTATCCCGTCGCAGGAAGCCGGCGACAATGCCGAGCAGACGGCCGTCGGGCTGGTTCGCTCCGAACTCGAGGATCAGTATGTCTTCCGCCGTGTCGAGGTGGTTGGCCCCGGGGTTTCCGGCGAGTTGACGAGGGCAGGGTCGCTCGCCGTTGCCGCAGCCGTGCTGGCCGTGCTGCTTTACGTGTGGCTTCGGTTCGGCCGGCGATTTGCCGTCGGAGCCATCGTCGCGACGTTGCATGATGTGCTGCTGACGCTCGGGTTCCTCGTCGTGACCGGGATCGAATTCAATCTCGCCAGCATCGCAGCGCTGCTGACGATCGTATGTTACTCGCTGAGCGACACCATGGTGATTTATGATCGAGTCCGGGAAAATCTGGTGCGCTATCGAAGGATGCCGCTTTCCGTCCTGATCGACACGTCGATCAACCAGACCCTGTCGCGGACCGTCCTGACCGCCTTGACGACGCTCCTTGCTCTCGTTGCGCTGTATCTGTTCGGAGGCAGTGGTCTCGTCCAGTCCTTCAGCGCGACACTCATATTCGGTGTGCTTGTGGGCACCGTTTCCTCGATCTATGTCGCGGGACCGCTGCTCATCCTCTTCAATCGCCGAAACAATCGTCTTGGAGGCACGGAGGACCCGGCGGACCGGGATACCTCGTCGGAGACGGAAGCAAAGGGTGCGGTGTGATGGCAAAAGGGATCGAAATGCGCGAAGCGCACTTTCCGGGACGCGCGCCTGTCGACGCCTACGGCAATGGCGGCTTCCGCTTCGCCGATATGTCGCATCGCGGATCCGTTCTGATGTTGCCTTCCGGTATCTACGCCTGGGACGTTGCCGAAGGCGACGTGCTCGCGGTCGCGAAATTCCAGCGCATCTTCGATGAGGCGCGTGACGTCGAGGTGCTGCTCGTCGGCACCGGCCGGGAAATCCGTCCTTTGCCTGGAGACCTGAAGGAGGCGCTCAGGGCCGCCAACATCTCGTCCGATCCGATGAGCACGGGGGCGGCGGTGCGGACCTATAACGTAATGCTGGCGGAATCGCGGGCCGTCGCCGCGGCATTGATCGCGGTGTGAGGCGTTCGAAGGAAACCCGGCGTGCAACAGTCCGATGATCAGATTCTCGCAACCTTGCGGGACACCGACCGCGATCGCTACCTGGCCTGTCTGCTTTCTCCTGCAGAGAAGCGCCACTCGCTCGCGGCGCTCTATGCCTTTTACGCGGAGATCGCCCGCGTCCGCGACACGGTCAAGGAGCCGCTCCCCGGCGAGATCCGGCTGCAGTGGTGGCGTGACATTCTCGAAAGCCAGCAGTCGGACGGCGCGGGGCATCCGCTGGCCGAAGCGCTCCTGCGTTGCATTCGCGAGCATCACCTTCCTGTCCGCGTTCTGCAGGACATGATCGATGCACGCATTTTCGATCTTTACGACGACCCGATGCAGGACAGGGCGGCGCTGGAGGGCTATGCCGGTGAAACCGCATCGGCGCTCATTCAGCTTTCATCGCTCATCCTGGATCCCGAAAATGCTGCGAAATCCTCAGACGCAGCCGGTCATGCCGGGGTTGCTCAGACGGTCGCCGGTCTCCTGCTGCTTCTGCCGGTTCATATCGGGCGTGGCCAGGTCTATCTTCCTGTCGAGCTTTTGAGCGCAACGGGCCTCGACAGGGAAACGCTTCTTGCCGGAACCGACGAGAGTGCGATCGAAAGGGCCATTCGCGCCTTCTGCGGCCTCGGTCGCGATCATCTCGCCAAGGCACGTGAAAGTACAGGCGCGATCTCCGCCCGGAATTTCTCCGCTTTCCTTCCCGTTGCCCTGGCCGAACCGGTGTTCGATCGCGCGGAGGCCGCCGGAGTGCGAATCCTTCGTCAGCCACTGCGTCCGCCGCAATGGCAGCGGCAATGGCGGATGTGGCGGGCGAGCCGGCGCCGGCAGTTTTAGACGAAGGCCGGTTGAGATTCCGGATACCCGCCGCCGCTTGTTTGATCTCCTGTGCTCGTCACAGGAACGAGGGCGGAGAGGGTGCGGTCCCTCGACGCGTTTCATAAACCATGAAGATAGTGAGGCGGCACGGAAGGTCGCAGGTCACGCCCGTATACAGCGTCCCGTTTCGCTTCGATGCGAGAATGTAGTAGCCGCTCATCCCGGCCCTCATTCCTGTGCTTGTCACAGGAATCCAGCCAGAGCAAGTCCTTGGGCTGAAAGAATGCTTCCCGCGCCCCAGACGCGGCGCTGCTGGATCCCTGTGACGAGCACAAGGATGAGGTGGGGAGGGTGCGGTCCTCGGCGCGTTTCATAACCGTGAAGATAGCGAGGCGGCGCGGAGGGCCCCAAGTCACGCCCGTATACCACGTCCCGCTTCGTTTGGACGCGAGAATGTAGACGTGACCTTTCATTGCGTGACAGGTTGACCGTTCCCTCGCATATTCGTAACGGAAGTTGTATTGGCCGCACATCCCCGGTCCCTCATTCCTGTGCTTGTCACAGGAATCCAGCCAGACCAAGTCCTTGGGCTGAAAGAACTCTCTCCGCGCCGCAGACGCGGCGCTGCTCCCATCCCTGTGACGAGCACAGGGGGAGGATGAAGGAGGAGAGATTGCAGTCCTCCGAAAAGTGCTACAGCGCCCGTCTTGGACGAGGATTCATTCGCTAGGCGCTCGCCCGTCACGCTGGCGCAAGTCTCGCGGGATATGACCCTTCTCAATCGAAATCCCGTCGCGATCAAGGGACCCACGCGATGCTTTGGTTACTGCTCCTGGTGGCGATCGCCGCCGTCTGCGTATTTTATATTCGGATGAACGCACGCGCCGAGCGCGACGCCGACAATCCGGATGCCGGGTCGGCGATCGTGGAATTCGGCCGGGCATTCCCGGACGAAGCGATCCGGGCGCTGCATTCGACCGTCGACAGAACGGCGATCTTCCTGCGGCTGCACGATGGCAAGGCCGGATTCATACAATCGCACGGCACGCATTATGTCTGCCACGTCATTCAGCCCGGCAAGGTGCGGGTCAACACGTCCGAGAGTGGGCGCGGGCTGATTGTCCACTTCCCGGATTTCGCCTATCTGGACAACGCTTTCGAGTTTCGGACGGCCGCCGAGGCAGCCGAGGTTTCGCTCTGGCTGCTCGGCACCTTCAGTCCGAAATCGGAGTTGGAAGCACCGGGTGACGCGGCGCAGGGTCTGGACTGACCGGCTGAATCCGCAACGGAGTTCCCGTCGCTCGTCAGACGGCGTTGCCGAGCCAGCTTGCGCAATCGCTCAGCGCGCGTGACGCCATCGCCTGCTTCTTGGCGAGCGCCTTCTCCTTGCCACGGAAGCGTTTGGCACCCTCCGGCCTCGTCATGGCGCCCGGTTCGAGCGGCGGAAACAGTCCGAAATTGATGTTCATCGGTTGGAACGAGCGCTTGCCCGGTTCGTCGTCGGAGACGATGTGGCCGCCGGTGATGTGATTGAGAAGAGCACCGAAGGCCGTGGTCACCGGAGGTAGGACGGGTGAGGCGCCTTTGCGTTCCGCCGCGGCGAAGCGGCCCGCCAGCAGGCCGATGCTCGCGCTTTCCACATAGCCCTCGCAGCCGGTTATCTGGCCGGCAAAGCGCAAGCCCGGACGTGACTTGAGCGTCAGCGAATTGTCGAGGAGTGTCGGCGAGTTGATATAGGTGTTGCGGTGCAGGCCGCCGAGCCTCGCAAACTCGGCGTTTTGGAGCCCCGGAATCATCCGAAAGACTTCGCCCTGCGCGCCGTATTTCAGTTTCGTCTGGAAGCCGACCATGTTGTAGAGCGTGCCGAGCGCGTTGTCCTGCCTAAGCTGAACCACGGCATAGGGCTTGACCGAGGGATTATGGGCGTTGGTGAGGCCCATCGGCTTCATCGGCCCGTGACGCAGGGTCTCGCGGCCGCGCTCTGCCATCACTTCGATCGGGAGGCAGCCGTCGAAATAGGGTGTGCCTTCCCATTCCTTGAAGCCGGCCTTGTCCCCGGCAATGAGCGCATCGACGAAGGCATCATACTGCTCCTGTGTGAGCGGGCAGTTGATATAATCCTTGCCCGTGCCGCCCGGGCCGACCTTGTCGTAGCGCGACTGATGCCAGCAGATATCCATGTCGATCGTGTCGGCATGGACGATCGGTGCGATGGCGTCGAAGAAGGCCAGGGCATCGGCGCCGGTCTCCGCGCGGATCGCCTCGGCGAGGGCCGGTGCTGTAAGCGGGCCCGTCGCAATGATGGCGAGATCCCAGTCCTTCGGCGGCAGGCCCCCGACCTCTTCCCGCAGAACCGTGATCAGCGGGTGGTCTGCGATCGCTGCGCTGACGGCCTCGGCAAAGCCTTCGCGATCGACGGCGAGCGCACCGCCTGCGGGCACCTGGTTGAGATCGGCGCATCGCATGATGAGCGAGCCCGCAAGACGCATCTCCGCATGAAGCACGCCGACGGCATTGCTGGTCGCATCGTCGGAGCGGAAAGAGTTCGAGCAGACGAGTTCGGCGAGGCTCTCGGTCTTGTGCGCATCCGTGCCGCGCACGCCGCGCATTTCATGCAGGATGACCGGCACGCCCGCTTCGGCGATCTGCCAGGCGGCTTCCGACCCGGCGAGGCCGCCGCCAATGATGTGGATGGGCGAATGGGAGGACGTCGTTTTGTTCATGGGCGGCTTCCTACCACAGGCATCCGTCGCTTCCAAGAAACGAAAACGGCGCCCGAGGGCGCCGTCTTCAAGCTAAGCAATGCTCGATCCGATTAGCGGAAGGAGCGAGCCGCAATGTTGCGGATGTCGTAGCGCGTAATGCCGATATCGTTCAGAGCGTGGTTGGAAAGGCTGCCCAGCTCGGCAACGGTACGGCGGTAGTTGATCCAGCTTTTTGCAATGCGAATCGGGTTCATGGTCGTTTCCTCAAGAAGATCGCTCGCGACAGTGATTGTCTGCGTCGTTGAGGTTCTTATACGCTTGTCTAACTGGAAGATGGAGTGCAAAGTAGATGCATCTGCTATGCATTTGTGCAGTGCATCGATCGTTTCGTGAGCATGCATCTCGGCCGGCCCGAAAATGCGCCATCGATTAAGTTTCGGTTAAGTTGCTTTTGCAGGGATTGCTGCACGAGATCAGAACGACTCAGCAGAATAAAAAAACGCCCGCCGGCGAACCGGAAGGCGTTTGAACGGCCATTATCTGGCGAAAGCTTGATGCTTACTTGATTGCCTGACGGGCAACGTAGGGGATGTCTGCGCGGCCGATGCCAAGGTCAGTGAGCTCACGGTCGCTCATGCGGCCGAGCTCGTTGCAGGTCTGACGATACTTGCGCCAGTTATTGAAAGAACGTGCGAGGTTCATGATCCTATTCCTTTCTAGGTCGTTCGCCAGCGCTCTATCTCTCTTGCTGGCCGTCATCTTATGAACCGGAATATAATCGGTTTGAGCCAGGATTACAGAGCTAATGCTGCATCGCACCCATGCGCGGCGTGCAAAGCTTTTCGGCGGCATTAACCGGAGTTTAACCTTTTGTTGCCGATGCCGGCCTCTTGCGCATTTCCAGACCGTTCCAAAGACCTTGGCGGTCTATCAGAGCGCGCGGCGCGCAGTGCGATTCTCGGAGCAAGGGAGTTGGCAGAAATAAACAACGCCCGCTGGGGGAGGAGGTCCAGAGGGCGTTGCTTGATCTGATTGGCAACCGGGAGGAGGAGTGTCGCCAATCCGTATCGGGCGCGCTGGGAGGAGGAGTGCGCTGCCCGATCGATGATTGGAATATAGGCCGAACCCCCCGGATTCTGCTAGGGGCCGCCGGGAATGGCACCTATGCAAACGGTGCATGGCTCAAGCGTCGGACGATCGCAAAATGCCGAAATAATGGGCAGATGGAGGTGCCGTACGGAATATCTGAGGGGAGAATGACGCCCGTCGGGGGAGGAGGACCGGCGGGCGTCATAAATGCGATTGGCAACCGGGAGGAGGAGTATTGCCAATCCTATCGAAGCGGCGATGGGAGGAGGAGTGCGCAGCTTCGAATTCTGTCGAGCTCAGGCTCGGATCTTCGCGGGATTTCCCGCTGCGGGCGATCATGCCCGCCGGCGTCCATTCGGCTATCACCGCGGCGCTTCGTTGATTTGAAATATAGTGGCCTTAAATCGATTTGTGCAGTGCAATGTCCACATGGAAGATATGCGGATTGCGCAACGCGGATTGCCGTTCGCCGTCCCGCCGATGGAGGGCGAGGATCCAGTGGCTGTCATACGGCGGAACACAGCATCACGTTTCTGCCGGCATCCTTTGCTAAGGAGCCTCGAGCTGCCCGTTCGAAGCCGTGGCTGCGAGCGGGCAACGGGCGCGAGCATTTTCCCTTTGATCCGATGAAAACGAGTGTTATAGAGACGCCGCGCTCGGGAGCCCTGAACCTTTCGCATGGCCCAAGAATATCCGCGGCATTCCGCTGATGAGATCTTGTGAGGAATGCGATTGGGCGGTGCGGTCGTCTGAACGCGGGTATGGTGAAATTGGTAGACACGCCAGATTTAGGTTCTGGTGCCGCAAGGCGTGGGAGTTCAAGTCTCTCTACCCGCACCAGGACGATATAGCAGTCACGCGTCGGTATTCGGCGCTGGGAGGGCCGGCAAGGCGCCATTTTGCTTGCAAAGCGGTCGGAATTGCGTAAAGCCACTCCCGGCAAATGGATCGGCTCACGTGCTCGCCTAGCCTTTCAAGGGAAGAGCACTGTCAACGTGAAGTGAAGGTTTTAACATGCAGGTTATCGAAACGCTCGCTCAAGGGCTGAAGCGCGAACTCAAGGTCGTTATCCCGGCCGACGAAATGCAGGCTCGGATGAACGAGCGCCTCGTCGAAGTGAAGGATCGTGTTCGCATCAACGGCTTCCGTCCCGGCAAGGTGCCGGTTGCGCACCTTAAGAAGGTTTACGGAAAGTCGATCATGGCCGATCTCGTCAACGAGATCGTTCGTGAAAAGCCGACGGAAATCCTCACGAGCCGCGGCGAAAAGTCGGCCACCCAGCCCGAAGTCGCGATGACCGAGGACGAGGCAGAAGCCGACAAGATCCTGAGCGCCCAAGCCGATTTCGAATTCACGGTCGCCTACGAAATCATTCCGCCGATCGAACTCAAGGATGCAAGCGGCATCAAGGTCACCCGTGAGGTCGTCGATGTCAGCGAGGATGAAGTCAACGAGCAGATCCAGCGCATCGCCGAGAGCGCCCGCACTTACGAATCGAAGAAGGGCAAGGCTGCCAATGGCGACCGCGTCACGGTCGACTATCTCGGCAAGGTCGACGGCGAAGCCTTTGACGGCGGCAAGGACGAAGATGCGGAGCTCGTGCTCGGGTCCAACCGCTTCATCCCGGGCTTCGAGGAGCAGCTTGTCGGCGTAAAGGCCGGCGATGAAAAGACCATCACGGTCACGTTCCCGGCCGATTATCCGGCAGCCAACCTTGCCGGCAAGGAAGCAACCTTCGACATCACCGTCAAGGATGTCGCTGCCGCTGCCCCGATCGAGATCAACGACGAGCTGGCAACGAAGCTCGGCCTCGAATCCGTCGACAAGCTGAAGGAAATCGTCCGCGGCCAGATCGAAAGCCAGTTCGGCTCGATCACCCGCCAGAAGGTCAAGCGCCAGCTTCTCGATCAGCTCGACGAGCTCTATCAGTTCGATACGCCCGAGCGCCTCGTCGATGCCGAGTTCGAGAACATCTGGCGCCAGATCAACACCGACCTGCAGCAGGCCGGCAAGACCTTTGCCGATGAAGATACGACGGAAGAAGAAGCGCGCGCCGAATATCGCAAGCTCGCCGAGCGTCGCGTCCGCCTCGGCCTGGTTCTCTCCGAAATCGGCGAAAAGGCCGGCGTCCAGGTTAGCGATGACGAGATGCAGCGTTCGCTGTTCGAGCAGCTGCGCCAGTTCCCCGGACAGGAAAAGGAAATCCTCGAATACTTCCGCAACACGCCCGGTGCTGCCGCCTCGCTGCGCGCACCGCTCTTCGAGGAGAAGGTTGTCGACCACCTGCTCACCGAGGTTTCGGTGACCGACAAGAAGGTCTCGAAGGAAGAGCTGACGGCTGACGACGAAGCCGACGAAAAGCCGACCAAGAAGACGGCCTCCAAGAAGAAGGCAGCCGCCAAGGCCGAAGCCGGCGAGGGCGAAGAAGCCGCCGCGCCGAAGAAGAAGGCCCCGGCCAAGAAGAAGGCTGCGGACGAGAGCGCCGAGTAATCGCATCTCTCAAGGATAGGAAGAAGCCGCCTGCGGGCGGCTTTTTCTTTTTTTAGAGAAACCGTTAGTGAACTCTCTAAGACTTGAAATTACCTTCCCGACCGAAAACCGCTGCACACTTCTCCTGGAAATGCTTAGACCAGCAAAAAGCCCGGCTTAGCCGGGCTTTTGACGTGGCACGCAGGCGCGGCGCTTGAACCGCACCCGATCGGATCACATCGTCATTCCGCCGCTTCCGCGTAGCTCTCGATCGGCGGGCAGGTGCAGACGAGATTACGGTCGCCATAGACATTGTCGACACGGTTGACCGGCGACCAGTATTTGTCCACGCGGAAGGCGCCCGGTGGGAAGCAGGCCTGCTCGCGCGAATAGGGCCGGTCCCAGTCGCCGACGAGATCCTCGACCGTATGTGGCGCGTTCTTCAGCGGATTGTTGACCTTGTCCATCCGGCCGTCCTCGATGGCGCGGGCCTCTTCGCGGATTGCCAGCATGGCGTCGCAGAAGCGGTCGAGCTCGGCCTTCGTTTCCGATTCCGTGGGTTCGATCATCAGTGTGCCCGCGACCGGCCAGCTCATCGTCGGCGCATGGAAGCCGCAGTCGATCAGGCGCTTGGCGACGTCGTCGACCGTGACGCCGGCGCGTTCGGCGAGCGGACGGGTATCGATGATGCATTCATGCGCGACCCGGCCCTTCGCCGACTTGTAGAGCACGTCATAAGCACCCTTCAGCCGGGCGGCGACGTAATTGGCGTTGAGAATCGCGACCTTGGTCGCTTGCGTCAGGCCTTCGCCGCCCATCATCAGGCAGTAGCTCCAGGAGATCGGCAGGATCGAGGCCGACCCGAACGGTGCGGCGGAAACGGCGCCTTCGTGCCCGTCGGTCTGGGGGTGTCCCGGAAGGAAGGGGGCGAGATGCGACTTGACGCCGATCGGACCCATGCCGGGACCGCCGCCGCCATGCGGAATGCAGAAGGTCTTGTGCAGGTTCAAATGACTGACATCCGAGCCGATGTCGCCGGGGCGGGAAAGGCCAACCATCGCATTCATGTTGGCGCCGTCCAGATAGACCTGGCCGCCGTGCTTATGCACGACCTCGCAGACCTCGCGGACGTTCTCCTCGAACACACCGTGCGTCGAGGGATAAGTGATCATGCAGCAGGAGAGGGAGTCCGCATACTGCTCCGCCTTGGCGCGGAAGTCGTCCATGTCGATCTCGCCGGCGTCGCTTACCTTGACGACCACCACGTTCATGCCGGCCATTTGCGCCGAGGCCGGATTCGTGCCGTGCGCCGATGTCGGTATCAGGCAGACGTCGCGATGTGCGTTGCCGTTGGCGATATGGTAGGCGCGGATCGCGAGCAGACCGGCATATTCACCTTGGGCGCCCGAGTTCGGCTGCATCGAGATCGCATCATAACCGGTGATCGCGCAGAGCTTTTGCGACAGGTCTTCGATCAGATGCTGATAGCCGAGTGCCTGGTCGGTTGGCACGAAGGGATGGATTTCCGAAAACTCCGGCCAGGTGATCGGCAGCATTTCCGCTGTCGCGTTGAGCTTCATCGTGCAGGAGCCGAGCGGGATCATTGCGCGGTCGAGCGCGAGATCGCGATCGGCGAGGCGGCGCATGTAGCGCGTCATCTCGCTCTCGGCGCGGTTCATGTGAAAGATCGGATGGGTGAGATAGGCGCTGGTGCGCAGCAGTTCCTGCGGCAGGCGGTAGTCCGGTTCGAATTCCTCGACCTTGAAATCGCCGCCGAAGGCGCGCCAGACGGCCTCGAGCGTGACCGGCCGCGAACGTTCGTCGAGACTGATGCCGATCCTGGTCGTTCCGATCTTGCGAAGGTTTACCTCCTCGGCCACGGCGGCTTTGAGGATGATGCCCTGCAGCTTGCCGACTTCGACGGTGATCGTATCGAAGAAGACATCCGGTTCGACGGTATAGCCGAGCTTTTCCAAGCCCATGGCAAGCCGCACCGTCTTCTGGTGCACGCTCTGGGCGATCGCCTTTAATCCGTCCGGACCATGGAAGACCGCATACATGGAGGCCATGACGGCAAGCAGTACCTGCGCGGTACAGATGTTCGATGTCGCCTTCTCGCGCCGGATATGCTGTTCACGGGTCTGGAGCGACAGCCGGTAGGCGCGGTTGCCCCGCGCATCGACCGACACGCCCACGAGGCGGCCGGGCATGGAGCGCTTGTAGGCGTCCTTGACCGCCATATAGGCCGCGTGCGGCCCACCGTAGCCGACCGGAACGCCGAAGCGCTGGGTCGAACCGATCGCGATGTCGGCGCCCATTTCACCCGGAGATTTCAGAAGCGCCAGCGCCAGCGGATCGGCTGCGACGGCGGCGATTGCACCCTGCTCGTGGAGTTTGGCAATCAGGCCCGAGAAGTCGCGGACATGGCCGTAAGTGCCGGGGTACTGGAAGATCGCGCCGAAGACGCCGGCAGCGTCCAGATCCTCGAAGGGATCGCCGACGACGATCTGCCAGCCGAGCGGCTCCGCCCGGGTCTTCAGGAGCGCAATCGTCTGGGGATGGCAGTTCTCATCGATGAAAAACGCCTTCGCCTTTGACTTTGCCACGCGCTCCGCAATGGCCATGGCTTCGGCTGCAGCCGTCGCCTCGTCGAGCAGCGAGGCGTTCGCGACGTCCAGCCCGGTCAGATCGCAAACCATGGTCTGGTAATTGAGCAGGGCTTCCAGCCGCCCCTGACTGATTTCCGGCTGATAGGGCGTATAGGCGGTGTACCAGGCCGGGTTCTCGAGGATATTGCGCTGGATGACCGGCGGGGTGATGGTCCCGTAGTAGCCCTGACCGATCAGGGACACGAGCTTCCGGTTGCGGTTCGCCGTCTCGCGCAGCTTGTCGAGTGCCTCGCGCTCCGTCATCGGCTCGCCCCAGGCAAGCGGCGTCCGCTGGCGGATCGACGGCGGCACGGTGTCGTCGATGAGCGCGTCGAGACTGGGATAGCCGACGACCTTCAGCATCTCGTCCATCTCGGCCGGCGAAGGGCCGATGTGACGTCGATTGGCGAAGTCGTAAGGCTTGTAATCGGTAAAGGTAAAGTCCTTGGGCATGCTCATCAGGCGACGAACTCCTTGTAGGCCGCTTCGTCCAGGAGCGCATTGGCAGCGTCCGGATCGGCGAGCTTCAGTTTGAAGAACCAGGCTGCGCCTTGCGGATCGCTGTTGACGAGGGACGGATCGTCGACGATCGCCTGATTGACCTCGACGATTTCGCCATCAAGCGGACAATAGACGTCCGATGCCGCCTTGACGGACTCGACCGTCGCGGCCGAGTCTCCCTTGGAGAAGCTGGCACCCGCTTCCGGCAGCTCCACGAAGACAAGATCGCCGAGCTGTCCCGCGGCATGCTCGGTGATGCCTACGGTCGCGACGTCGCCCTCGATCTTCAGCCATTCGTGTTCCTCGGTGAATTTCAGCATACGCAGGTTCTCCTGATCAGCGTTTGTAGGTTTGTTTGATGAAGGGCAGGGCGGTGACGGCGATGGGCAGGTATTTGCCGCGCACCTCTGCGAACAGTCTGGTGCCGATTTCGGCGTGCTCGGCGGCGACATAGCCCATGGCGACCGGTCCATCCACGCTCGGTCCGAAGCCGCCGGAGGTGACGGTTCCTGCCGCCGTCCTGCCCTCCGCATCGGCAAAGAGATCGGCATTGCCGCGCACGGGCGCGCGGCCTTCGGGCCTCAGGCCGACACGCCGCCTGGAAACTCCGTCGGTGAGCTCGGCCAATATCCGGCCGGCGCCCGGAAAACCGCCGGCGCGCTCACCGCCGGCGCGGCGGCTTTTCTGGATTGCCCATTCGAGGCCCGCTTCGATGGGGCTCGTATTCGTGTCGATATCGTTGCCATAGAGACAAAGCCCCGCTTCGAGGCGGAGCGAGTCGCGCGCGCCGAGCCCGATGGGCAGGACGTCGGGATGTTCGAGCAGGCGCTGCGTCACATCCACAGCCGCGTCGGCGGGAATGGAAATCTCGAAGCCATCCTCGCCGGTGTAGCCGGAGCGGGAGATGATACAGCTCACGTCGTGAAGGTCGGCTTCGGCGACATCCATGAAGCGCATCGACGCGACGTCCGCCCACAGCTCGCACAGAACCGCTCCGGCCCGGGGTCCCTGAAGGGCGATCAGCGCACGGTCTGTCACCATGGTCACGTCGCAGGCGCTGCCGAGACCGTCCCTGAGATGCGCAAGATCGGCATCCTTGCAGGCCGCGTTGACGACCAGGAAGAGATGATCGCCGCGATTGACGATCATCAGGTCGTCGAGAATACCGCCGGCGGCATTGGTGAAGAGGCCGTAGCGTTGCCGGCCCTCCCGGAGTCCGAGCACATCCGCCGGCACGAGCTTTTCGAGCTCCAGCGCCGCGTCCTCGACTTTTCCCGATTTCGGCCGCACGACGATCTGCCCCATGTGGGACACGTCGAAAAGGCCGGCGGCGGCGCGGGTATGCAGGTGCTCCTTCAATACGCCTTCCGGGTATTGGACCGGCATGTCGTAACCGGCGAAGGGCACCATGCGCGCACCGAGCGAAAGATGCAGCGCGTGCAACGGCGTGTGTTTCAAGGTGGAAACGTCTTCCAAGTCCGGCCTCCAGGTCTGGCGCGTCTTCGCGCCGGCTCACAATACCGGCGTCATGCGCCGACAAATTCGAGCCCCCTCTGTCCCTTTGCCTGAGATTGTTATCCCTTCGGCGAGCGCGAACGCTTCTCTCCAGAGTCCTACCGGCACCTTGCTGGTCCTTTGGCCTGAGAGTTTCCGGGGCGGTTGCTCCTTCGGCACCGGATCGAACCGGTTTCTCCCAACGAGGTCGAATCCAGATAACGGCGAAGGCCGGATTTTGGCAAGGGCCTATGTCGCGACCAAACATATTTTTGTCGCCCTGGCTTCATCCTCCGCGACCGGTGCGGCAAAATCGGCCTTTGCAATTTTCCTGGGCAGCGGATAGGGAAGACCGAAGAGAGGTGGCCATGACTGGGCGCGAGCGGAAATGGGGAATTGGGGTGCGGCTGCTCGCAGCCTTCGCACTCCTATTTCTGTCCTTCGCTCATAAGCCAGCCCTTGCGACAGCCATCGGCCCGGCGATCTCCGCCGAATATCTTCTCCCCGACGGCACCTTCGCCGATATCTGCTTCGGCACGGGCGGCGTCGATCATGACACCGGCCACGGCAAGTCGTCGTCATCGGCTCCCGTCTGCGAAGCGTGCCGGCTCGCCGCCTCCGTGCTCCTGCCGGCGGCGCCCGATGAAAGCTCGACGGCCGAAAACGGCAACTGGATCGCCGGAACGCCGATCGTCGCCGCCGAGGCGGTGCTTCTGCCCCTGCGCCTGTTGCCGCCACCGCGCGGTCCGCCGGCCCAACCGTAGATCTCCTCGAATCCAACCCCAGAATTTCTTGCGCCGCTATGCGGCATTGACCCACGAAGGCCGCGTTCCGGCACGTGGTTCGGAGATTACGACATGAACAAGATCAGACTTTCCTGGCTTGCCACCGGCCTCACAGTTGCCGTGGCCGGTCCCGCCCATGCACATGCGACATTCGAGACGGACAGCGCGCCGGCCGGAACGACCGTCAACGCCACCCTTCAGGTGCCGCATGGCTGCGACGGCAAGGCGACCACCGAAGTACGGGTGCAGTTGCCGGAGGGGTTCGTCTTTGCCAAGCCCCAGCCGAAGCCCGGCTGGGAGCTGGAGATCATCAAGGGCGACTACCGGAAGACCTATGACGATCACGGCACCAAGGTTTCCTCCGGTCCGCTGGAAATCCGCTGGAAAGGCGGCAACCTTCCCGACGCACATTACGACACCTTCGTCATGCGCGGGAAACTCGCGGGTTTCGACAAGGAGACCGTGCTTACCTTTCCGACGACGCAGCTTTGCGGCGCCGGCGGCAAGGTGGTCTGGGACCAGGTGGCGGCGGAGGGCCAGGACGCCCATTCCCTCGAGCATCCGGCGCCCACGATCACCGTCACCATGGCGACGGGCGGCGATGAACACTCCGCTCACGCGGGACATCATCAGTCCGCGGCCGAAGCGGTCAAGGTCGGCGATCTCGAGATCTCGGGCGGAGCCGTGAAGGCTATGCTGCCCGGTGCCAAGGTCGGCGGCGGCGGCTTCGTGGTCAGGAACGACGGCAGTGCCGACGACCGCCTGCTTGCCGTCGAGAGCCCGGCCGCGGGTCGAGTCGAACTTCACGAGATGACGATGGAGAACGACGTCATGAAAATGCGCAAGCTCGAGGACGGCATCGCCGTTCCCGCCGGTCAGGCAGTCGAGCTGAAGAACGGCAGCCTGCATCTCATGTTCATGGAGGTGAAGAAGCCCTTTGCCGAGGGCGACATGGTGCCGGTGACGCTTACCTTCGAGAAGGCCGGTGAGGTCGACTATGTCCTGCCGGTCGGCACGGCGGCGGGCAGCGCTCATTCCGGGCATAGCCATCAATAGCTGCCGGCGTGATCCTTGATCGGTTTCAGGTTCTCTGAATGAACCGGTCGAGCATGTCGACGAGCGCAACTTGCTCCGGTTCGTCGCCGGCAGGTCCATCTTCCTGCCGGCGATCTTCTTCGCGGCCGTCTTCGTCCTCGGCGTTTTCGAGATAGCGGCGCAGCGTTTCGGCCTGCGTCTGTTGCGGCAGACGGCGCTCTGCGCCGATCAGCATGAGGTGCAGCGGCAGCGCGCTTCTGATCTTCGGGACTCCCGCCTGCTCTTGGCCGCGCGCGGAAAGCAGTGTGATTGCCTCGTCGACAGGTCCATCGCCACGCAGGCGTGTGGGCGGCTTCGATGCATCCGCCGCATAGGCCGCGGTCGTCGCGGAGATGGTAACGACCTGGGTCATCCTGTCAGTCCTCGGGCACGATAATCCTTTCCTGTGCCAGACTGCGATTGCGAGCAGGTGAAATCGGGTGATCGAATTTTAAGAAAATCGTAACGATTCGAGGGCTGCGGGCTGAACGTTGCGCAATTTTGTGTACCGTCGGTTGAACGGTATGTACAATCGCAGCCGTAACCGAGAACCGGCGCGGCTTCTGCGCCGGCAAAAAATTTAGTTCATAAAAGTCATATTGAAGAAGGTCACTCACGAAAGGACGTAAATCCATGCGCGCGATCGTATTGTTGTTGGCGATCTTTGTTCTCAGCGCGTGCTCGCAAACGGGAAGGCCCAGCGCCGAACGGTATTATGCGGGGGAAGGCCAATACTATACCGGCGTCGTACCCCCGACGCCTTTCTGAAGCATGTCGCCCAGCCGCATAGCGGCTTTAAGAACGACAGCATGAAGCGAAGCCCGAAACGCGGCGCACGAATCCGTTCAGTCGCGTCGCAAGAGGGCTGTCGCGGTGCGCCTCACGAGAGGCGCCCGCGCACCGCATGTCCCAACTTACGACCGGCAACTGGTCGCAGAAGTTGCAGATCGACAGGTTTGGAATTGATCCGGCGCGAATGGCAGAATATCAATGGCCGTCAAACTGTTAGGAAAGGTATGGGGGCCTATGCGCAAGATCGTGTTGTTGCTCGCACTCGCCACGCTGGCGGCGTGCTCGCACACCGGGGACCGGGTGGTCGGCGGTGACGGGGATTACTATCATGGTCTAATCCCGCCGAGGTGATCGCCTCCGAGATCATCGTCGCCTCTGCGTGGCCAAATCCAATGCGACCCAAGCGGCGGCGGCTCGCGAAGGCAAAACGGAGGCGCTGCGACTGTGCCGCCTCCGTCAGGGGAACCGGTTTATCCACACCTTGAAAACATAGGCGGCTGCGAAATTCCGCGAGCTTCCTTGGCCGGTCCAGGTGCTTAATAGCCTACGCGAACACCGCCGGGGCTCGCGGCGCTGAAATTGGGAACCGGATTCGGTCCGTACCATTGAGCATAGGTCGTGTTGTTTCCGCCGGTGCTGGTGCACCCCGACAGGACGGCAAGCGCCAATAGGGCGGTCAAATATTTGAGGGACATGAACTCTCCGATTCTGCTTCGTCAGACGCGCATAAATTGCGGTATCCCGAGGCGGCAGTCCATCGCTTTCACATTGACTCCTTTGCTTTTTCCTTCGTGAGACGAACGCTGCCCGCGTCCCGTCGCAACGATGCCGCGAAAGCCGGCTACATCTTAGGACGAAATACTGATGCAAGGGGAGAATGCAATGACGGAAAGACCGCGCCTGTTCGGAGCGGACTACAGTGTCTACGTGCGGATCGTGCGGCTGGTGCTGGCCGAGAAGGAGATCGGCTACGAACTCGTCCCCGTCGACATCTTCGCTGCCGAGGGGCCGCCAGCGCACTACCTCGAGCGACATCCCTTCGGCCGCATTCCCGCCTTCGACCATGCAGGCTTCAGGCTTTATGAGACCGGCGCGATAGCGCGCTATGTCGACGAGGTATTCGACGGGAGGCAGCTTCAGCCTCTCGATCCACGGGAACGCGCCCGCTGCAACCAGATCGTCAGCATCGCGGACAACTACGCCTATCCCGCTTTGGTCTGGGGGATCTACGTCGAGCGCGTCTCAAAGCCGGCAAGCGGCGCAGTTGCCGACGAAGCGGTATTCGCTGCAGCGCTGCCGAAAGCAAGGACCTGCCTGAAGGCGATGTCCGATCTCATGGGGGCGTCGCCATGGCTCGCAAGCGAGACCATGTCGCTCGCCGACCTCTATGCCGCCCCGATATTCGATTATTTCCTAAGGGCGCGGGAGGGGCAGGAGATGCTCCGGGAACATGAGAATCTGGCTGCGTGGTGGGCGCGGATGTCGGTGAGGCGCTCGATGGAGGAGACGCGGCCGGCCTAGTCCGAGTTTCCTCTTCCGTGAAGCCCGCGGATAGAACAGCTCAATGCCGAACGATTATATTTCGAACGACGCCTAGGACTATTCTCAGCCGCTGCCACTTTGAGAATCCCTCCGCAGAACAGAGATATGGCCGCTTCCAGGGAGGCGGCCATATCTATTACTGCGTCATTTCAGTGGGAGTGCGTCGTAACCAATGGCTGATTACAACTTCCGCCGCCTATCTCAGCTGCACCCGCTCGTGGCGCCGCATGTGTCGCACTTCTCGCACGTGCCGTTTCGCACCATTGTGAAGTTCTGGCACTCGGAGCACATGTTGCCGGTATAGCCCTGCATGATCGAGCGGGCGCGGCGTTCTGCTTCGACCTTCTTTGCCTCGGACTTCGCCGCAGCGGCCTCTGCCGCGGCCTTGTCGGAGAAGAGGGCAGTCACCTCCTGTTCCGCTTCTTCGGCAATCTCCTCGGCGAGTTCGACGGCCCGTTCCTCGTAATCGCGCTTGAAGGCGACGACTTCGGAGGTGGCGGCGGCGATTGCCGGCTCCAGCTTGCGCACGGCATTGCCGGAGATCGAAGTGACGGAAGCGCCGGCCGAGGCGCGGGCCGGAGTGGCCGTCGAAGCCCCCTTCGGTTCGGAGCGCTCGCCCGTGCCGCCGACGATGGACGGCTTGTAGCCGCGGGTCCAGCCGGTGGAGACGAGGTTGGTCTTTCCTTCCTGAATGCCGCGGCCGAGCGCGGTGTTGCTGAAGTCGGAGGTGTCGACATGAGCAAGGTCGTGGCGGCCGAGATAGGAAACGGCAAGCTCACGGAAGACATAGTCGAGGATCGACGTCGCGTTCTTGATCGCGTCATTGCCCTGGACCATGCCGGCCGGCTCGAACTTGGTGAAGGTGAAGGCCTCCACATATTCTTCGAGCGGCACGCCATATTGCAGGCCGAGCGAGATGGCGATGGCGAAGTTGTTCATCATCGCCCGGAAGGCCGCACCTTCCTTGTGCATGTCGATGAAGATCTCGCCGAGGCGCCCATCACCGAATTCGCCGGTGCGCAGATACACTTTGTGGCCGCCGACGATCGCCTTCTGGGTATAGCCCTGGCGACGGTTCGGCAGTTTCTCGCGGGCGCGCACTACCTTCTCGATGACGCGCTCGATGATCTTCTCGGTGACGGCGACCGCCTGGGCGGCTGCCGGCGCCTGCATCAGCTCTTCGATCGCGTCCTCGTCTTCCTCATCCTCGATCAGCGAGGCGTTCAGCGGCTGCGAGAGCTTGGAACCGTCGCGGTAGAGCGCATTCGCCTTCAGCGCGAGCTTCCAGGAGAGCATGTAGGCGTTCTTGCAATCCTCGACGGTCGCCTCGTTCGGCATGTTGATCGTCTTGGAGATTGCACCCGAAATGAAGGGCTGGGCGGCCGCCATCATGCGGATATGGCTTTCGACCGAGAGGTAGCGCTTGCCGATCTTGCCGCAGGGATTGGCGCAATCGAAGACCGGCAGGTGCTCTGCTTTCAGGAACGGTGCTCCTTCGAGGGTCATCGCCCCGCAGACATGGATGTTGGCGGCTTCGATGTCCTTTCTGGAGAAGCCCAGATGCTCGAGCAGGTTGAAGTCCATTGAGGCAAGCTGCTCGTCGCTGACCTTCAGCGTCGCCTTGAGGAAATCGGCGCCGAGCGTCCACTGGTTGAAGACGAACTTGATGTCGAAGGCAGCTTTAAGCGCCGCATTGACGGCTTCGATCTTCTCGTCGGTGAAGCCCTTGGCCTTCAACGTCGTCGGGTTGATGGCGGGCGCCTGGTTGAGGTTGCCGTGTCCGACGGCATAAGCCTCCATCTCGGCGATCTGGCTTTCCGAGTAGCCGAGCGTGCGCAACGCCTCGGGAACAGCACGGTTGATGATCTTGAAGTAGCCGCCGCCGGCGAGCTTCTTGAATTTCACCAGGGCGAAATCGGGCTCGATGCCGGTCGTGTCGCAATCCATTACGAGTCCGATCGTACCGGTCGGCGCGATCACGGTGGCCTGAGCGTTGCGGTAGCCGTGCTTCTCGCCGAGCTCGACCGCCTTGTCCCAGGCGCTCTTGGCATGGGCGATCAACTCCTGGTCCGGGCAATCTCCGTGGACGAGCGCGACCGGGTTGACGGACAGGCCCTCATAACCGGCGGTCTCGCCGTGAGCCGCGCGGCGGTGATTGCGCATGACGCGCAGCATGTTGTCGCGGTTGGGCGCAAAGCCGGGGAAGGGGCCGAGCTTTGCGGAGATCTCGGCCGAGGTGGCATAGGCGACGCCGGTCATGATCGCGGTCAGCGCGCCGGCGATGGCGCGGCCCTCGGGGGAGTCATAGGGAATGCCTGACGACATCAGCAGGCCGCCGATATTCGCATAGCCGAGGCCGAGCGTGCGGTATTCGTAGGAGAGCTCGGCGATCTCGCGGGACGGGAACTGCGCCATCATCACCGAGACTTCGAGAACGACCGTCCAAAGACGGACGGCATGCTCGTAGTCGCCGATATTGATCCGCTTGGTCGCGGCATCCTTGAACTGCATCAGGTTGAGCGAGGCGAGATTGCAAGCCGTGTCGTCGAGGAACATGTATTCCGAGCACGGGTTCGATGCGCGGATCGGGCCTGCAGCCGGGCAGGTGTGCCAGTCGTTCATCGTCGTGTTGAAGTGCAGGCCCGGATCGGCCGAGGCCCAGGCGGCGTGGGAGATCGACTCCCAGAGATCGCGCGCCTTCAGGGTCTTCATGACGCGGCCGTCCTTGCGGGCGGTCAGGTGCCAATCGCCATCCGCCTCCACGGCGCGCAGGAAGTCGTCCTTGATCGAGACCGAGTTGTTGGAATTCTGGCCGGAAACCGTGAGATAGGCCTCCGAATCCCAATCCGTGTCATAGGTCTTGAACTGGATGTCCTTATAACCCTGCCGCGCGAACTGAATGACGCGTTTGACATAGTTTTCCGGAACCAGCGCCTGCTTGGCGGCGCGGATCTCGCGCTTCAGCGCCGGGTTCTGCTTGGGATCGAAGCAGGCATCGTCGCTGCCGTCGCAATTGATGCAGGCCTTCATGATCGCCTTCAGGTGCTTGGCGACGATCTTCGAGCCGGTGACGAGGGCGGCGACCTTCTGCTCTTCCTTGACCTTCCAGTTGATATATTCCTCGATGTCGGGATGGTCGATATCGACGACGACCATCTTGGCGGCGCGGCGCGTCGTGCCGCCCGACTTGATGGCGCCCGCGGCGCGGTCGCCGATCTTCAGGAAGCTCATGAGGCCCGAGGATTTGCCGCCGCCCGATAGCCTTTCGCCTTCGGCGCGCAGATGCGAGAAGTTCGAGCCGGTACCGGAGCCGTATTTGAAGAGGCGCGCCTCGCGCACCCAGAGATCCATGATGCCGCCCTCGTTGACGAGGTCGTCCGCGACCGACTGAATGAAGCAGGCGTGCGGCTGCGGGTGTTCGTAGGCAGACTTGGACTTCGTCAGCTTGCCGGTGAAGGGATCGACGTAGAAGTGGCCCTGGCCGGGGCCGTCGATGCCATAGGCCCAGTGGAGGCCGGTGTTGAACCATTGCGGCGAGTTCGGAGCAACGCGCTGGGTGGCGAGCATGTAGGCGAGCTCGTCACGGAAGGCGCCGGCGTCCTCTTCCGTGTCGAAATAGCCGCCCTTCCAGCCCCAATAGGCCCAGGTGCCGGCCAGGCGATCGAAAACCTGGCGGGCATCGGTTTCGGAACCGTACTGCTCTTCCTTCGGCAGCGCCTTCAGCGCGTCGGCGTCCGGAACCGAGCGCCAGAGGAAGGACGGCACGTCGTTTTCCTCGACGCGCTTCAGTTTTGCCGGCACGCCGGCCTTGCGGAAATATTTCTGGGCGAGAATATCGGCGGCGACCTGCGAGAACTGCGCCGGCACGTCGATATCCGCAAGGCGGAAGACCACGGACCCGTCCGGGTTCTTGATCTCACTCGTCGCCTTGCGGAACTCAATCTCGGCATAGGCGGATTGCCCTGCCTTTGTGAAACGACGCTCGATCTTCATTGTCCCGTCCTTTGTTGCCATGCGCTAAAGCGCAGTTAACCTCGCCCGGCCGCGATGGATCTCGCAGCCAGCCTAAAAATTTCTGTCGATGTGAGGAAACCCAGCTCCTGGGTAACCCTGTATCTTGTGATGATGCTGGCTGCAAACACTAAATATAGTATTAACAGGCTCTTTACGCCAGCTCGAAATGCCGCTTTGGCGACCCAAATTTCGCGCAAAATTCCGCCACTGCAGCCGCTCGGGCTCATTCGCCCGGGCCGCATGTCGGAACCGACGATTTGGGGGTGTGAACCGGCCTCTGAACTTCCCGGTCCGCCGCCGTCGCAACGTGAAATCCATTAACCGTGAATCGCCTCGGGGCGTCAAGGGGTGGTTTGTGACGGAAGTTTGGGCGCTATATCTTGTGTGGGTCGACTGTGGAAAACGGGGACATCGATCAATTCGTTGAAAAACAGGGACTTCCACCGCTTGCCTGCGAAGATGAGCTAGCGGCAGGCCGAAATTCAAATTTTTATGGATGAAAAAGCGGGTAAAAGACGTAGCCCAGCGCTACTCGCGATTGCGAATCAGGTGGGTGTGTGAAGCGGCCCGTTTGGTGATTCGGATGCGGTGATCTTGCTGCCCCTCTGGCCTGCCAGAGGGGCTCATGAACAAGACCTCGGCGAATGGCCACGCCTAGCCCACGCGTTTCTGCAGTTCCCTGGCGCCGTTCGGCGCGTTGACCTTGCCTGAGGAGATGAAGAAGGCAAAGACGTCGCGAGGTGCCGTCTCGGGCTTGCGTTCCGACGCAGCTTTCTCCAAGTCGTCCGGCTCACCGCCGGCGGCAAAGGACTTCAGCCGCTCGGCCCAGCGATCGAGATCCTTCGGCGGATAGCAGGTCTTCACCTCGTCGCTGCCCTTCTGCAGCCGTGCATAGACGAAATCACTCGTGACATCGGCGATCATCGGGTAGTCCGCATGCTCGGCGAGAACGACGGCCACCTTGTATTTTTCAATGAGCTTGACGAAGTCCGGAACCTGGAAGCTGGGGTTGCGGACCTCGACCACGTGGCGGAGCTTCAGGCCGTCCTGCTTGTCCGGCAGGAGCTTCAAGAATCCCTCGAAATCCTCCGCGTCGAATTTCTTGGTCGGCGCGAACTGCCAGAGGATGGGACCGAGGCGGTCGCCGAGTTCCGTCAGTCCTTGGGTCAGGAACCGCTCCACGGATTCACCGGCTTCGGACAGGACCCTGCGATTGGTCACGAAGCGGCTCGCCTTCAGCGAAAAAATGAAGCCGTCGGGAACCTCCGACGCCCATTTGGCAAAAGTCGCCGGCTTCTGTGAGCTGTAATAGGTGCCGTTGACCTCGATCGTCCGCAATTCCTTGCCGGCGAATTCGAGCTGCCGCTTCTTCGGAAGATCGTCCGGATAGAAGGTGCCTTCCCAAGGTTCGAAGTTCCATCCGCCGATGCCGATGCGGATTTGTCCCGAATTTGCCATCCTCTTCCTCCTCGATGCTCACTCAGACGCGCAAAACCGCTGTAGCCGGGGCGAATCAGAGACGCCACCCGATTTCACGAGGCGTCCGGCCCGGCCACATCACTCCGCCGCAACCACCTTTTTCACTGGCCGGCGCTCCAGAAGCTCCTTCAGGAACTGGCCGGTATAGGAGCGCGGCTCCTTCACGACCTCTTCCGGCGTCCCCTGCGCAATGACCTCGCCGCCTCCGTCGCCGCCTTCCGGGCCGAAGTCAATGATCCAGTCGGCCGTCTTGATGACTTCGAGATTGTGCTCGATGACCACCACGGAGTTACCCTGATTGACCAGCTCATGCAGAACTTCAAGAAGCTTGGCTACGTCGTGGAAATGCAAGCCTGTTGTCGGCTCGTCGAGAATATAGAGCGTGCGCCCGGTTGAGCGTTTCGACAGCTCCTTGGCGAGCTTGACGCGCTGGGCTTCGCCGCCTGAAAGCGTGTTCGCCTGCTGGCCGATCTTGATATAGCCGAGGCCCACCTGGTTCAGTGTCACCAGCTTGTCGCGCACCGCCGGAACGGCCGCGAAGAACTCGACGCCCTCCTCCACCGTCATGTCGAGCACATCGGCGATCGACTTGCCCTTGAAGTGAACGTCCAGGGTCTCGCGATTGTAGCGCTTGCCGTGACAGACGTCGCAGGTGACGTAGACATCCGGCAGGAAGTGCATCTCGATCTTGATGACGCCGTCCCCCTGACAGGCCTCGCAGCGGCCGCCCTTGACGTTGAAGGAGAAGCGGCCCGGCTGGTAGCCGCGCGCCTTTGCTTCCGGCAGCCCGGCAAACCAGTCGCGAATGGGCGTGAAGGCTCCGGTATAGGTCGCCGGGTTGGAGCGCGGCGTGCGGCCGATCGGCGACTGGTCGATGTCGATCACCTTGTCGATATGCTCGAAGCCGTCGATCCGGTCGTGTTCGGCCGGATTTTCGCGCGCGCCCATGACGCGGCGGGCGGCAGCCTTGTAGAGCGTCTCGATCAGGAAGGTGGACTTGCCCCCGCCCGATACCCCGGTGACGGCGGTGAAGACACCGAGCGGGATCGATGCGGTCACGTTCTTCAGATTGTTGGCGCGCGCGCCGACGACGGTAACTTCCTTCTTCTTCTTCGGTTTGCGCCGTTCGCCGGGCACGGCAACGGAAAGCTCGCCGGAGAGATATTTCCCCGTCAGCGATTTCGGATTGGACATGATATCGGAAGGGGTCCCTTCCGCAATGACCTCGCCACCGTGAATGCCGGCCGCCGGGCCGATGTCGACGACGTAATCGGCCGTCAGGATCGCATCCTCGTCATGCTCCACGACAATGACCGTGTTGCCGATGTCGCGCAGATGCCTCAGCGTATCCAGGAGGCGGGCATTGTCGCGCTGGTGAAGGCCGATCGAGGGCTCGTCGAGAACATAGAGAACGCCCGTCAACCCTGAGCCGATCTGCGACGCGAGCCGGATGCGCTGGCTTTCTCCGCCCGAAAGCGTCCCGGAATTGCGCGAAAGGCTCAGATATTCGAGGCCGACGTCGTTCAGGAAGCGCAGGCGCTCGCGGATCTCCTTGAGGATGCGCACGGCGATCTCGTTCTGCTTCGTGCTGAGATGCTCGGGCAGAACCTCGAACCAGTCGCGTGCGGCGCGAATAGACATATCGGAAACCTCGCCGATATGCAGCGCGTGGATCTTGACGGCAAGCGCTTCCGGCTTCAGCCGGTAACCGGCACAGGCGGGGCAGGGCGCCGCCGACATATAGCGCTCGATCTCTTCGCGCGCCCAGGCGCTGTCGGTCTCTTTCCAGCGGCGTTCGAGATTCGGCACGATGCCCTCGAAGGTTTTCGTCGTGTTGTAGGATCGGGCCCCGTCCTGATAGTGGAAGGTGATCTTGTCCTTGGTGCCGTGGAGAATCGCGTCCTGTGCTTCCTCGGAAAGCTCGCTCCAGCGGCTGCCGAGCTTGAAGCCGAAAACCGTGCCGAGTGCCTCGAGCGTCTGGTTGTAGTAGGGCGAGGTGGATTTCGCCCAGGGTGCGATGGCGCCGTCCCTGAGGGTGCGGTTCGGCTCCGGAACGATCAGCGCCTCGTCGATCTTCTGCTGGCTGCCCAGCCCGTCGCAGGTCGTGCAGGCTCCGAAGGGATTGTTGAAGGAGAAAAGCCGCGGCTCGATCTCGGGAATGGTGAAACCCGAGACGGGACAGGCGAACTTCTCGGAAAACAGCACCCGCTCATGGGTTTCGTTCAGCGACTTGTTGGCCGAGCCGCCGGCGGAGGTCTCCTCCGGAGGCAGGGGGCGGTCGGCGAATTCGGCGATCGCCAAGCCGTCGGCGAGCGTAAGGCAGGTTTCGATACTGTCGGCGAGACGGGTTCCGATATCGGGCCGCACCACGACACGGTCGACGACCACGTCGATGTCGTGCTTGTATTTCTTGTCGAGCGCCGGCACGTCGGCAATCTCGTAAAATTGCCCGTCTACCTTTACGCGCTGGAAGCCCTTCTTCATCAGCTCGGCGAGTTCTTTTCTGTACTCGCCCTTGCGCCCGCGCACGAGCGGGGCCAGCATATAGAGGCGCGTTCCCTCGCCGAACTCCAGCACCCGGTCGACCATCTGGCTGACGGTCTGGCTTTCGATCGGCAGGCCCGTGGCGGGAGAATAGGGCACGCCGACGCGCGCGAAGAGCAGGCGCAGATAGTCGTAGATTTCGGTAACGGTTCCGACAGTCGAGCGCGGGTTGCGCGACGTGGTCTTCTGCTCGATCGAGATCGCCGGCGAGAGCCCGTCGATCTGATCGACGTCGGGCTTCTGCATCATTTCGAGGAACTGACGCGCATAGGCCGAGAGGCTCTCGACATAGCGCCGCTGGCCCTCGGCGTAGATCGTGTCGAAGGCAAGCGAGGATTTTCCGGAGCCCGAAAGGCCGGTCATCACGATCAGCTTGTTGCGCGGCAGATCAAGGTCGATGCCCTTGAGATTGTGCTCGCGAGCGCCGCGAATGGAGATGGTCTTGAGTTCGCTCATCGGAAGGCCAGCTTTGTATGTCGGTTGAAAGCCCCCTATGTAATGACGGCCGCGCCCATGTCGAGGCGCAATCGGCAAAAGAGGCGGTTCAATTGCGATTCGGTTGACAGGAGCATAGAGGAATACTAGAACAAAAAAAGAACAAACTCTGCCATATCCACGCCAAATCAACTGTGGATTATGCGCGATACGGGGCGTATCGGCGGCGGCGGGCCGCTAAGGTGTTCGCACATGAGACATTGGAAAGCCGGCCGAGCGGTCCGGCGGCAGAAACGGGAAAAGCGATATGGCTGGTAGCGTCAACAAGGTGATCTTGATCGGAAACGTCGGGGCCGACCCGGAAATCCGGCGCACGCAGGACGGCCGGCCGATCGCCAACCTCAGAATTGCCACCTCCGAGACCTGGCGCGACCGCAATTCGGGCGAGCGCCGCGAGAAGACGGAGTGGCACACGGTCGTCGTCTTCAACGAAGGCCTCTGCAAGGTCGTCGAGCAATATGTGAAGAAAGGCGCCAAGCTCTACATCGAAGGTCAGCTGCAGACGCGCAAGTGGCAGGATCAGACCGGCAATGACCGCTATTCGACCGAGGTCGTCCTTCAGGGCTTCAACTCGACCCTGACGATGCTAGACGGTCGCGGAGGCGAGGGCGGCGGCGCAGGCCGCGGCGGCAGCGACTACGGCGGTGGCGGCTACGAGGAATACGATCAGTCGCGGCCCTCATCGGGCGGCGCCCGCTCCGGCGGTCAATCGAACCAGCCGAACCAGGGCGGCAACTTCTCGCGCGATCTCGACGACGACATTCCGTTCTGATCGACTGCTCCAGCCAGTCCGAGACCCATCCGGCCCGCTTCGTCGCGGGCCGTTCTCGTTATGCCTTCAGACCTGAAACGCCGAGCGCACGCCGTCCACGACGAATTGGACGGCGAGTGCGGCAAGGATGACGCCGAGGAGGCGGGTAAGGATCGCCCGGCCGGTGACGCCCAGGAACCGGTCGATGCGCTCGGCGATCACCAGCGCCAGGAACAGTATGGCCATCGATGCGGCGATGACGACGATGAGCTGCACCCGATCCAATGCCGAGGGAAAGGAGCTGCCGAGAAGGATGGTTGCCGAGATCGCTCCCGGTCCGGCGATCAGGGGCAGTGCGAGAGGGAAGACCGCGATATTGTGAAGGTGGTCCTTCGTGATCGCCGTTTCCCCGGCCTTCTCCTTTCGCTCCTGGCGTTTTTCGAAAATCATCTCGAAAGCGATCCAGAAGAGCAGCATGCCGCCGGCGATCCGGAAGGCGCCGATCGAGATGCCGAGCAGACCGAGGATGCCGTCGCCAAAAAGCGCAAAGGCGGCGAGGATGAAAAAAGCGATGAGCGAGCCGCGGGTCGCGACCTGGAAGCGCTGCTGCCGGCTCAAGCCGACGGTCAGGCTCAGGAAGATCGGCGCAAGGCCGGGCGGATCAAGCGTGACGAGCAGCGTCGTCAGCGCATTGATCAAGAGATCGACATCGAACATCCGTATCCCCTTCCGGATTTCTACCCCGGCTATTCCCGGTGGTGCGGCCCGCATTGTTAGGCAAGCGACGCGAGCTTGGAAAGAGCGGGTAGCCAAGTGCAACGCAATGGCTTAAACCAGCGCCATCCCCGAGGCGCGCAGCTTTCCTTGCGAGCTCCTTTCCTTGCCCTAGAAAAGCCTGTTCCTGCGGCAAAAGACTGTTCAAAACACCGGCCGAAAATTGGCGCTCCGAGCCGCATTCGGCTATAAAAAACCGATTGATTCTGAACAAAGATCGTGATCGCCATTGACTGAGCAAAGCACCCCCGGCGGCGGAAAGAATCCGCCAGGCATCGAGCCGATTTCCATCATCGAGGAAATGCAGCGGTCGTATCTCGATTACGCCATGAGCGTGATCGTGTCGCGCGCGCTTCCCGACGTGCGCGACGGTCTCAAACCCGTTCATCGCCGCATCCTCTACGGAATGAGCGAGCTCGGCATCGACTGGAACAAGAAATACGTAAAATGCGCCCGCGTCACCGGTGACGTGATGGGTAAATACCATCCGCACGGCAACATGGCGATTTACGATGCGCTCGCACGCATGGCGCAGGATTGGTCTCTGCGGCTGCCGCTGATCGACGGCCAGGGCAACTTCGGCTCCGTCGACGGCGATCCGCCGGCGGCAGAGCGTTATACCGAGTGCCGGCTTCAGAAGGCGGCGCATTCGCTGCTGGACGATCTCGACAAGGACACGGTCGATTTCCGCGACAACTACGACGGCACCCTGCACGAGCCCGTTGTCGTCCCGGCAAAGTTCCCGAACCTGCTCGTCAACGGCGCCGGCGGCATCGCAGTCGGCATGGCGACCAATATCCCACCTCATAACCTCGTAGAGGTGATCGACGGCTGTATCGCCCTGATCGACAATCCCGCGATCGAACTGCCGGAGCTGATGCAGATCATCCCGGGGCCGGATTTCCCGACCGGGGCGCTGATCCTCGGCCGTTCGGGAATCCGTCAGGCCTACGAGACCGGCCGCGGCTCCGTCATCATGCGCGGGCGTGCCCATATCGAGCCGATGCGCGGCGATCGCGAGCAAATCATCATCACCGAGATCCCCTATCAGGTGAACAAGGCGACGATGATAGAGAAGATGGCCGAACTCGTCCGCGAGAAGCGGATCGAGGGCATTTCCGATCTTCGCGACGAATCCGACCGCCAGGGCTATCGCGTCGTCATCGAACTGAAGCGCGACGCCAACGCCGAGGTCATTCTCAACCAGCTTTACCGCTACACGCCGTTGCAGACCTCTTTCGGCTGCAACATGGTGGCGCTGAACGGCGGCAAGCCGGAGCAGATGACGCTGCTCGATATGCTGCGCGCCTTCGTCTCCTTCCGCGAGGATGTCGTCAGCCGGCGCACGAAATACCTGCTGCGCAAGGCGCGCGAGCGGGCGCATGTGCTGGTCGGTCTCGCGATCGCGGTCGCGAATATCGACGAGGTGATCAAGCTCATCCGCCAGGCGCCGGATCCGCAGACCGCGCGCGAACAGCTGATGGAGCGCCGCTGGCCGGCGCACGACGTCGATGCGCTGATCCGCCTGATCGACGACCCGCGCCACCGGATCAATGACGACGCTACGTATAACCTGTCCGAAGAACAGGCTCGCGCGATCCTCGACCTGCGCCTGCAGCGTCTGACCGCGCTCGGCCGCGACGAGATCGGCGACGAACTCAACAAGATCGGCGAGGAGATCAAGGATTACCTCGACATCCTGTCGTCCCGTCTCCGTATCATGCAGATCGTCAAGAACGAACTTGCCGCAGTCCGCGACGAGTTCGGCACGCCGCGCCGAACCGAGATTGCCGACGGCGGTCCGGACATGGACGACGAGGACCTGATCGCGCAGGAGGACATGGTGGTTACCGTGTCCCATCTCGGCTACATCAAGCGTGTGCCGCTGACGACCTATCGGGCGCAGCGCCGCGGCGGCAAGGGCCGCTCGGGCATGGCCACGCGCGACGAGGATTTCGTTACCAGGCTGTTCGTCGCCAATACGCACACGCCGGTTCTGTTCTTCTCCTCCCGCGGCATCGTCTACAAGGAGAAGGTCTGGCGCCTTCCGATCGGCACGCCGCAGTCGCGCGGAAAGGCGCTGATCAACATGCTGCCGCTGGAACCCGGCGAGCGCATCACCACGATCATGCCGCTTCCCGAGGACGAGACGACCTGGGAAAACCTCGACGTCATGTTCTCGACGACCCGTGGAACGGTCCGTCGCAACAAGCTCTCAGACTTCGTCCAGGTCAACCGCAACGGCAAGATCGCGATGAAGCTCGAAGAGGAGGGCGACGAAATCCTCTCGGTCGACACCTGCACCGAGTTCGACGACGTGGTGCTCACGACAGCCCTCGGCCAGTGCATCCGCTTCCCCGTTGCCGATGTCCGCGTCTTTGCGGGCCGCAACTCGATCGGTGTTCGCGGCATTTCGCTCGGTGACGGCGACCGGATCATCTCGATGGCCATCGTCGCTCACGTCGAAGCCGAGCCTTGGGAGCGTGCCGCTTATCTGAAACGGTCGGCCGCGGAGCGTCGCGCCTTGACCGGTGAAGAAGAGGAAATCGTGCTTGTCGGCGAGGAGGTCACCAATGGCGGCGAACTCACCAATGAGCGCTACGAGGAACTGAAGGCGCGCGAGCAATTCATCCTGACGGTCTCGGTGAAAGGCTTCGGCAAGCGTTCCTCTTCCTACGACTTCCGCACTTCAGGCCGCGGCGGCAAGGGCATTCGCGCCACCGATACCTCGAAGACGGCGGAAATCGGCGAACTCGTCGCCGCCTTCCCGATCGAGCATAACGACCAGATCATGCTCGTTTCCGATGGAGGTCAGCTCATCCGGGTTCCGGTGGAAGGCATTCGCCTGGCGAGCCGCGCCACCAAGGGCGTGACCATTTTCTCCACCGCCAAGGACGAGAAGGTCGTTTCGGTCGAGCGGATCAGTGAGCCGGATGGCGACGAGGAGATCGAAGCCGTAGGTGCCGAAGGCGTCATGGCCGAACCGGAGCTGCCGCCGGACACCACGTCGACACCGGAGGAGTGATCGAAGCGCAGGAATAAGTTCAGACCCGCCGCTTTCCAGCGGCGGGTCTTTTTTGTGGAATCGATTTATTGGCGCAGGTAGTCGAGAAGCCCGCGGGCAAGGGCATCGAAAACCACGCGGCAACGTGGCGTCGCACGCAGATTTTCGTGCATTACGAGCCAGGTCTCGAGCTTCAGTTCAAAGGCATCCGCCAGCACGTGCATGAGATCCGGGTCGCGGGCGGCAAGCGCGTTTTGGCAAATGCCGATGCCGAAACCGGCGCGGATCGCCGCGAGTTGAGCAAGGTTGCTATCGGATTTGAAAGCGAAGCGCCCGATCGGCAAGTCCGGTGCTCTTCCTTTGATCGAGCGGATCGCCGGCGTTTCCCGGTCATAGCCAATCACGCTGTGGCGCGAGAGATCCTCAAGCGTCTGCGGTATCCCACGGCGCTCCAGATAGGAGCGATGCGCATGGAAGCCGAGCGGAACCGCACCGATATGGCGCGCAACCAATGCCTCCTGGGCCGGCGCGACCATCCGCACAGCGATGTCCGCCTCCTGGCGAAGCAAGTCTTCGACGACATCCGATGCGGAAAGTTCGACGGAGAGGTCCGGGTAGTCCCTGTGCAATTCGGCGAGGATCGGAGGCAGGACTTCAACGCCGATGACCTCACTGGCGCTGATACGGACCGTTCCGCCGATCGCACCGTGTTGTCCTGATGCGGCACGCAACAGGGCTGCAGCTGTCGCTGCCAGGGTCTCGGCATAGGGCCGCAACTCCAGCGCGGCGTCGGTCGGCATCAATCCGTGCGGCGAACGCGTGAAGAGCGGAAACCCCACGGACGTCTCCAAGGCATCTATGTGCCGGCCAACAGTCGGCTGGGTCAGGCCGAGCTGGCGCGCCGCTGCCGATAGCGAGCGCTCGCGCAACACCATGAGAAAGGTGCGGTAGAAGTCCCAACTCGGCTCAATAAGGTTCATGCATTTCAGTATAGCGGCAAGACCTATTTAGACAATTCCGTTTAGCCGAATGATGGCCGATGCTCCCTTCCTCAAGCGATGGAGAGAATGATGAGCGCGACGAAAGAGAATACAGGAGCGGTCCTGGTGCTGGGTGCAACAGGCGGAATCGGTGGCGCCGTGGCGCAAAACCTGAATGCGCGTGGGTGGAAAGTCCGCGCACTGCACCGCAACGCTGCGAAGGTATCCGCAGAAATGCCGGCCCTCGAGTGGGTTCAAGGCGACGCGATGAACGCCGCGGATGTTCGTGCCGCGGCAGAGGGAGTGGGGTTCATCGTTCATGCGGTCAATCCGCCCGGTTACCGCGATTGGGAACGCCTGGTGCTGCCGATGCTCGACAACACCATAAGTGCGGCCAGACAGGTTGCCGCCCGCATCGTGTTACCGGGCACGATGTATAACTTCGGTCCCGACGCTTTCCCAATTCTTCGTGAGGATTCACCGCAGCGGCCACTGACGAAAAAGGGGACGATTCGCAAGGAAATGGAGGCTCGGCTGAAAGCTGCCTCTGAGGAAGGCACCGGCGTCATCATCCTCAGGGCGGGGGATTTCTTCGGGCCGAATGCTGGGAACAACTGGTTCTCGCAAGGGCTGGTGAAGCCTGGAAAGCCGCTGACGACGGTAACTTATCCCGGCGCGAAAGGGGTCGGGCACCAATGGGCCTATTTGCCGGACATGGCGGAGACGATGGCACGCCTGATCGAGCGTGCGGAAACCCTCCCGCCCTTCGCCGTCTTCCATATGCGCGGACACTTCGACGATGAAGGCACCGGAATGATCGCCGCGATCAGACGTGCGGCGGACAGGCCGCACCTAAGGGTTCGGACCTTTCCGTGGTGGCTCGTCACGCTGGCGTCGCCCTTCGTCCCGTTCTTCCGGGAAGTTAAGGAGATGCGCTATCTTTGGCGGAAGCCGCTTGAAATGCGCAACGATCGCCTTGTCGCGCTGCTGGGCGAAGAGCCGCATACGCCGATCGACCAAGCCGTCGCAACGACGCTTGCGTCTCTTGATTGCCTGCGCAGTGAAACGAGCAACAATTTCCCCGCCGGGCATAGCAGCAACGCGCTGGGGCGTGCATCCGTCAGTTCTTGAAGACGACGCAGACGCCACCGCTCTTGCGGATGGCGGCGCAAAGCTGGTCTGCCTCGGCGCGTGTCTGCCGGCCGATGCGGGCAGCGTAGCGGCGCCTGGACCCGAAGCTGGCATTGCGCTCCCGCACCAGAACTGCCTTTTCCCTGTTGATCGGAGCGGGCAATTTTTTCACGGCGTTCAGGAACAGCCGCTGCGCCATGGATTTCTGATAGTGGGCCGAAAGCTGAACGCCCCAGGGCGCCCAGACGGCTTCATCGGCGATAACCAGCTCGCGCAAGCGCCGCGTATTGGCAAGGGCGACGCAGCCATCGAGGAAGCTTTTGTCCTTGTCGAGTTCGATGTTGAGCGACTTCGGTGGGTTGTCGCGCCAGTCTTCGACCGAATAGGCGGTGATCGCCAGCACGTAATCCCGCGTTTCATAGGGTAGACGGTCCTTTTCCAGGAAGCGCTCCAGGCCTGCTTCGCCGGCATTGTAGGCCGCCGCCGCAAAACCGAGATTGCCGTACCGGGACTTGAGCTCCCTCAGATATTCGGCGGATTTGCCGAGCGCCGCCACCGCGTTGAAGCTGTCCGAGAGGCCGCGCAGCTTTGCCGTCGCGGGCATGAACTGGGCAATTCCTTCTGCGCCCTTGGGGCTGATGGCGTCCGGCTGGAAAAGACTTTCGCGCCAGATCAGACGGGCGAAGAAAGCGGCGGGCAGATCGTTCGCCTTGGCATAATGTTCGATGATGCCGCAGACGTCGCGGGCGAAATTGTCGGGGCTGATGCAGAGACGGAGGAAGGGGTTTGCCGTGGACACCCCCGAGTAGAGGCACTTCCGCGGCGGAGCCGGCGCGTCGGTGCGTGCCTCCGCAGCCCCGGAGTGGGCGGAGACAAAACACATGACCACGGACAACACGGCCGCGGCGACGCGTGCCAGACGTCCCTTCAGGGTGCTCCGGATACAGCTTGTGCCTGCCTTTTCGTACGCGACCATGCGGCCCTCGGCGACCAACGAGTGCATATAGATAGCATCTTCGTTGCGGACGAGAAATCGGGCTGCAAAGCTTTCAGTCCGGAGAACCGGTGCGAAGGATCAGTTGCATGAAGGTGAGGTCGAGCCATCGACCGAATTTCGTGCCGACCTCCTTCATATGGCCGGCCTCACGAAAACCGAGTTGCTCATGGAGACGGATCGACGGCACGTTTGCCGACTCTATCCCCGCGACCATCACGTGCTTGCCAAGTGCTTCGGCCCGATCGATGAGCGCGAGCATCAGCGCCCGGCCTATGCCGCCGCCGCGCTGGTCCGTCCGCACATAGACCGAGTGCTCGACCGTGTGCCGGTATCCGTCGAAGGCGCGCCACTCGCCGAAGGAGGCGTAGCCGACGACCTCGCCGTCAGGGGAAAGGGCGGCAAGCACCGGAAAGCCGGCAGCGTTGCGTGCTTTCAGCCAGGCTTTCCGATTGGCGACGTCGACAAGGGTCTCGTTCCAGATCGCCGTCGTGTTCGCCACAGCGTCGTTGTAGATCGCGCATATCGCCGGAAGATCGGTTTCGGCGGCATCTCTGATTTCCATACTCTTCCTCCGGGTCCAGCGGGCTTGTCAGCTCAACAGAGTTTCTCCCCGTCCACTAGCCGCTCAGCTCCGCGGCTGCAATCGCGGCCACTGCCAAAGTGCTTTCCGGGCTTTCTCCGTCGCCAAGGAACCAGGCCGCCGACAGGCCGGCATAGGCGATGATCCACCGAAGGAGCCTCTTCGGCTCCAGCCGCGCCTCATGGGCGACGATTGCAAGCTGTCCGGATAGCCGCCCCGGAGCGGTTACGACGGGAAGCTCCGGATTGCAGAAAAGATTGGCGTAATCGAAACCGCGATCGCCATAGAGACCCTTGGGATCTATGGCGAGCCAGCCCCGGGCATCGAAGTCGAGAATGTTGCCGTGGTGAATGTCTCCGTGCAGTGCGACTGGCTCTTCGGGCGCGGATAGGAGATGGTGGGCGGCGTCTGCACAGGTCCTGAGAATACCGCCATGGGCGCGGGCTGCAGGGTCCAGCGCCTGGAACCAGCGCTCGAGCGGTGCGAGACCCGCAGGCATGGAGGCCCGTGGTGCATGCAACGCGGCAACGGTGCGGCAGACGATCCGGGTGGCGTCGTCGTCGCTGCCGGTCATCGCCATATGAAAAAGCGATCGGCGGCTCTCCGACCGTTCGAGGAGGATGGCGCTTTCGGTTGCGGCGTAGACCCGGGCGACGCCGTGGCCATCCCACCATCGCATCAACTGCCCACCAAATCTTTCCTCCGGCTCGTCTGCCACCTTGAGCATCGCCGGCAGGCCGCGCCAGCGAACGGGCAGGAGACGGCTCGTCCGCGTGAGGATAGGGTCGCCTTCGGGCTCTAGAGACCATTCATCGATGAAGGACGTGAACATCGGGGCAGCATAATCGATTCGCTGCGCAAGGAGCCCCGCGCATCGGGCGGGGCTCCTTGGTCTTTATCGATTCAGGCGACGTTTTCGAGCGACGGGTAATCCGTATAACCCTTGGCGCCGCCGCCATAGAAGGTCGCCTGGTCCGGCGCATTCAGGGGCACGTTGTCTCTCAAACGACGAACGAGATCCGGATTGGCGATGAAGGGTTTGCCGAAAGCAACCAGATCGGCTTCGCCGTTTTCGACCGTCTTCAGCGCCAGATCGCGATCGTAACCGTTGTTCGTCATCCAGGCTGCCCTGCCGCCGGCGGCTGCGTAGGCGGCACGGAGGCTTATGTAGTCGAAGGGCCGGTCACCCTGCTGATGGTCGCGCGCGCCACCGGTAGCGCCCTCGATCACGTGCACATAGGCGAGCGGATAGCGGGCTAGGCCCTCGACGACATAGGTGAAGAGCGGCTGCGGATCCGGATCGAAGGCGTCGTTGGCGGGGGTCACGGGAGAGATGCGGATCCCGACCCGACCAGCGCCGAGCTCCTTGGTAACGGCATCGACCACCTCGAAGAGGAAGCGGGCGCGGTTCTCGATCGAGCCGCCGTAGGCGTCCGTGCGTTGATTGGACCCGGAGCGCAGGAACTGGTCGATCAGATAGCCGTTGGCAGCATGGATCTCGACGCCGTCGAAACCGGCTTCGATCGCGGCCCGAGAAGCTTTGCGGTAATCCTCGACGATTCCGCCGATCTCCGCCAGTTCGAGCGCCCTCGGTTCGGAGGTTTCGGCAAAGCTGCCGGTCCCATCGGGATTGACGAGATAGGTCTTCGATTTGGCGCGGATAGCGGAAGGGGCGACCGGTTTGCCGCCCTGCGGCTGGAGCGAGTCGTGGGATATCCGCCCGACATGCCACATCTGCACGACGATCTTGCCACCGGCTTTGTGAACCGAATCCGTGACTTTGCGCCAGCCGGCGAGGGCCTCCGGTTTGTAAAGGCCCGGCACGTCGGCATAGCCCTGGCCCTGGTGGCTTATCGCCGTCGCTTCGGTGATCAGCAGGCCGGCGGATGCGCGTTGCTCGTAATAGGCGACGTTCAGGTCATTGGGCACGGCCTGGGGTGAACGGTTCCGGGTCAGAGGTGCCATCACCACGCGGTTGCTGAGGCTGATATCGCCTACCGTGATCGGGTCGAAGAGAGAGGCCATGGATTGTCCTTTCCATTGCGGTTGAGACTTGGGAGGAGTGGGGAAATCAGAGATCGCCGATGGTCTTCAGAAACGCTGCGATGGTCTCCTCATTGCGCCGATAGAAGACCCACTGGCCGACGCGGCGGGTCGTCACCAGACCGGCGCGCTGCAGCACGGCGAGATGAGATGAAACCGTCGACTGCGACAGGCCGCATCTTTCGAACTGCCCTGCGCAGACGCCCATGTCGAGCGGATGCTCCTGGCCGGAGAAATGCGTCTGCGGCTCCTTCAGCCAGGTCAGGATCTCCATGCGCGTTGGATGCGCCAGTGCTTTGAGGATTTCGTCTCTATCCATCGTATTTCGACGTATTTAGTTTCTCCGATATATATATCGCTAAAATTCGATACAGGAAGTCACAACGTCGTGAATACCGAGGTCCCAAATGACGTGTGAATGCCGGGCAAAACGCGGGCAAAAAAAGAGGGCCACAAGAAACTTGGGCCCTTTCAGTTGTGAAGGTTTCAAACCTCCAGAGGGGAACAGCTGCTGCAGCGGCTGGGGAGGAGAAAGCCGCTAGATGCACCAGCTGAAAGAGATATGGGGAGGGCCGTAGCCGCTTTCAATAGCCGTTCCGAAGATTTTCGCAACTGAGGGCTGTGGGGCTCCCGCAGGCAAAAAAAGAGGGCCACAAGAAAACTTGGGCCCTTGTAGTTGTGAAGGTAATTAAAACCTCCAGAGGGGAACAGCTGCTGCGGTGGCACTGGGAGGAGAAGCCACCAAAGATGCATCAGCTGAGTGTGGTATGCTGCTTTTTTGGGCTGTCGGCAATCATTTAATATGCATGACAGCCATGCCGTTTGCGCATCGCTGCTCATTTTTGCAGCGCACAAGGATGCGCTTCGCGAGGAGCTTCGCTCTCGCTCGAAAAGAGACATACAATAACAAAGGCTTACGCAAGAAGCTGGCAATTGCTCACAAATCGGGCAATTGAACGGAACGTCAAAAGTTCCAGTTTCTCGCTTTAGCGACGATGTAATCGCGGAAGACTTTCAGCTTCGCCGCGTTCTTCAATTCGTCCGGATAGCAGAAATAGGTATCGAAAGAGGGGATGTCGGCGCTGATCGGCAGTTGAATGAGACCGGGATCGCGGCCGACGATATAGTCCGGAAGCATGGCGATGCCGATGCCGAGCAGGCAGGCGCGCTTGATCGATGTCTGGCTGTTGATCTGCAGATGCGAAATGCGCGGATTGTCGGAATCGCGTCCGGCAATCTCCAGCCAGTTCACGTCGAGCAGATAGTTGGGGGCGGGCTCGCCGAAGGTGATGATCCGGTGATTGTCGAGATCGTCAAGCGACTGCGGCTCGCCATATTTGTTGATGTAGGACGGCGCGGCATAGACATGCATGTGCACGGTGAAGAGCTTGCGCTGGATCAGATCCGACTGTTGCGGCTGCCGCAGCCTGATGGCGCAGTCCGCATGACGCATGTTCACGTCCAGTTCCTCGTTGTCGAGGATGAGCTGTACCTGGATTTCCGGATACAAGGACATGAATTCCTGGATCTTGTCGGTCAGCCACCCCTGGCCGAGGCCGACCGTGGTCGTGATCCGCAACTTTCCGCTCGGCTTGTCCGTCGTCTCGCTAAGCTGCGCCTTGACGCTTTCGAGCTTCATCAGCACGTCGTGCGCGGTGCGATAGAGCATTTCGCCCTGTTCGGTGAGGATCAGGCCGCGGGCGTGCCGATGAAAGAGCTTGATACCGACATCCTGCTCGAGCGAACTGACCTGCCGGCTGATCGCCGACTGCGAAAGGTGGAGTTTGTCTGCTGCGTGCGTGAACGAGCCAGCCTCGGCCGCCGCATGGAAAATGCGCAGTTTGTCCCAGTCCAGCGACATAGAATCCCCCATAAAGGCTCAGCCGGAAAAGCTTGCCACTTTTCTCCGGAGACGACCGATGCATCTGTTCCCTAGATCACGATAATCTTAGTCGGATCGACCTAAGATCATGAACGTGATCGATTCTAATAAGTTGAGACGCGGGATACGGCGGAAAACCGCACGCACTTTTCCTCATCCCGCGCTCGCAGAGCCGCGCCCCCGATCCCGGCGCGTGCCCTGTTTAGCAGCTTCTATTCGGCTGCAATTGCGACGGGCATATGACCCGCCAGGTATTTCTCCGCTTCGAGCGCAGCCATGCAACCCATGCCGGCGGCGGTAACCGCCTGCCGATAGATGTCGTCGGTCACGTCGCCTGCGGCGAAGACGCCCGGGACGTCCGTCGCGGTGGAATCCGGCGCAGTCCAGAGATACCCGTTCGGCTTCTGGCGAAGTTTGCCCTTGAAGAGCTCGACCGCAGGCGCATGACCGATCGCGACGAAAACGCCGTCGATGGACATGTCGGATGTTTCCCCGGTCTTGGTGTTGCGAAGCTTCACGCCGTTGACCGAGGCCGGCATCGGCGGCTTTGCGGGCGTCCCGAGATATTCCAGAACCTCGTGGTCCCAAATCACCTTGACGTTCGGCTTTGCGAAAAGGCGCTCCTGCAGGATCTTTTCCGCGCGGAAAGCATCCCGGCGGTGAACGACGGTGACGGTCTTCGCCAGATTGGAGAGATAAAGTGCTTCCTCCACCGCGGAGTTGCCACCGCCGACGACGATGACATCCTTGTTGCGATAAAAGAACCCGTCGCAGGTGGCACAGGCGGAAACGCCGAATCCCATGAAGGTCGGCTCGGTTTCGATGCCGAGCCATTTCGCCTTGGCGCCGGTGGCGATGATCAAAGCGTCCGCCGACCAATCCGTGCCGCTATCCGTCTTGATGCGGAAGGGGCGGACGGACAGGTCGACGTCGGTTACGAGGTCGTTGACGATTTCGGTGCCGACGTGGATCGCCTGATTCAGCATCTGCTCCATCATCCAGGGCCCCTGGACCGGATCGGCATAGCCCGGATAGTTCTCCACATCCGTGGTGATCATCAGCTGGCCGCCCTGTTCCATACCGGCGATGAGGACCGGCGAAAGCATGGCTCGCGCCGTATAGATGGCCGCGGTATAACCGGCAGGGCCGGAACCGATAATCAACACTTTCGTGTGGCGCGCAGTCATGCTTTTGTCCTTCGTCCGCCGGAGAGAGCAGGGAGCGTCCTCCGGTGCAATCCGCCAATGCAAATATTGCCTTACTTTAGGTATTCACAGCGCGCACTTTCAAGGGCGCGTCCTCTGATACACACAAGTGGTTGCGTGGTCAGCGTCGATTTGACACCAGATCGGGCATATTTGCATCGGTTTTGACCCGCAGCACCGGCATAACACGCTCCAGCGCCCGGGCGCACAAGGTTTTTGTGCATGCAACTGCAAGCGCTCTCGTATCGGCATTCGGTTACGTGCTACCCAAGCACGGAGACAGCCCGGGGGCAGCCGCCGCCAGGCGCCCTTTGGTGCGGACGGATAGGCGCTGCGGTTACGGCCTGTGGTGCAGTTGATTGGCGGATAAAACGGGGCCTTCCCCGCAAGGCCGACAGGATTGGGGATTTGGGCAATGGTCGTACGCGTCGAGCTCGATGCCATCGATATGAAGATACTGCGCGAACTGCAGGACGACGGCCGAATCACGAATGTGGAACTGGCCGAGAGGGTGGGGATCTCGGCTCCTCCGTGCCTGCGCCGCGTGCGCAAGCTCGAGGAAGCCGGTGTCATCAGAGGCTATCGTGCGCTTCTGAACGCGTCCGCGCTGGGATACGACCTCGTCGCCTTCTGCATGGTCGGCCTCAAGCACCAGTCCGATGCCAATCTGAAGGCGTTTGCCGCCCGCACCGCCTCGTGGCCGCTTGTTCGCGAGGCCTGGATGGTCTCCGGGGAATCGGATTTTCTGCTGCAGTGCGTGGCCGAAAACCTTGCGAGCTTTCAGGATTTCGTTATTGAAGAACTGACCGCCACCGAGAATGTCGACACGGTGCGGACGATGCTGACGATCCGTCAAGTGAAGGACGCATGTCAGGTAGAAATCTGATGTGCAGGGCGGCCCGGCCGCCGAGCATCGCAACCAAACGCCCCGCGGACCGAATGAATTGAGCAATTACCAGGACGAGAGCGAGGGAACCCTGCCGATTCCGGCGACGCGGGACGGCCATACGACCCCCAAGCTTCCGCTTTCAGCCTTCATCATCTGCTTGAATGAGGAGGCTTATCTCGGCAAATGCATCGAGAGCCTCGAGCGGTGCGCGGAAATCGTGATCGTCGATTCCGGATCGACGGACGGCACCGCCGCTTTGGTTCAATCCTATATCGACGCGGGATGGCCCATCCGTTTCATGTACGAGCCGTGGCGCGGCTATGCCGGGCAGAAGCAGTTCGCGCTCGAGCGGTGCAGCCAGCCCTGGTGCTTCAACATCGATGCGGACGAAAGATTGGACAAGGCGCTACGGGAATTGCTGCCTGAGCTGCTCGCAGCATCGGCCGAAACCGTCGGCTGGCGCGTGGCGCGTCGTCCCTATCTGATCGGCTATGGCTACACCCCCGAAAACGTCCGCGAGCGGCGGAACTTGCGGCTGATCCGGCGCGGGAAGGGACGTTACGACCTTAGCCAGAAAGTCCATGAAGGCATCGTTCCCGAGGGAAATGTCGACAATGCCCGAACCGGCAGTCTCCTTCATTTCCGTCCGCTGGTCATGGACGAGCAGATCCTGAAGGAAAACAAATATTCGACACTGAAAGCGGACCAGCAGGTCGAGTCCGGAAAACGGCCGCGCTTTTACAAGCTCATCTTCACCCCGCCCATCTATTTTCTCAGGCTCTATTTCCGCAACGGTCTCTGGCGCTGCGGCCTTTCGGGCTTCATCGAGGCCATGACCGGGGCGGTCTATGCCTTCCTGACGGCGGCGAAGATCTACCAGCGGCACGCTCTGAAGGCGCGCCCGAATGTGGATGATGCGCTTTCGCATTGATCGATCAAGGGGTTCGGCATGAAGGTCATGCATATTCACTTCGGCAGGGAGGGCGGTGCGGAGCGGTTCTTCGTCAATCTCGTCAATGCGCTGCATGAGAGGGGCGTCGAACAACGCGCACTGATCCGCCCGGGCCGCAGCTGGCGTAAGGACCTGGAGAACAGTGCTACGATCTATGAAGGGGTTTTTCGGCGCATTTCGCTTTCTCGCTTCCTCCTGAAATGGCGGATGAACCGGGTCCTTCGCGAGTTCGAGCCGGACGTCATAATGGCCTGGCAGTTGCGGGCGAGCCGCTTCATGCCGGCTCACGCCAAGGCATTTCGCATTTCCCGGCTGGGGGATTATCCCGAACATCTCGGCTACTATACCAATGTCGAGACACTCGTCTGCATCACACCGGATATGGCCGCCAAGGTTCGCGAACTTGGCTGGAAGCGCGACATCGAGGTGATCGCGAACTTCACCCGCGCAAAGCCTGCATCGCCCGTAGCGCGGGCCGACCTGCAGACACCGGCGGATGCCTTCGTCGTGGTCGGCATGGGCCGCTTCGTCAAACGCAAGGGTTTCGCAGGGCTCATCCGCGCCGTGAAGGAGGTGGACAACACCTATCTCTGGCTGGTCGGGGATGGTCCGGAACGAGAGCAGCTCGAGCAGCTGACCGACGAACTCGGGCTTCGCGATCGCGTGCGCTTCACCGGATGGCAGACCAACGCCTATGGTTTTCTCTCCGCCGGCGACGCCTTCGTCATCAACTCGTCGCACGAGCCTCTCGGCAATGTCTGCTTCGAAGGCTGGGGCGCCGGAAAGCCCACGATAGCCTCTCGCGCTGAGGGGCCATCCTGGGTGATGACGCATGAGAGCGATGCTCTCATGGTCGATTGCGGCGATGACGTGGGTCTTGCGGAGGCCGTTCGGCGGCTACGCGACGATCCGGCACTTCGCGAGAGGCTGAGCGCCGGCGGCCGCGAAACCTTGCGCACGCGCTTCTCCGAAAAAGCGATCACCGACGCTTATCTCGACCTTTTCGACAGAGGTGTCGCAAAGCGATGAAAGTCACTCACTTTCATTTCGGCAAGGACGGCGGCGCCGAGCGTTTCTTCGTACACCTGGTCAATGCGCTTGCGGAACGCGGCGTCGAGCAGTCGGCGATCATCCGCCCCGGACGCGGCTGGCGGCGAGACATCGAAGGCGCCGCGACGATCCGGGAAAGCCATTTTCGCAACCTCTCGCTCGATCGGATCCTGCTGCCGTTGAAGGTGAAGCACATGGCGCGGCGCGAGAAGCCCGATGTCCTGATGGCTTGGGCGCCCCGGGCAAGCGAGTTGATGCCGAACTACAAAGGCGCACTCAAGATCTCGCGCCTCGGCGATTATCCGACCCGGTTGAGCTATTTCAGAAACACCGACTGCATCGTGTGCAACACGCCGGGAATTGCCGAGCGCGTTCGAGGTCTCGGCTGGAAACGGGAGATAAGGGTCATCTCCAATTTCACCGGAACCGGGCGCGTCGAGGCGATAGACCGGGCAATGCTCGATACGCCAGCCGATGCGCCCGTGGTGATGTCCATGGGCCGATTCGTCGAGCGGAAAGGGTTTCATACGCTGATCGAAGCGGTCGCCAGACTGCCGGGGATCTATCTCTGGCTGCTTGGCGATGGAGAGGAGCGTGACAATCTGCACAAGCTCGCGACGGACCTCGGCGTTTCCAGCCGCGTTCGCTTTGCCGGCTGGCAGGAAGACACGAGGCCCTTCCTGGCTGCGGCCGACGTCTTCGTGATGTCGTCCAGCCACGAGCCGCTCGGCAACGTCATTCTCGAGTCATGGGCCCAGGGAACGCCAGTCGTATCGACCCGTTCCGAGGGGCCGCAATGGTTCATGCGCGACGGCGAAAACGGCCTGATGGTCGATATCGGCGATGCCGAAGGTTTCGCCCGCGCCGTCGAGCAGATCGTGGCCGACAATTCCCTGAGCACGCGCTTGGCCGAGCGCGGCCACGAGACGCTTGTCGGTCAGTTCTCAAGGGAAGCGATCACTGACGCCTATCTGCAGCTGTTTGCCTCGAAGCCGTAGCCAAGATCAACGCATCAGGCTTTCGTAAACCGCTCCGATCGCGCGGGCTTCCTGCTCGATGGCGAAGTTTTCGGCGGTCCGTGCCAGGCCGTTGGCGCCGGCGGCGGCAAGCCGCGGTAGATCGTCCATGAAGGCGGCTCCCGCATCGACCATCGCCTTGAGATCGTCGGCCGCGATGATGAGGCCCGTCTCCTCGGAACCGCTGGTTACCAGTTCCGAAAACGCGCCGACATCGGTTGCCACGACGGGGACCCCGGTCGCCATTGCTTCGAGCGGCGTCAGGCCGAAGCCTTCCCAGCGTTGCGGGGCGATGAAGAGATCGAGGGCGCGGTACCAGTCGGGAATATTCGTGTGTTCGCCTACGAACAGGATCCGGTCGGCGAGACCGGCCTTGGCGACGCGTTCCTTCAGTTCCGACTCGAAGGCGAGGTGAGGGCCGGTGGCCCGCCCGGCAACGATAGCGCCCCAACCCGGCCGGCAGGGCAGGAGGGCGATCATGCTGTCGACGAAGAGGTCGGTCCCCTTCTGATGTCGTACGCGCCCGAAGCATCCTACGAATTTCTTCGCGGGATCGAGGCCGAGCGCCTTCTTCGCCTCCGTCTTGTCGAAGGGTGGCTGAAAGCGCTTGGTGTCTATCCCGTGCAGGATGACGGTGTTCGGTACATCGAGATAGGCGGCCGTCCTGCCGCTGGTGGCGATAACCGCGTCCATCCGGCGGATGAGGAACTTGCTCCATCCGGTATGCCGGCGTTGCGAAGCGGAGGTAAAGACGATCCGGATCTTCATGCGCAGCAGGTCGCGCAGAAGGATGGCCGGGAGCATTTCGACGTTTCGACGCGCGTGCCAAACGCGGCAGGGCCGGCCTTCGGGCCTCTTCCAGAGATGAATGAGATCGCGAAAGCGGACCGAAGGAAGGCTCTTGGGCAGGCCCGGCCCGAGAACCGCGATCTTCTGTCCAAGGGCACGCTGCACAGGCACCAGCTGAATGATTGTCGAGGTGACGCCGGACAGGCGCTGCTTGAAATTGGGCGCGATCACTTCGACGTCGCGGATATCGACCACCTGTGCGCTCTCCTTGCGCCTGCGACAATCAATTCAAGGGAGGAGGGGCGGCGCGGGGCCGGCGCGCCCCTAAAGGCAGGTCAGCCCCATTGAACGGCGAGAATCTCATATGCCTTGGATCCGCCGGGTGCATTGACTTCGATCGAGTCGCCGACCTCCTTGCCGATCAGCGCGCGGGCGATCGGAGAGGAGATGGAGATGCGTCCCTGTTTGACGTCGGCCTCCTGATCGCCGACGATCTGATAGGTCTTTTCTTCTTCCGTATCCTCGTCGACGAGCTTCACCCTGGCGCCGAACTTGATCTTCGATCCGGACATTTTCGAAAGATCGATGACTTCGGCGCGCGCAATCAGGTCTTCGAGTTCGGAAATTCTTCCCTCGTTATGGCTCTGGGCTTCCTTTGCCGCATGATATTCGGCGTTTTCCGACAAGTCGCCATGGGCGCGGGCCTCGGCGATCGCTTCGATGATGCGCGGCCGTTCTTCCTGCTGGCGCCAGCGCAGCTCCTCCTGCAGATTGACGAATCCACCCTGTGTCATGGGCACCTTGTCGACCATTTCATCATCCTTCATCAAACACGCGGCGCCGCCTTTCGGCGGCGCCAGCGCAAAAGAAAACGGCCTCCGGAGCGCAAGCACCGGAACCGTCCGAACAAACCGAACCGATCTTATAACAGAATCCGAAGTCCGAAAGCCAGATTTTTCGCGATCCTCGCGCGGCACGTCATGTCGATCCGCGGCTTCCGGCGGGTTGGGATAAAGGTGAGATTCTGCAGTAAAGCCTCTTTACCTCAACCGCGATTGAGGTCGTATCAGTGCCGGCTCCATACCAACCACACGGGGCCGAATCATGAGTTTAGTCGAAGAGGAATCACAAGTGGCCGGTCCGGCGCCGCAGACGGAGATCGACGTGGAGGAGGGGAGCTGGAGCGAGCTCCTTCGGCCGCGCCACCTCGCCGCAACCGTGACGCTGTGCCTTGGCGTGGCGCTTTTTGCCTTCAACGAGTTCTTCGTCTCGACGGCACTGCCGACGGCCGTCGCGGAATTTGGCGGAGCCGCCCTGTTGTCCTGGGCCTTCACGCTTTACCTCGTTTTCGCCATCGTCGGTGGCGCCTTGGCGGCAAGCCTGAAGGTCCGGTTCGGTGCGCGCAACACGCTGATCGTTGCCGCGCTCGTCTTCGCGACGGGCACGGCCATCGCGACGATGGCGAGCAGCATGCCGCAGGTTCTGGCCGGGAGAGTGCTTCAGGGCCTTGGGGAGGGTATCATTGCCGCCCTGTGCTACGCGCTGATACCGGAGCTCTTTCCACAGCGGCTGGTGCCCAAGATCTTCGGCGCAGAAGCGATCGTATGGGCTGCCGCCGCCTTCGGGGGGCCGCTGATATCCGGCCTGCTCACGGAATATTGGTCCTGGCGTGCGGCCTTCTTCGTCAACATACCGGCAGCCGCAATCTTCATAGCGCTCGTCGTCGCAATCCTTCGTCAGCCAAAGCAAGGTCCAAGGGCGGCCGGACCGGTTCCCTTGCTGCGCCTCGTGGCGTTCGGCTTCGGCATAATGCTGATCTCGCTTTCGAATACGGCTGCCGACGGCTACAGGATGTCGGCGCTGCTGGCGGCGGCACTCGCGGTCTTCGTCGCAACCGTTCGCTTCGACCGCCGATCGCCGCAGTCCATCCTCCCCTTCGGCGCGTTTTCGTTCGACCGTCCGCTTGGAACGGGGCTCTGGGTCGTGTTGCTGATGCCTCTGGCACAGGCCTCGGGCTCCGTCTATCTCGTCTACACACTGCAACATCTCTGGGGTTTCGGCCCGACCGCCGCCGGCTTCTCGAACGCCCTGATGGCCATATCCTGGAGCCTGACGGCAATCATCGTCGCGAGCCTTCGCTCTCACGAGACGCGCATACGGCTGGTCTGGACCGGGCCGTTGTTCCTCTGCCTCGGCCTCGGCGGATTGACGCTCGCCGTCGGCTCCGGCGAATACGGCCTCGTCTTCGTCAGCCAGAGCGCCGTCGGAGCCGGTTTCGGCCTTTGCTGGGGAACGCTGAGCCAGCTGCTGATGAACGTCTCGACCATCGAGGAACGCGACAAGACCTCGGCGCTGCTGCCGACGCTGCAATCCGCCGGCTACGCGATCGGCGCGGCCGTTTTCGGAGCGGTCGCCAATGCCGGAGGATTCGACGAAGGTGTCAGCGCTCGGGTGATTTCGACGGCAATGCTGAGCGTTTTCGCGCTCGGCTGCGTTCTCGCCGCCGCGTCGCTCTTCTTCGGGATCAGGACCCTGCGGCTGGCGCGATGCGAGGGCAGGGCAGCCATCCGGTAGCGTTCACCGAGCGGCGGCCGGCGCAAGGCCGGCTTTGAACGGATGCGGGAACAGGCCGGGGCGGCGGCCGAGCAGGGCTTCCTGTTCGGCGGCGCGGCCCTGCGAAGGCGTGACGGTTGCAAGGAGCGCGCCTGCCTGCGAGCGTATCGTGACCTTCAGGGAACCATAATCCGCGTCGCGGCCGATCCTGTCGGCAATGCGCTGGGCGTAATAGAGCGCCGATCCCTCGTCGAAGTGAAGGATGCCCTCGTCATCGGTGACACAATCGTCATCCCAATGAAGATCGAAGAAATATAGCTGCATGTCGTTGCCCCAACCATGCGCGTCACGGGTGATCCGTTTCCGCATGTCGGGGCATGGAACCATGCGGCAATGGAACGCAGCCTGAATCGGACATTCAGGCTGCGTTCAGAAGCGTAAATCCGCAATGGTCAGGCTTCGAAGTAGCTCTGCAGCGGACGCACTTCGAGGTTGCCTGCCTTCAGTGCCTTGATGGCGAGTGCCGCGGCCTCGGCGCCGGCCATCGTCGTGTAATAGGGCACCTTCTGCATCAGCGTCGCACGGCGAAGCGATTTCGAGTCGGAGATCGCCTTGTTGCCGTCGGTCGTGTTGATCACGAGCTGAACCTGCCGGTTGCGGATGGCGTCCTCGACATGGGGCCGTCCTTCCAGGACCTTGTTGATCTTGGTTGCCACGATCCCCTGCTCGCCGAGGAAGCGCGCCGTGCCGCCGGTCGCCATGACCTTGAAGCCGATATCGGCGAGAATGCGGATCGCGGGCAGCACCCGTTCCTTGTCCTCGTCGCGAACCGAAACGAAAACCGTTCCGTCGCGCGGCAGGTCGACGCCGGCACCGAGCTGCGACTTGGCAAAGGCCAGCGCATAGTCGGTGTCCAGGCCGATGACCTCGCCGGTCGAACGCATTTCCGGGCCAAGCAGCGTATCGACGCCCGGGAAGCGGGCGAAGGGGAACACGGCCTCCTTGACGGCGATATGTTTCAGGTTGCGCGGATCCGGCTTCTTGCCATAGGCGGCGATCGCCTCGTCGAGCATTTCGCCGGCCATGACGCGGGCGGCGATCTTGGCGATCGGCGCGCCGATCGTCTTGGCGACGAAGGGAACGGTGCGTGAAGCGCGCGGATTCACTTCGAGCACATAGATGGTGCCGTCCTTGATGGCGAACTGCACGTTCATCAGACCGCCGACATTCAGCGCCCTGGCGAGCGCCCCCGTCTGACGCTCCAGCTCGTCGACCATCTCCGTGCCGAGCGAATGCACCGGCAGCGAGCAGGCGGAGTCGCCCGAGTGGATGCCGGCTTCCTCGATATGCTCCATGATACCCGAAACGAAGACATCCTTGCCGTCGCAAAGGCAATCGACGTCCACTTCGATCGCATTCGTCAGGTAGCTGTCGAAGAGGAGCGGGTTCTTGCCGAGCAAGGTGTTGATCTGGCCGGTCTTGTCGTTCGGATAGCGCTGCTTGATATCTTCAGGAACCAGCCCCGGAACGGTATCGAGCAGATAGCTCTGCAGCATGCTTTCCGAATGGATGATCTGCATGGCGCGACCGCCGAGAACATAGGACGGGCGCACGACCAGCGGGAAGCCGATTTCGCCGGCGACGAGGCGGGCCTGCTCGACGGAGTAGGCAATGCCGTTATTCGGCTGGTTAAGGTCGAGCTTCATCAGGAGCTTCTGGAAGCGATCACGGTCCTCGGCGAGGTCGATCGCGTCCGGCGCGGTGCCGAGGATCGGGATGCCGTTCTTTTCCAGCGCTTCGGCAAGCTTCAGCGGAGTCTGGCCGCCGAACTGGACGATGACGCCGTGCAAAGTGCCGTTTTCCTGTTCGGCACGCATGATCTCGATCACGTCCTCTGCCGTCAGGGGCTCGAAATAGAGCCGGTCGGAGGTGTCGTAATCTGTCGAAACCGTCTCCGGGTTGCAGTTGATCATGATCGCTTCGTAGCCGGCGTCCTTCAGTGCGAAGGCGGCATGGCAGCAGCAGTAGTCGAATTCGATGCCCTGGCCGATCCGGTTCGGTCCGCCGCCGAGGATGACGACCTTTTTCCGATCGGAAACCTGCGCCTCCGACCGGGCGGGACCGACGAAAGGCGTCTCGTAGGTCGAATACATGTAGGCGGTCGGCGATGCGAACTCGGCCGCGCAGGTGTCGATGCGCTTGTAGACGGGGCGCACGTTCAGTGCGTTGCGGAGCTCTGCCACTTCTTTCGGACGCTTGCCGGTAAGCGTCGCAAGCCGGGCGTCGGAGAAGCCCATCGCCTTCAGCATGCGCAGGTTCTCGGCGTCGGTGGGCAGGCCGTGCTCGCGGATGCGCGCCTCCATGTCTACGATCGCCTTGAACTGGGCAATGAACCAGGGGTCGATCTTGCAGGCTTCATGCACTTCGGCTTCGCTCATGCCGAGACGCAGCGCCTGGGCGACCATGCGCAGGCGGTCCGGCGTCGGCGTGCCGAGCGCAGCGCGGATGGCATTGCGACCGTCGCCGTTGTCGTCGAAATCAGGAACCTCGATTTCGTCAAGTCCGGTCAGCCCGGTCTCAAGCCCGCGCAGCGCCTTCTGCAGCGATTCGGCGAAGGTCCGGCCGATCGCCATGACTTCGCCCACCGACTTCATTGCGGTCGTGAGCGTCGGCTCGGCTCCCGGGAATTTCTCGAAGGCGAAGCGGGGGATCTTGGTGACGACGTAGTCGATCGACGGTTCGAATGATGCGGGCGTCGCGCCGCCGGTGATGTCGTTCTCGAGCTCGTCGAGCGTATAGCCGACGGCGAGCTTGGCGGCGATCTTGGCGATCGGGAAGCCGGTCGCCTTCGATGCGAGTGCGGAGGAGCGCGAGACCCGCGGATTCATCTCGATGACGACGAGGCGGCCATTCTCAGGGTTGACGGCGAACTGGACGTTCGAGCCGCCCGTTTCGACGCCGATCTCGCGCAGCACCGCTATCGAGGCGTTGCGCATGATCTGATATTCCTTGTCGGTCAAGGTCAGCGCCGGCGCAACGGTGATCGAATCGCCCGTGTGGACGCCCATCGGATCGATGTTCTCGATCGAGCAGATGATGATGCAGTTGTCCGCCTTGTCGCGGACGACCTCCATTTCATATTCCTTCCAGCCGAGGACCGATTCTTCGATCAGGACTTCTGTCGTCGGCGACGCGTCGAGACCGCTGCCCACGATCTCGAAGAACTCCGAACGGTTATAGGCGATGCCGCCGCCGGTGCCGCCGAGCGTGAAGGACGGCCGGATGATCGCGGGGAGGCCGACATCGTCGAGCGCCTGTGCGGCGATCGCCATGGCATGGTTCACATAGCGCTGCTTGCGATCGCCTTCGCCCAGATTCCACTGGTTTTCGAGTTCGTCCAACGCCTTGTCGAGTTCGTCACCGGAAAGCTTCGCCTTGAGGGCCGAGCGCTCCGCCTCGTGTGACTTGCGGTCGTGGTCCTTGATGTCCGTGGCGTTCGCCAGCCGCGACTTGGGCGTCTCCAGGCCGATATGCGCCATGGCCTCGCGGAACAGGGCACGGTCTTCCGCCTTGTCGATCGCCTCGGGCTTCGCACCGATCATCTCGACATTGTAGCGGTCGAGCACGCCCATACGGCGCAGCGACAGGGCCGTGTTGAGCGCCGTCTGTCCGCCCATGGTCGGCAGCAGGGCGTCCGGGCGTTCCTTGGCGATGATCTTGGCGACGACCTCGGGCGTAATCGGCTCGACATAGGTCGCGTCCGCCAGTCCCGGATCCGTCATGATCGTCGCCGGGTTGGAGTTGACCAGGATGACGCGGTAGCCTTCCTCCTTCAACGCCTTGCACGCCTGGGTGCCGGAGTAGTCGAATTCGCATGCCTGACCGATGACGATCGGCCCCGCGCCGATGATGAGGATCGATTTGATGTCTTGGCGCTTCGGCATGGGCAATCATCCGTTTCTAGCTGCGCGAAAAACCGGCCAGGTTGGGAGGTCACCGGCCGGGTCGCGCATTGATGGTCTTTTCAGGCTAGAAGCGGCTTATAGGCAAATGTTTTCGCCAGCGGAACCCCGAAAATTCGGGAATCGACAAGAAAGCGAAGATATTTGTTCCGCCTCTCGAACCAACGGTTCTCCTATGGAATCGCTACTGCTGCGCCACCCGCTCGGCGGACGGGATCACCAATACCTTCACCTCGCCGGCAGCGGCGGGATTTGAAATGACATCAGGCGCCTCATCGAGCGATATGCGCCGTGAAATCAACCGGTCGATCTCGATCGCGCCTGCCGCGACCAGGTCGGCCGCGCGGCGGTGGACGAAGGGATTGATAAAGGAACCAAGCACGCGGAGCTCGCGGAAGAGAATGTCGAACGGTTCGATTTCGACTTTTTCGCCTTGTGGCAGCACGCCGAGGATCACGACCGTACCGCCCGCTTTGGCGAGGCGCGTGGACTGCTTCACCGTTTCCGGTACTCCGGCGCACTCGATGACGACATCGACCCCTCCGGGGACGAGACCTGCCGGACCCGCGATCGCCTCGATGACGTCGCCGGCCGATGGGTCGACCGATGCGGTGGCGCCGAGATTCTCGGCCAGACGACGCTTCGCTGCCTGGCGTGTCGACAGAATGACCGTCGTGGCGCCGGCGAGCCTCGCGAGCTGCACCGTCAGCAGGCCGATCACGCCGCCGCCCAGGATCGCCACCGTCGAGCCCGCCTTGATGCCCGAAAGATCGACACCGTGCAGGCAGCAGGCGAGAGGCTCGCAGAAAGCGCCGTGCACGGGATCGAGAGTAAGCGGAATTTCGAACGCCTGCTTGCGCGGCACCAGGACGTATTCGGCGAAGCCGCCGTCGCGATGGATGCCGATCGCGCGCAGGTTCCGGCAGAGATTGACCCGGCCCATCTGGCACTGGGGGCAGCGACCGCAGGAGATGTTGGGATCTCCGGTAATCCTCGCACCCGGTGCGATGTCTCGAACGCCGCTCCCCGCTTCAACGACGATGCCGCAGAATTCATGGCCGAGCGTTACCGGCGGCGTCGACGGAAATTCTCCATGAAGAAGATGACGATCGGTCCCGCAGATGCCGCAGGCTTCCACTTTGACGAGCAGATCGTCAGGCCCGGGCACGGGAATCTCGACGTTCCGAACGGAGATATTGCCCACCGACTCCAGACGCACTGCCTTCATCTGTTCCTCCCGTCGCCTGCTTTCCATTGGAGCCGAACACGGCGCGAGCGTCAATCCTGAGGCCCTTGCCCTTTGCGCCGGCAGCTCCGCTCGACAAAACGATGCGTCGCATGCAACCGGGTGACGGCGATTGCGTTTTACAAGGATTGCCGCCCCGGCTTATAAAATCACTCAGCGCGCTAAAGTAGAGGCGACGCCTTCTGGAGGACAGATCATGGAATGGAAGGGCCGCCGCCAGTCCGGAAACATCGAGGATCAACGCGGGGCCGGCCCCCGGGGAGGCGGTCCTTTCGGTCGTGGCGGTGGATTCCGCCTGCCGGGTGGTGGCGGCGGAATGCGTCGCGCCGGCGGCGGCATGAGCTTCGGCACGCTCATCTTCCTCGTCATTCTCTATTTCGTCCTGAAGGCGATGGGCATCGACATGCTCCAGGTGCTCGAGGGTGGGGGCCCGGCGAACATGCCGGGCTTCGAGCAGAGCGACGGTTCGGGGGCGCCGCAGGGCACGGCCGAGGAAGAAGAGATGAAGGCCTTCATGGCCACGGTTCTTGCCGAGACGGAGGACACCTGGAACGGCATCTTCCAGGCAAGCGGCGAGCAATATGAAGAACCGAGGCTGGTGCTGTTCAGCGGCTCGGTCCGCTCGGCCTGCGGCTTTGCCTCGTCCGCCTCGGGTCCTTTCTATTGCCCCGGCGACCGAAAAGTCTATCTCGATATGAGCTTCTTCGACGAGCTGGCCCAGAAGTTCGAGGCCTCCGGCGACTTTGCCCAGGCCTATGTGCTGGCGCATGAAGTCGGCCATCATGTCCAGAACCTGATCGGCGTATTGCCAAAATTCAATGAAATGCGGCAACGCATGAGCGAGGCCGAGGCGAACCAGATGTCGGTCCGGGTCGAACTGCAGGCGGACTGCTTCGCCGGAATCTGGGGCAAGTACACCGAGCAGAAGGGGCTGTTGGAGCGTGGCGATCTGGAGGAGGCGCTGAACGCTGCGACCCAGATCGGCGACGACACGCTGCAGAAGCGCATGCAGGGCTATGTCGTCCCGGAAAGTTTCAATCACGGCACGTCCGAGCAGCGGATGCGGTGGTTCCAGCGGGGCTTCGACAGCGGCAAGATGTCGGATTGCGACACGTTCTCCGGCGCTATCTGATCACAACGCCGGACCGGGCTGCCCGGTCCGGCGTTCCTTCGTCATCTCTGCCGCTCGCTGTCCATGTGCACGAGCTGTGCTTCCGGATAACGCGCACCGGCGGCGGCGCCTTTCGGCACGGCGCTTTCGATCGCAGACATGTCGTCAGCGTCCAGTCGGACCGCCTGCGCGCCGAGTGCTTCGGCGAGACGGTCCCGCCGGCGCGCACCGACGAGCGGCACGATATCATGACCTTGAGCGGCGACCCAGGCGATGGCGATCTGGGCGACGGTAACGCCTTTGGCCTCGGCGATGCGTCTGAGCGCCTCGACCAAGGCGAGGTTTCGCTCGACATTTCCTTCCTGAAACCGGGGGCTCATCGCTCGAAAGTCGCCGCCCTTTGCGGCATCTTTCTGCCAGTGGCCGCTGATCAGCCCGCGCGACAGCACACCGTAGGCCGTGACGGCGATGCCGAGTTCGCGGCAGACCGGCAGGATCTCGTCCTCGATGCCGCGCGAAACCAGCGAATATTCGATCTGGAGGTCTGAGATCGGGTGAACGGCTGCCGCGCGCCTTATCGTGTCCGGGCCGACTTCGGAGAGACCGATATGGCGCACATAGCCTGCCTTTACCATGTCGGCAATGGCACCGATCGTCTCCTCTATGGGCACGTTCGGATCGAGACGGGAGGGGCGATAGACGTCGATATATTCGACGCCGAGGCGCTGCAGCGTATAGGCGAGAAAGTTGCGTACAGCGTTCGGTCGTGCATCGTAACCGAGCCATGCGCCGGCCGGATCCCGCAATGCGCCGAACTTGACGCTCAACTGCACCTGGTCTCGATTGCGTCCCTTGAGCGCCTCGCCGATCAGGATCTCGTTGTGCCCCATGCCGTAAAAGTCGCCGGTGTCGAGCAGGGTGATGCCCGCATCGAGGGCCGCATGAATGGTGGCGATGCTTTCCGCGCGATCGGACGGACCGTACATGCCCGACATTCCCATGCAGCCAAGCCGGATTGCCGAGACCTCCGGACCGGAATTCCCGAGCGAAACCATGTGCATCTCGTTTCTCCTTTGATGAGGCCGTCCCGCGGCCGCTTGCGTCGATGCAATGTTTACTTCGGATGGCAGTGTGCGATAATCACCCACAAGCGAAACGACTTGTTCTGAATTTTGTACAATGCATGATCTGCCGCTTGCCGATCTCGACGCCTTTGCCGCGGTTGCACGGGAGCGCAGCTTTCGTACGGCCGCCCTGAAGCGCGGCGTTTCCGCTTCGGCGCTCAGCGAAGCCCTGCGACGGCTGGAGGCGAGACTCGGCGTCAGATTGCTCAACCGCACGACGCGCAGCGTCACGCCGACGGAAGCGGGCAAGCGCTTGCTCGAGCGGCTGTCGCCGGCGCTCGGGGAGATTGCCGGAGCGCTCGATCAGGTGGCGAGCGAGCGCGGCAGTCCGGCAGGTACATTGCGGTTGAACGTTCCGACCATCGTCGCAAGGGTCATCCTGCCGCCGCTCGTCGGCCGATTCATGAAAGCGCATCCGGCGATCACCTTGGAGGTCACCGCCGAGGATGGCTTCATCGATGTGCTTGCCGCCGGCTTCGATGCCGGCGTGCGCTACGAGGAACGCGTCGAGAAGGACATGATCGCAATTCCCATCGGTCCGCGCGTGCAGCGCTACATCACCGCGGCCGCTCCGGACTATCTCGCCCGTCACGGCGAACCGCAACATCCGCGCGATCTTCTCGACCACGCGACCATCCGCCACCGATTCCAGAACGGCGTTTCGCTGCCGTGGGAATTTGGCGAGGGAGAAATGGCGATGAATATTGCGCCGCCGCCGGCAGTGCTCGCCAATTCGGTCGACCTCGAGCTCGGCGCGGCCGTCGACGGCCTGGGGGTGATACGTACCTTCGAGGAGTTCCTGATGCCGCAGATCGAGGCCGGGAGACTGGTTCGCATCCTCGCAGCATGGGAGACCAGCTTTCCCGGGCCGTTCCTTTACTATGCCGGTCGCCGGCACCTGCCGGCGCCCGTGCGCGCCTTCGTGGACTTCCTGAAGTCGGAGCAGCGGCATGCGGGGCAATGATGCACGCGGAGGCTATACGAGCTATCAGCACAACCGATCGGTACCATCTTAAACTTTGACATGTTCACGTATTGTTTCGGATCAGGCAAGCCGTTACACCTAATCTGGTAACGTCGTTCACGTTCTGTCTCCGCTCCGGCGGAAAGCGGGGAGGGAGCTTCATGCTCGACAAGAAATTCGTGAGACGCGGCCTGTTCCTCGTCTTCCTCATTCTCTTCCTCGACATCATGGGCATCGCAATCATCGTGCCGGTGTTGCCGACCTATCTGGAGGAGCTGACGGGCGCGGATGTCGGCGAGGCCGCCATCGACGGCGGGTGGTTGTTGCTCGTCTATTCGGCGATGCAATTTCTCTTCGCACCGCTAATCGGGAATCTGAGCGATCGATTCGGGCGTCGGCCGGTCCTGCTCGCCTCCGTGCTGACATTCGCTATCGACAACCTGATCTGTGCGCTTGCGACCAGTTATTGGATGCTCTTCATCGGACGCAGCCTTGCCGGCATCAGCGGCGCGAGCTTCGGCACCGCATCCGCCTACATTGCCGATGTCAGCGACGACGAGAACCGCGCCAAGAATTTCGGGCTGATCGGCATTGCCTTCGGCACCGGTTTTGCGCTCGGCCCGGTCATCGGAGGCTTCCTTGGCGAATTGGGCCCGAGAGTGCCCTTTTATGGTGCTGCAGCGCTCTCCTTCGTCAATTTCATCATGGGGGTCTTTCTCCTGCCGGAAACGCTCGCCCCGGCCAACCGGCGCCACTTCGAATGGCATCGGGCCAATCCGCTCGGCGCGCTCAAGCAGATGCGGCATTATCCGGGGATCGGCTGGGTAGGCCTCGTCTTCTTCCTCTACTGGCTGGCTCACGCCGTCTACCCGGCCGTCTGGTCCTTCGTTGCTTCCTATCGCTACGGGTGGAGCGAAGGGCAGATCGGACTTTCGCTGGGGATCTTCGGTGTCGGCGGCGCAATCGTGATGGCGCTGGTGCTCCCCCGCGTCGTGCCCGCAATAGGAGAAAGGCGAACGGCAGCGCTCGGACTCACTTTCACAGCCCTCGGGATGGCCGGCTATGCGGCTGCCTGGGAAGGCTGGATGGTCTATGCGGTGATCGTCGCGACGGCGCTCGAAAGCCTCGCCGACCCACCGCTCCGCAGCATAGCCTCCGTCCATGTCCCGCCTTCGGCACAGGGTGAGCTGCAAGGTGCGCTCACCAGCATATCCAGCATCACCACGATCCTCGGGCCTCTGATGTTCACGCAAATTTTCGCCTTCTTCACCGACCCTGCAGCCGCCTATCGCTTTTCCGGCGCCCCCTATGCCCTGGCAGGCTGTTTGATCGTCGCCGCGCTGGTGATTTTCCTTGCCAAGGTCCGCGCCGGCCGGGGAAATGTCATCCGGGATGCCGTTCCGAGCGTGACGGAGGCATAGCGGTCCGTGGCTTCCCTGCCTCCAGATTGATCAATATTCTTGATCGATCGATGAAAAATCGAGCAGTTCGGCCTTTACCGCTGGCGCAAGCCCTGGTGGTGCTCTAATTCGTTCTCTCTTCTTCATTTTTCCCTTTGCCCATTGCCGGTGCAGAGCCAGGATTCCTCATGCTGACCGCGACCAAAGACTTCGTGCTTGCGCAGAGCGACAATTCATGGCCCACGCATTTTCGCGCGAGCCTCTATCTTGGCGTGCCGTTTATCGGCGCCCAGCTGGCCCAGTTGGCAATCAATACGACGGACGTGCTCATGGTCGGCCAGCTGGGCGCCACCCAGCTGGCGTCGATCATCCTCGCGACGCAGGTCTTCTTCACGGTCTTCATATTCGGCAGCGGATTTGCCAATGCGGTGGTCCCCATGGTTGCTCAGGCGCAGGGCCGGGGCGATCAGGTCTCCGTGCGGCGCTCGGTACGCATGGGCATGTGGGTGGTGCTGCTTTACGGCGTGCTGACTGCGCCGGTCCTCTGGATGGCCGAGCCGATCCTTCTCTTTGCCGGGCAGAAACCCGAAGTCGCTGCGCTTGCGGGAGAATATCTGCATATCGCGCAATGGGCGATCTTCCCCAGCCTCATTTTCATGGTCCTCAGGGCATTCTTGAGCGGGCTCGAGCGGGCAGGGGTGATCCTCTACGTGACGCTCGTGACTTTGGTTCTCAATGCCGCGCTTTGCTATGTCCTGATTTTCGGCCATTTCGGTTTTCCAGAGCTGGGCATCTTCGGAGCGGCCGTCGCCGCTCTAGGCGTGGCCCTGCTCGGTGCGGCCCTGACGATAGGCTATATCCGCCGGCAGCCGGAACTGCATCGCTACGAGCTGTTCGTCCGCTTCTGGCGGCCGGATTGGCCCGCTTTCGGAGAGGTGGTCTATCTCGGCATTCCGATCTCCGTGACGATTCTCGCGGAAGTCAGCCTGTTTACCGTGGCTTCGCTGCTCATGGGCACGATCGGAACCATCGAGCTGGCGGCCCACGGCATAGCACTCCAGTTCGCGTCCATCGCTTTCATGATCCCGCTTGGGCTGGCGCAGGCCGGAACGGTTCGCATAGGATTGGCCTATGGCAGCGGCGACATGGTAGGCGTGAAGCGTGCCGCAATTGCCGTGCTGACGCTCGGCGTCGGCTTTGCTGCCGTCGGCAGCACGATTTTCGCCCTGTTTCCGCACGAGCTTGCCGGCCTCTACCTCGATACGAGGCGGCCCGATGCAGCCGAGGTTCTCGCCTTTGCAGGACCACTGATCGTCATCGCCGGTGCCTTCCAGCTCGTCGACGGCCTGCAGGCCATTGCCGCCGGCATGCTGCGCGGCCTCAAGGACACGACCATACCGATGATCCTGGCGATGATCGCCTATTGGCCGATCGGCTTTTTCTGCGCCTGGGCTTTTGCCTTTCCGCTGGGTTTCGGCGGCGTCGGCGTCTGGTTCGGCTTCGTCCTCGGTCTTGCGTCTGCGGCGCTGTTGCTCAACTGGCGCTTCTTCCGTCTCCTCCGCAGGGTGAGCGTGGCCCCGGCCGGCTAAGGCCTGTCGAGATCGGATACCCGCGGCGTCTTGTTTGATTTCCTCATTCCTGTGCTTGTCACAGGTATCCAGCCAGAAAGGCAGGGCCTGTGCGCAAAGAAAAAGCCGGACGGGCAGGGGAGACCGTCCGGCTTGTAGAAGCGATCGCATCAGGGGAAGAATGGGATCGCTTGTGAAACTTCCGGCGAGAAGTTTCCTGGAGGCATTGGTTTCAACTGTGGCGAGCCACGATATTAGAATTCGTCATTTGCGCCTGCGTCTATCGGCCAGCGGCAACAGCACGGTCGCGCGGTCACGGTCCTCGTCTCGCAGCGCATGGATCGTCGCAACGACCATCGCGAAGAACATCGCCATCGAAAATAGAGCAAGTCCCATGGCCGTCTCCTTTCGTGGTTTTAAACGGCAGGTACTGAAAAAAGTTCCCGTCGACTTGGCTCCACACTAAGACTTGCGGTGTGAAACCCTCTTGAACGTTGCGTTCATCTAGCATTCACCATTTTGCCGACGCTGTTTCCGGGGGAACAGGAAGCAAGGATCGTACAACCCTTGCGGTCCGCGGCCGTCCGTGACAAAAGGCTTCACCAAACGGAAACAGGCGCGATGACCACGGCTTTCTATCCCGGCTCCTTCGATCCGATCACCAACGGGCATCTCGATGTACTCGTCCAGGCATTGAACGTCGCAGCCAAGGTCATCGTCGCGATCGGAGTTCATCCCGGTAAGGCGCCGCTTTTCACTTTCGACGAAAGGGCGGATCTCATCCGGGCCGCGCTTGAGGAGACGCTGCCGGAGAGGGCAGCCGACATCTCCGTCGTCTCTTTCGACAATCTCGTGGTCGATGCCGCCCGCAAGCACGGCGCAAGGCTGCTGGTCCGGGGGCTCCGCGATGGAACGGACCTGGACTACGAGATGCAGATGGCGGGCATGAACCGGCAGATGGCCCCTGACATTCAGACCCTGTTCCTGCCGGCAGGTACCGCCTCGCGGCCCATTACGGCCACATTGGTTCGGCAGATCGCGGCTATGGGCGGTGACGTCAGCGCTTTCGTCCCTGGGGCGGTTCACCAGGCGCTGCAGGCAAAGCGCAAATAAAGCTTTACATCACGCAAGGAGTCCCAATGAAGATTCTCCAATTCGCTTTTGCCGGAGCCTTGGCGCTCGCAACCTTCACGGGAGGTGCGCTGGCGCAGTCCGGCGAAAACATTCTGACGGTTCAGCTCAAGGATGGTCCGGTGGTCATCGAACTGCGTCCGGATATCGCCCCGAAGCACGTCCAGCAGATCAAGGAACTGGCCGCGGCGGGCGAATATGACAATGTCGCCTTTCATCGCGTCATCAAGGGCTTCATGGCCCAGACCGGCGACGTCGAGTTCGGCGACGTGAAGGACGGCTACCAGCCCGATCGCGCTGGAACCGGCGGCTCGTCCAAGCCCAACCTTCCGGCCGAGTTCTCCGACGTTCCCTTCGAGCGCGGCACGGTCGGTATGGCCCGCGCCCAGGATCCAAACAGTGCCAACTCGCAGTTCTTCATCATGTTCGCACCGGGCGATTTCCTCAACGGCCAATACACGGTCGTCGGTAAGGTGGTCGAAGGCATGGAGAACGTCGACAAGATCAAGCTCGGCGATGACGCCAATAATGGTGCCGTCGCCGATCCAGATCGCATGATCAGCGTTAAGGTCGGCAGGTAAGACTGAAACAGAAGGAGAAGAATCATGGCCGAGATCAAGGATCCGGAAAATACGATCATCATGGAAACCACAAAGGGCAGGGTGGTGATCGAGCTGCGGCCGGACGTGGCTCCGGGCCATGTCGCCCGCATCAAGGAACTGACGCGTGAAGGCGCCTATGACGGGGTGGTCTTTCACCGCGTGATCGAGGATTTCATGGCCCAGACCGGTGACGTGCAATATGGCAAGACCGGCGGCGAGCAATTCAACCCGTCCCGCGCGGGCATGGGCGGTTCCTCGAAGCCGGATCTGAAGGCCGAATTCTCCGACGTTTCACATGTGCGCGGAACGTGCTCCATGGCGCGCAGCCAGATGCCGAACTCGGCCAATTCCCAGTTCTTCATCTGCTTCACCGACGCTCCCTGGCTCAACAAGCAGTATTCGGTCTGGGGCCAGGTCGTCGAAGGAATGGAGAATATCGACAACATCAAGCGCGGCGAACCGGTCCGCGATCCGGATACCATCGTTTCGATGCGGGTTGCCGCCGACGCCTGATCTGCGCTACTGCATGTTGCCTTGGATCGTCATCGATCCAAGGACGGAACATGCAGCGGTTCGACGTGCTGCGGCGATCTTCGCGCGTCTTGTCAGACGCGCGGCGCTGTAGCGCACTGACCTGCCCGCCCCGATCGCGCGCGAGCCGCCGGGGCGGGTTTGCTTTTAATTGATACCATAGATGCGCGTAGACCTGTTCGATTTCGACCTGCCGGAAAATTCGATTGCGCTGAGGCCCGCCAGCCCGCGCGACAGCGCCCGCATGCTCATCGTTCGCCCCGACGGCGAACCGGTTCTCGAAGATCGCGGCGTCCTCGATCTGCCGTCATTCCTGCGGCCGGGCGATGCGCTGGTTTTCAACGACACCAAGGTCATACCGGCGCAGCTCGAAGGCGTCCGCTACCGGGGTGAGGACATAAGCACGCCCGTGTCGCTGACGCTGCATATGCGGGTTGCGCCCAGTCGCTGGAAAGCTTTCGCCCGTCCGGCCCGCAGATTGAAGCCGGGTGACCGGATCAGCTTCGGTCATGGCGGCAATGCCTGCCTGCTCGGATCGCTGGAGGCCGTGGTCGAGGAGAAAGGCGATGCCGGCGAGGTGACGCTTCGCTTCGATCTCTCGGGCCCCTCGCTCGATGAGGCGATCATGGCCGTCGGACACATTCCCCTGCCGCCTTACATCGCATCCAAGCGTGCCGACGATGCACGGGACCGGACCGACTACCAGACGGTCTATGCGCGCGAGGAAGGGGCGGTAGCCGCGCCGACTGCGGGGCTGCACTTTACCGACCGGCTTTTCGCCAGCCTGGACGAGGCCGGGATCGAACGGTATTTCGTCACGCTGCATGTAGGTGCGGGAACCTTCCTCCCGGTCAAGGCAGACGATACCGCCGACCACGTGATGCACGAGGAAATCGGTCACGTCGATCCGGTGACCGCTGCGAAGCTCAATGCCGTGCGCGAACGCGGCGGCCGCATCGTCTGTGTCGGCACGACATCGCTTCGGCTGATCGAGAGCGCAGCCGCCGAAGACGGAAGCATCCGTCCCTGGTCGGGCGCAACCGGGATTTTCATAACGCCGGGTTATCGCTTCCGCGCGGTCGATATGCTGATGACCAATTTCCACCTGCCGAAATCGACCCTGTTCATGCTCGTCTCGGCCTTTGCGGGGCTCGAGACGATGCACGCCGCCTATGCGCATGCGATCGCAACGGGGTACCGATTCTATTCCTATGGCGATTCGAGCCTGCTCTTCCGGAAAGATTAGATGACCGAAGCGTTTCAATTCAAACTGCTTGCCAACGACGGCAATGCGCGCCGTGGCGAAGTGGTGACCCCTCGCGGGACGATCCGTACGCCTGCCTTCATGCCGGTCGGAACCGTCGGCACGGTCAAGGCGATGTATCTCGACCAGGTGCGCGATCTGGGCGCCGATATCATTCTGGGCAACACCTATCACCTGATGCTGCGCCCGGGCGCCGAACGGGTTGCCAGGCTTGGCGGACTACACAAGTTCATCCGCTGGGAGCGGCCGATCCTGACCGACAGCGGCGGCTTCCAGGTCATGTCGCTGTCAAGCCTGCGCAAGCTCAACGAACAGGGCGTTACCTTCAAGAGCCATGTCGACGGCGCGCTCTATCATATGTCGCCCGAACGTTCGATCGAGATCCAGGGCCTGCTCGGCAGTGACATTCAGATGCAGCTCGACGAATGCGTGGCGCTGCCGGCGGAACCGGACGAGATCGAGCGCGCGATGGAAATGTCGCTGCGCTGGGCAGAGCGCTGCAAGGTCGCCTTCGGCGATCAGCCGGGGAGGGCGATGTTCGGCATCGTACAGGGCGGCGACATTCCCAGGCTGCGCGAACGCTCGGCCCTGGCCCTCCGGGATCTGGACCTCAAGGGCTATGCCGTCGGGGGGCTGGCCGTTGGTGAGCCGCAGGAGGTCATGCTCGGCATGCTCGACGTGACCTGCCCCGTCCTGCCGGCCGACAAGCCGCGCTATCTGATGGGCGTCGGAACGCCGGACGATATCCTGAAGTCGGTCGCGCATGGGATCGACATGTTCGACTGCGTCATGCCGACCCGCTCCGGACGCCATGGGCTTGCCTTCACGCGCTACGGCCGCATCAATCTGCGCAATGCCCGACATGCGGAAGACATTCGCCCGCTCGACGAACAGTCTTCCTGTCCGGCGACTCGCGACTATTCGCGCGCCTACCTGCACCACCTGATCCGTTCAAACGAATCGCTCGGCGGCATGCTGCTCAGCTGGAGCAATCTGGCCTATTATCAGGAGTTGATGGCCGGCATCCGCAAGGCGATCGAAGAAGGGCGCTATACCGATTTCATGGCGGAGACCATGGAAGGCTGGCAGCGCGGCGATCTGCCACCGGTGTGATCTTCGCGCGGCCCGCCGGTAACTGCGATCTGCGCGCTCGAAAGTTTGGCTCCCCTGAACGACGCCGTCGCCGACGGCCTTCCACCGACAGAAACGAACTGGACCCTCCGGCGGTGCTGGTTTCATTTCGACAACCCGAAGCTATCAGAACCGATTTTGGAAGGTGGAATCGGAAATTCCGATAGCACAATTCTAATAAATGGGTTTGCGGGCTGCGTCCGTTTGTAGAACTATCCCAGCAAAAAACGTCCAAGGAGTTGTTGACCGTTCAACGGGGGGTAGGAGAAAACATGAAAAGAATTGCTGCTATAGCATCGGCGTCTCTGTTTATATTTTGCAGTTCGGCAGTGGCAGGCCCTACGCTTGATCGCGTCAACGAGAAAAAAGAGATGGTCGTCGCCACCAATGTCGGCTGGCCGCCGCAGGGGTTCCTCGATGAAAACAATGTCCTTGTCGGCTTTGACATTGATGTCGCCAAAGAAATCGGCAACCGGTTGGGCGTGAACGTGCGTTTCGAAACTCCGGAATGGGCAACCATGACCGGGGGGCACTGGCAGGGCCGTTTCGATCTCGGGGTCGGTTCCGTCGCACCGACCAAGGCGCGCGCAGAGGTCATCGATTTCGCCGGAATCTACTATTACAGCCCTTACGTCTACGTCGTTCATGCCGAAAGCGGCATTCATTCGGAAGAAGATCTGAATGGCAAGGTTATCGGCGTCGAGACAGGCACGGCGTCCGAAGACTTCATCAACCGTCGCCTGGAGATCGATGCGCCGGGCTTGCCGCCGGTTCAATACAAACTCGAACCGGGAGAGGTGCGCACGTTTCCCGATTCCATGATGCCCTTCGACGACCTGCGTCTTGGCAACGGTGTTCGGTTGGACGCGGTCATCGCCCCCGAGCAGACCGCAAAAAATGCAGTCAGAAACGACTATCCCGTCCGTATCCTCGAGGATGTCTATCCCTTTCGGTCGCCCGCGGTCGTCATTGCCGATAAAGGTGACCCGGAATGGACTGCCAAAATCGGTGAAATCATCAAAGCGATGAAGGCCGACGGCACACTCGGAAAACTGACGACCACGTGGTACGGCGCCGACTACAGCAAGGACTGATAGCGTCACGAAGCCGGCGCTCTTCGGAGGTGCTGAAGCCACGACCAGAGCATCCGGTCTTCCAGGATCCGATGCTCTGGTTCTTCCCGTGTCAGGGAAAAGCCGCTTGGCCGTCCATGGGAGCCTGGCCAAATCCCCGAACGATGCGTTTCGGATCTGGAAATCAGTCGATCGCGTCGTAGCAGTTTCCCGCCGGACGTGCTTGCTTCAATGCAACCTCTCCTCCTTCGCCATCTCTGTGCTTGTCACAGAGATGAGAGCAGCGCCGCGTCTGCGGCGCGGGAAACGTTCTTTCAGCCCAAGGACTTGGTCTGGCTGGATTCCTGTGACGAGCACAGGAATGAGGGACCGAGATGTGCGGCCACTACATCGAAGCGAAGCGGGACGCGGTATACGGGCGGGAGCTTCCGCGCCGCCTTACTATCGTCACGGTTTATGAAACGCGCCGAGGGACCGCACCCTCTCTACCCTCATCCCTGTGCTCGTCACAGGGGATCCAGCAGCGCCGCGTCTGCGGCGCGGGAAGCGTTCTTTCAGCCCAAGGACTTGGTCTGGCTGGGATTCCTGTGACAAGCACAGGAATGAGGAGATCAAACAAAACAAGCCGCTGCGGGAATCCGAAATCTCAACTGGCCTTTGTTAGAGCACTTGCAAGAAAGGTGTGGCGGTTCTCTGTCCGAGAGCGCGTAGTTTCAGAGGGCTATAGCGTCTCACTGTTTCAATGGCACAGTGAAACGCTATAGAAGGGGCTTTGACGATGTCGCTTGATTATCAAGGAGATATGGACGCCATTTAATCTGTTTATTCATCGATCGTAGAGGCTCGACCTCATCGGAGAGGCCGGTGTTTCATGGCCGCTCGCCACTCCGCGACTACTTCGCTATCGACTCTGCGTGGTGATTCCGAGCGAATTGCCGCGGGCACCGCAGCACGAGGTGAAACTTTTTCCGGATCCGCAAGGGCACGGATCCTTGCTCCTGCGCTGCAATCGGCCGATCAGGGGCAGCATGATCGCCGACGGGACCAGTGTCGCCAACAGGATCGTCAGCTTGGACGCAATGCCGGGTATGACGAGGCGGCGGCCCGCTTTGAAGCCGCGCCAGGCCTTTTCAGCGACATAGCCCGATTCGAGCTTGGGCAGGATCTTGAACAGCGCGACGCGATTGGCGCCGGAGGTTGCCAGAAATTCCGTCGAGACCGGGCCCGGCGCCACGCATGTGACGGTCACGCCGGTGCGACGCAGTTCCTGATGCAGCGCTTCCGAAAAGGAGCGGACGAAACCTTTGCTGGCATAGTAGAGCGCCATATACGGCCCCGGCGTGAAGCTTGCGACCGAACCGAGATTGATGACGCCGCCGCGACCGCGCGCGACCATTGCCGGCAGGAAACGCAGGGTGAGTTCGGTAAGGGCGCGGATGTTGAGGTCGACGAGGCCGAGCTGTTCATCGAGCGGCAGGACCGTCGCCCCTCCGCGCAATCCATAACCGGCGCTGTTGACGAGTACGTCGCAGAACAGGCCGTTTGCGGACAGGAAGTTCTCGAGACCGAGCGTCGCGTCATCAGCCAGGAAATCCAGCGGGACCGTGAACGCCTCGCCTCCGGCCTTGCGGATACCGTCGGCGGCGGCCGCCAGTGACTCGGCCGAACGCGCAACCATCACGACCGGCGTGCCATCCCTCGCGGCCACTTCGGCGATTGCCTTGCCGATTCCCCGCGATGCACCGACGACGACTACGGCCGGACGACTTTGACCGCCCGAAGTCATCGCGCTGCCTCGGAACCTGCCGCAGCGGTCACGTCGCGCCCAAATGCAAGCCCCTCCAGCTCGGCGGTGATTTCGCCGTTCAATATCCTCTCGAACCGCTCGAGGGCGCGCGCGACGTTGGCGCCGTCCATGACCCGGTGGTCATAGTGGATACGCACCGTGACCGAGCCATCCTTGTCGATCGGGCCGTAATTCAGAAGTGAGGTCAAAGGCGTGAGGGGGTTGAGCGATTCTGCGCCGAGGCCCGAATAGACCGACAGCTGAAATGTACCGAAACGGCGCGCCCTTTGCCGGCCGATATTCAAACCGAGCCACATTAGAAGCCATCTGACAGGGCCGGGGAGGCGGGCGATCTTCAAGGCGCGCCGGAATTCCTTGACCTCCAGCACGGGGCTGGTTCGCGCCGTCTGCATCAAGGAGCCCAGCTCCGCGATCGAACGGCGCTCCGGATTCTTGATCGTCGTCAGCAGCACGATTCGTTCGTCCTCGTACTCCCTTTCATGCGCGATGGAAGCGATGCTTCCGGGATACTCGTAGAGCTGCGGTCTGGGAAACTTGACGTAAGCGCGCCGCAACTCGGGCGTCTCCTGCGCGAGAAGGGCGTATCCTTTGAGGAAAAGCGCGGTCCAGGATGGCCTGCTTTTAAGCGATGTTCTGGCCTTGAGCAACGGCCCGAGATTCATCCGCCGCTGCACGCTCACCCGCGGCACCTTCATTGAAAATCGCATGAGATCCCCGACCAGGCGCCGAGACGCTGAAAGCTTGAGGGCTCGGCCTCGCATCATGCACCTCTAGTAAATGTACGGAATGATCCGCTTGGTGTCCGCCATGTAGTCGCGATACTCAGAGCCGAACATTTCCATCATCATGCGTTCCTCCTTGTCCACCCTCAGAAGAAAGAGGACCGCGAAACCGGCAAGACCCGCCAGCCCTGCGACCCAGTTCGGCAGAAGAAACGCCTGGCCGACGCCCATCAGCAGGAACGAAGTATACATGGGATGGCGGACTAGGGCGTAAGGACCGCGGCGAATCAGTTCGTGCTTGTCGCGAATCTCGAGCGTGATCGACCAGTTGCGCCCGAGTTCCTTGTGGGTTCTGCGAAAGACCCACATGGCCAGACAGAAAATAGCGGCACCGACCACGACGGCCCAGAGCCGGGCAGGGTGGTCGGCTCCTTCCGGGATGCCGGTTGCGACATAAAAAGCGGGAATGATCGCGAGGCCGAGCAGGGCTGCCGCCAGCCCCAGCATCTCGGAGGTTGAGCGGCGATGGCTTACGACTCGCACGCGCTTGGCCCGGCGTTCATAGGGGCGGCGAATGAAGTACCAGGCAACGATTCCGAGCACCCAGGCGATCTCGCCGATGGAGGATACCGACATGTCTAGTTCCCCAAATCCTTAGCATGCGCCTGGCGTCAACGATCGGGCGGGAACCTTCTTCAGCCGATGCTTCGCAGCGTGATTCTATGTCGAACGGTGACGGCTGGATCGCGAGCTCTGTGCCCGTCGCCTCTCAACCTCCGTTCATCTCCCGAAGCCTTGTAATGAATTCCTGCGGTCGAAGCCAGATGCCGGGCGTCTTATAGCCCATGGAGCGGGCGATTTCGGCCACGAAGGCGTTGCAGTTGTAGAGCGACGCGTGCCAGACCTTCGACCTGGCTTTCAGTTTGTCGATGAAAGCCACGACCTTCTTGTATTCCGCCTCCGTCAGCATGACGCGCCAGCTTGCCGAGCGGTATTCTTCCTCGAGGTCACCGTCGCTCGCGCCGGTTTCGGCGGGAACGGGCACAAAATGGCCGAGGACATACGGCGTCGGATCGAGCGTGGCCGGTGCAAGGCCGGCAACCTGACGCTGAACGACCGCGCCAGACTTGTTCGTGCGCCCGTAGATGACGTAGGTGTGGCCATAGCTCAGCGCGTAGCGGGAGCGAAATTCGATGAAATAACCCTGCTCTCGCGATTGAGATTCAAGTTTCGCCGGCGCATTCAGGCTGCTGGAAACGTAGCGCGGTTCGGGATTTTTGTCTTGTGTCTGGCATGCTGCTGCTGCCAGTGCGACCAAGATCACAAAGGATATGCGGCCTCGTGCAAGCGTCATCACACCACTTAGATTGTCTTCCGAGTTCTGACAGTCCAGACCTCGGGCCGGCTTGCTGGAGTTCTTGACACGTACTATGCCGTCAGTCTCACAGCCGGTCTAACCCTGAATAACGCGCCGTGGGAGAGCGCTCGTTGAGCTCTCCCACGGCGCAAAGTCACTGTTACTTGTATACCGGCGCCGGCTCTACCGTATCGACGGCAGCAGGCGGCGGGGCCTTACCCTTACCTTTGCCGATCGTATCACACGCGGTGAGGCCGGCAACGGAAAGCAACGCAATCATCACAACTAGAATTCGGCTCATCAAGTAGTCCTTTCCTCAATAGTCGGAATGGGTTATCGAAGGCAACACTTCAAGTAATAGTGGCGATTTGCGCCGGGGCCTAGTGCAGAAAGGACACAGTTGATAACCGCTTTATGGTTACCGGGTTATCAACCGCGTCGGAACACACGGGGCTTAGTCATTTATACCGAAATGTAACGGAAAACGCCATCATATGATCAGCACGGTCGTACCCACCGGGGTACGGCTGTAAAGATCGACGATGTCGTCGTTCGTCAAGCGAATGCACCCGCTCGATACGGCCTGCCCGATCGTCCAGGGCTCGTTCGTCCCGTGCAGCCGGAACATAGTGTCGTTTCCGCCCTGGTAAAGATAGAGGGCCGCGGCCCCAAGCGGGTTATGCAACCCGCCGCTCACGCCGCCGGCATATTGTGCTAGATGCGGCTTGCGGCGAATCATGTTTGCAGTCGGCGTCCAGGAGGGCCACTCCGCCTTGCGGCCGATTTTCGCTCGGCCTTTGAGAGTGCGGCCTTCCTCACCTACGCCGATCCCGTAGCGAATCGCCGAACCGCCACCCTGAACATAATAGAGATAGCGTTCTCCCGTATTGACAACGATCGTTCCGGGCGCTTCGCCGCCATAATAGGCGACCTCCTGCCTGCGGTATCGTGGGTCTATACGGGTCCTGGCCGTTTGCGGGCTGTCGGCTGGTCGCAACGAACTGCAACCGGAGGCCAATAGAGCCAGGCTACCCAGCACGAGTACCCGGCGCGTAATGCGATCGTTCTCCATTCTCACCTGCTGAGTAAATTGTGAGTCCCTACGATTTCGTGTTTAACACCCAAGCGCGTGTCGGCCAAGCCTTGCAACGGTTACGACCGCAAGGATGAAACCTCTTGCGACCGGAACCGGCGTCTGATCGACTGGTTCGGGGAAGCAGCGGAGACAAGGAGCGGCACGATGAAACTTGGCCTGGAAGGAAAAATCGCAATCGTGACCGGTGCGGGTTCCGGCATCGGCGCCGCCGTTTCCAGGCAACTTGGCGGCGAGGGTGCGGAAGTGATCGTCGCCGACCGCGACGCCGAAGCGGCGCGCAGCGTCGCCGCCGAGATTCGCTCAGCCGGGGGTAGGGCGCGAGATTTCACCGTCGACGTCACCGACGCGGGGGCGGTGGAGCAGATGGTCGCCTACGCCGTGCGGGAATGCGGCGGATTGCATCTGGCGGTCAACAACGCAGGCATAGAGGGGCCGCGCAAAGCGACCGCGGACTACCCGCTCGAAGATTGGCGCAGGCTGATAGAAGTCAACCTGAACGGCGTCTTCTACTGTATGAAATACCAGATCGCCGCCATGCTCGGAAATGGCGGCGGCGCCATCGTCAACATGTCCTCGATTCTCGGCGCAGTCGCCTTGCCCACCGCGTCTGCCTACACCGCCGCCAAGCACGGGGTGGTGGGGCTCACCAAAGCTGCCGGGATCGAATATGCAAGAATGGGGATTCGCGTCAACGCGGTCGGTCCCGGCTGGATCGAAACGCCGCTTCTGTCTGGACATTCGGAATTGGCGAAGACACGACGCCTGGAAGCGCTGCAGCCGCTCGGCCGACGGGGAAAACCGGAGGAAGTTGCCGCTCTCGTCTGTTTCCTGCTGTCGGAACAGGCGAGCTTCATCACCGGCAGCTATTATCCGGTCGACGGTGCTTTTACGGCGCATTAGAGCACTTCCGGGAAAGGGTGGATAACGGCATTCCGTCCGGAAGTGCATAGTTTCAATTTGTTGGACCGCGGCACGACGCAATTCCCGGTCAGATCCGCCGTCTCTCTGCCACGAGAAACACCGCCAGCACGAAGCAAAGCAGGCCAAGGGATGATGGCAGCCCCTGATGTCCGATCAGTTGCATCACCAGTCCGGTCGCGGGCGAGCCCACGATGCCGCCGATGCCCCATACGAAGGCGAAGGCCGCGTTGCCGGCGATCAGGGCCTGGCCGGTGAAGCGTTCGCCGAGCTGGATCAGCGACATTGTGTAGATTCCGAACGAGGCTCCGCCCCAGACGAAAAAGAGCGGCCAGATGAGCCATGATTCGAAGATCGCCGGCAGCAGCAGGCAGCCACCCAGTGAAGCCAAGGCGCAGAGCATCATCGTCCCCAGCGACCCGAACCGTTCGGCCACCCGCCCGAGCAATATCTGCAGCACGGCATTGCCTGCGATGAAACAGGTGATGAGCGAGGCGATGCGCCCTTCTGTGCTGCCGAGCGCCGCGCCATAGACCGCGAACAGGGAAAGCAGGGTCTGCTCCAAGGCGGCGGCGGCGAAAACCGCGAACAAGAGGAGCGGCGCCAGTGCGAAAAAGCCTCCGACCGATGTCGCTTCGCCTTCATGTGGCATCTTCGGCAGGTGCGGCACGACCGCAAGCACGATTAGCCCGCAGAGAAGGAAGGCCACGATGCCGACCATGAAGGGCGGCCACCCTTGCGTGCCGACAAGACCGAGCGAGAGCGGGCCGATGGCGAAGCCGCCCGAGACGATCGATGAATAGAGGCCCATGATGCGGCCGCGCCGCCGCGCGGGCGTGATCGAGAGCAGCCAGGTCTCGCTGATCACGTAAAGCGGATTGGCGAAGAAGCCGAGCAGGAAACGCAGCGGCATCCAGATCCAGACCTCCCGCGACCAGCCGATTGCGATCAGCGTGAGCGCGGCCAGGCCCGAACACAGGATCGCAAGCCGCGCCCCGCCAATGCGCCGCGCCAGTGCCGGTATGAAGAGGGCGGATACGATGAAACCCAGCGGGGTCATCGCCGCGGACACGCCGATCAGGCCGGGCGTCGTCCCCTGCCGCTCCAGGATGAAGCTGAGCAGGGGATAGGTAAGCCCCTGTGCCACGGCGAACACCGTGACGGTCGCGATGATGCCGGCCATGGCGGCCCATGGGATCCGCTCGTGGAGCGATAATGTCGTGCTTTCAGTGGTCATGCAGACTACGCCTATACTTGCCAGAAGGGCTTGGCGATCTCCGCCTCGGCCTCAAGCCTCGTCAGACCGATATCGCAGATCAAATGCGGATCGTCCTTCAACTTCTGCTCAAGCTCGCAGCGAAAGCGCTTCCGCTCCTCCCACGTCGCGATAATGCTTCGAAGGGTCGCGAGGCGGTAGGGCCGACGCGGCGTTTCCGTCATAACGGAGGGGGTATCGTTCATTGCAACCTCCATACGGCTTGAGGGGCAGAGCCCTCGACCTGGGGAGGACGATTCTGCGTTATGCGAAAAGCGTCGTAATTAAGCTCCTCCAAAAAGTTCTCAAAAACTTCCAAACGCACTATAGATGCGCCTATGCAGCGATCACGCATCGTCTTTGGTCCGTTCGTCCTTGATCCGGGTGCAGGAACGCTCGTTCGGAACGATGACCCCGTCGCCGTCGGCTATCGCGGGCTGAAGCTGCTTGAGGCGCTCGCCGGACGGCCGGGCGAAATCCTGGGAAAAGCCGAGTTGATGGATGCGGCGTGGCCGGGCAGGGCGGTCGAGGAAGGCAATCTCACCGTCCAGATCGCGCAGCTGCGGAAAATGCTTGGTGCGCCCCCCGACGGCGGAGAATGGATCGCCACGGTTCCGCGGGTCGGCTACCGCTTCACGGGCCCTGTCGAACAGGTCGGTGGCGCGAAGCGAAATCCACTGGCGCTGCCCAACGAACCATCGATCGCCGTGTTGCCTTTCGTTAATTTCAGCAGCGATCCGGAGCAGGATTCCTTCGCGGATGGGTTGACCGAAGACCTGATCACCGACCTGTCCAGGATCTCCGGCCTCTTCGTCATCGCGCGCAACTCGGCCTTCGCCTTCAAAGGAAAGGCGAGGGACGTGCGCGAGATCGCTGCGGACCTTGGCGTGCGGTATCTGCTGGAGGGTAGCGCACGACGCGCCGCAGGGCGCGTGCGCATCAACGCACAGCTGGTCGATGCGGTGAGCGGCAATCATCTATGGGCGGAACGCTTCGATCGCAGCCTCGAAGATATCTTTGCAGTTCAGGACGAGGTCACCGGCAAGATCGTGGAGGCGTTGCTCGGCCGGCTGCGCCCACAGCCGCCGCGCAATCGCCCCAAGAATCTCGAGGCCTACGATCTCTGCGTGCGGGCGCGGAAACTGATCGATGATTCGCCTCAGACGGCGCGGGAAGCGCATCTGATGCTCACGCGCGCGATTTCGCTTGATCCGGAATATGCCGAGGCCAATCGCTGGCTTGCCATGAACCACTGGATGAGATGGGTGCATTGGGGCGAACCGGTCGAGCCGAACCGTAGCATTGCTTTGGAACTGGCACGCAAAGCCGTGGCGATCGATCCGAACGATGCCGGCTGCCATTGGGTGCTGGCCAACCTGCTTGCATATGAGCGCAGCTTCGCCGAGGCGGATGCGGAATTCGCCAAGGCGATCGAGCTCGACCCGAATGAGGCCGATACCTGGGCGACTTTATCCGACATAGCGGTCTTGGCCGGGCGGGTGGAGGAGGGTCTTGAGCACATCCGCAAGGCGTTCCGGCTGAACCCGTTTCCGGCAAGCTGGTACTATCTGACGCTCGGCCAGGCCCAGTATGCCGCCGGCGAATACGAAGCCGCCGTCGAGACACTGCGGAGGGACGAGACGTATCGCACCAGCTCGCGACGTTTCCTGGCGGCAAGCCTTGCCCAACTGGGCCGGCTCGACGAGGCGCGCGCCGAGGTTGAACTGTTCCTCGTCGCCAACCCGCATTTTACAACGCGACACTGGGCGAGTACGGAGCCGTTCCGCGACCCTGTGACGCTTGCGCATTTCGTTGACGGTTACCGCAAGGCGGGCCTACCGGAGTGACCCGCATCCATCGTCCGTTTGCGGGGCCTAATCCTCGAAGCGACTCGTTTCATCACGATCCCGCTCGTATCGTCTCTTGAGGGGAAACGGCGGCAGCCAGGATTCGCGACGAACGGTCCAGCTTTCGTAGGTTGGCATCAATTGATCCGGGGCATCCAGGGATCCCAGGTTCACCTCGATTTCGTCTCCGGTGCGTGCGAAGACGATCGAGCCGCAACGGGGACAGAAATGCCGACCGGCGTAATCGCGTGTCTCGCCATCGACCGTCACAGAATCCTCAGGGAAAATGGCGGACGCGTGAAAAAGGGCCCCGTGATGCTTGCGGCAGTCGAGACAATGGCAGAGACCGACTCGGTATGGTCGTCCCGACGCCACCAATCGCAAGTTGCCGCACAGGCAACCGCCTGTGAATCGGTCCATACCGTGTCTCCCTTAAAACAAGCGGTCCAGCGTTGACGTTGTCCGGCATCCCGAGAGGTGCGGCTTGTCGCATGTCTATCCGGTAGAATGTGACGGGCTGGTCCGGGTTGCAAGAGCCGGGCCGGGTGAGGGGCTTTCTTTCCTTTGCTTAGCTTTTGGGGGTTTCAATCTCCGCGCTCTTGGGAGATCGTTCCGGATAAATTCAAACGACCGGACTCGCCAGGAGCGCGCGCAATGCTTCCGGAAATTAAGCTCGTTGCGGACGTGGACGTAGTGGTCATGTCGCCACTGGTTCGCGGCATGGTCATGGCCATCTCCTATGCCGAGACCGAAGGCGGCATCGGTCTGACTGCGTCCGGTGCGATGAACCGCAAGTTTGTGCACTGGGCCGCTGTTCACTTCGATTGGCCCGGCAACACTCCGGAGGATCTATACAGCGTCAACAAGGTTCTGAACGAAGCTGACATGCCGCCGCTTTCGGTGGTCCACGACATGCTCAAGCACCTAAGGCTTGTGCGGCGAAAAAAAGACCGATTGTTTCCCACCAAACGCGGTCGGGATTTTCTTGCAAGACCCCACACCTTCTTCGATCAGATCGCGACGGACTATCTTTATGCCTATATCGACTACGGGCAGACACGGGACGATGTGCGCGTGCGGATGCGGTGGTGGCACGTCTTTCTCAATCTTATCAATATCAAGGCGAGAACGGGCTGTTCGCTGGACGACCTGGTGAGCGAGTTATACCCGAGCGAGTCGTACTCGCTGGCGCAAGCAGAAACGATTATCCAAGCTACAACGATCAGAGGGGAGTTCCGCTACGACATTATTCGGCCCTTGTGCTGGCTGGGATTGCTGCAGGAAGAGCGCGAAGGGCTAGATTTTCTGCAGGACGGTACCTATTACAAAACACCTCTATGGACAGCCTGTTTAAAGTTGGAATCCGATACGGAAGCCGAGATCACTGTCTCTTGAGACACATGCAAAGATCTGCAAGAGGCAAGCCATTGTTTTTATTGCCATGTCGCACTTGGAAATAGAATGTACCCCCGGCTACATGCATTGTGGCGGCCGGGTTGAAATGTCCGCTGTTGCGCAAAGTTAAAATGTCACTGTGAGTGCGTCACCAACCATTTAGAAATGCGACATGCGACATCCCCACTGGCACTGAGGCAAGCCCCCGACCGGACCGGCTGGATCGGATTGCAAGGGAAGGGAGGGGGCGGGTGAGACGCACCAAACGCTTTAGCTTTGAGACCTTGCGACGGCGGATCATTCCGCCGCATCGAGCTCGGAGAGCGCTTGTCGCCGTCGGGCAATGACCGCTGGATCGTTCGTGAAATCGGTCCGACGTCCCGGCTTGCGGCCACTCGGTTTGTAACCGATCCTCTCGCTATTGGTCTTCACCTTCGGCGGCCGCTCGTCCTGGCGCTCCTTGATGTAGGCCAGCACATCGGAAAGCCGCTTGTTCTCGGTGATCGCCGCATGCGTCACCCGCTGGTCCTTATCGAACACCCGGTAGGGCAGGCAATGGCCTTTCCACCGCACATCCAATCGACCATCGGCATAGGCATAGGTCTCGACATAGCGACCAGCCAAACCGCGCGTCACATCGGTCTCCTCAAGCATGATCCGCTGGCGCTCGAACGAAAACGTCAGCTGCGATCCGACATAGCGCTGCTCGCGTTTGCACAGGATCTCTTTGAGCCGATCGGGCGCCAGATTCATTGGCCGATGCAGATCATCGGGTCGGGCAGGGACAACCGCAAACCGCGCATTGTAGTGCTCCATGAAGCCAGGCAGAAACGCATTGCCAGCCTCCATGCCGTCGATACCCGCCAGCCTTAATTCCTTGACCAGCCGATCCTGCAGCGTCCGGTTCATCCGCTCGACGCGACCTTTGGCCTGACTGGAATTTGCGCAAAGAATCTCGATGTTTAGCTCGCAAAGTGCACGCCCGAGCTGAGTCATGCCCTGGCCACCCTTGGCATCCTTCTTCGCCACCCGAAACACCGAATGTTTGTCGGAGTAAAAGGCCACAGGTGCCCCATGTTGCCTAAGGTAAAGCGCCAGCGCCTCAAAGTAGGTGAACGCGCTTTCCGAGCGCACGAACCGCAACTGCATCAACTTGCCGGTCGCATCATCGACGAACACCAAAAGCGAGCACGGCGGCCCGCGATCCTCGAACCAGCGATGCTCCGACCCGTCGATCTGCACCAGTTCGCCATAGGCCTCACGTCGCAATCGTGGCTGATGAAACGTCCGTCGCTGCTTGCGCGACAGCCAAAAGTCCGGCATCCGCCATCCAGCTGCGCAGCGTCTCGCGCGACACCCGCAAACCATCGCGCTCAGCAAGCTTCTCGGCTGCCAAGCTCGGACCAAAGTCCGCATAGCGTTCGCGCACGATCGCAAGGGCATAATCCCGCACACCGTCGCAAATCCGATTGTTCGATGGCCGACCAATGGCCTTGTGCCGGATCGATGCTGCACCATCCCTCCGGATACGCTCCAGCAAGCGGCGGACCTGGCGCGTGCTTAAGCCCAGGACATGCGCTGCCGAAACCAGCGTCATGCGCGTCAAACCGCCGGGAGAGTGACATTCTTACTTTGCAGAAACAGGACACTTTAACTTTGCGGCTACATGCATTGTCACAGCTATTTAAAGATGAGACAAAGTAGTCAACTTAGAAACGCGACAACATCCTATCCATTACTACTGCATTTGCAAGTTGCTATATTTAAAAAGTACGGAGACGCAAGCCGCCGGCCGGGTGGAGCTGGTCAGGGTTGCGCAGCCCGGTCGGCGGCGGATGGCTCCAGCTGCAAGATAAACTTTAGCTTTGACATCCCGATCACTCCGCCGCTTTCA